>NZ_PJPV01000170.1 GCF_002864045.1 Endozoicomonas acroporae
TAATGCACGGTTACACGGTTCCAATGTATTTGATGGGTTTTCTCTATCAATGACGCCCAAACTCCGTTCGTCCTGAGCGGAGTCGAAGGGCGTAAGCTCCATGCCCTGAATAAAGACTGTGCCAATCACCCTTCGACTCCGCTCAGGGTGAACGGAGATTGTACCCATCAAACACATTGAAATAATGCACGGTTACACGGTTCCAATGTATTTGATGGGTTCTCTCTATCAGTGACGCCCAAATAGTGGCACTGTCCAAAATGGATCGGCCTGCTGTTCATAAGTGACCACCTCTACTGCTGATGGCACACCGTGCTGCAATGTGTCCATTCAGAAAAAATTTTGTACGTGTAAGTTTAACCCGCTGTAACCTGCTCGTACCCCAAAACCAAAAAGGCAGCACCAGTTACCCAGTGCTGCCTTCATTTCATCGTGAATTTTAAGTGTAAACCTTAACTCACTGTCGTTTGCCAATTTGCCGTAATCACCGGAGTAACCTGATCGCGCACGTTCTGTGGCAGCTGAGCTTCACCAGCTGGCGGTGCATCAAACCCAGCCATGGCATTGACCAAGTTCTCCACCTTGTTGGCCAGCAACACAGCATCGCCCGTGCGGATTTTATCCAACTTTTGGGCATCATTGCTGTACCAGTCCTGTACCGTAATCTGATCATCAGAACCGATAACATCAATCAGCAGATGGTCACCGGAGCGGGTAAACCAGAGGTTTTCTTCTTCAATGCCCAACAGCTGCAGTACATCCTGATCCACTGCTGAATTGGACAGGTTATTAATCGTGTCAGCACCACCACCTGTTGTGAAATGGTAGGTATCATTTCCATCACCCCCCATCAGGTAGTCATTGCCACCGTTGCCATGAAGATGATCATCTCCGGCGCCACCACCCAGCATTTCAGCATCGGAAGAGCCAAGAATGATCTGATCACCAGCCTGGCCGTTCAGAATCGTGGCATAACCCCGTTCGTCCGGCACGTTCTGGTAGTCCGGTGAACCATTGGTATCAGGGTTAGTGCCACCAAAAGCACCGAATATCTGATCTGCGGTAATCTGGCCGCCACTGGCAAACCGAATGGTATCCACTACGTTATCACCACCCAGGAACCAGTCTTTCAGCGTAACCGTATCAGTCCCACCCTGAATATTGAGAATCAGGTCACTACCAAAACGGCTGAGGCCTGAGGCTACCTGGTTAAAGCTAATACCTTCAAACAACAGCGTATCATTACCACCGTCAGCATTGTCGATAACGTCCTGACCATCTCCAGCTGTAAATACATAGGTATCGTTACCACGTCCACCTTTCAAAGTATCATTACCAGCCTGTCCATTCAGGATATCGTGACCATTTCCACCCTCCAGAAGATCATCACCGCCATCCCCAGATAACTGATCATCACCGTTAAATCCACGGATGTGATCAACCTCGGTTGTACCAGTTAACGATGCGTCATCACCGGTTGTGCCATCAACCTCATTAGGATTGCTTTCAGAAGGGGTTGGAATGGCCAGACCAAAGGCAGCAAAAATCCGGGCTGCCGTGATCTGTCCACCAGTTGCAAACGTGAAGCTGTCGATCAGATGTTCACCGCCCAGGAAGAATTTCTTGAGGGTGATCTGATCCGGGCCGCCATTCACCTTGAGAATCAGGTCATCGCCCATTTTGGAGAGGCCAGAGGCTACCTGGTTAAAGGTGATACCATTTACAAAGTGCACTTTGTCGGTACCACCACCCGTGTTATCCACCACATCCTGTCCACTGGAGAAGTGATAGATATCATCTCCCTGACCGCCAATCAGATGATCGTTGCCAGCTCCGCCAATCAATGTGTCATTACCGGCACCGCCCAGCAGCACTTCATTGGCAGCGGTCCCTGTGATGACATCGTCACCGCCCAGTCCTGGCTCGGTTGGCTCACCGGTCTCTCCACCCTGGTTACCCCCACCGGAGCTGCCACCAGAGTTATCAACCGATTCACCACCATTACCGTTGCCAGTCTCACCTCCGCTGCCATCACCACCGCCCGGGAGAGCCGTCAGTAACGACGCAAAGCTTGAGGCCGGGATAGCATAGCCACCGTCAGAAGGTTGCACATAGCTGATGGCTTTCTCACCACCAAGGAAGTGATCTTTCACCCGCAGCTGTTGCTTCAGATCATTATCCAGAAGCATGACCAGATCATTGCCATCCTTATGGAAGCTGATCCGGTCACGGCTGATACTGCCATTGAAAAGCACCCAGTCGGTACCGCCACCCGTGGCATCAATGGTATCTACACCGTCTCCGGCCTGATAATAGTAGTGGTCATCACCGACACCACCATTCAGGGTGTCGTTGCCATCTTCACCGTTTAGAACGTCATTTCCAGCACCGCCGGCAAGGACATCATCACCAGACCCCTGACCAGAACCATTACCACCCATCAGGCGATCGTTTCCATCACTACCTTCCAGCCGGTCATTGCCGGACATTCCGAACAGGGTGTCATCACCACCTTCACCCAGAACCTTATCATTGTTTGCACTACCAACCAGACGCTCACCGTCGTTAGTGCCTTTCACCACTGAAGCAAAGTCCGGATCACTGCCCCCGGCAACCAGCTGATTGATCTTGTTGGTGGTGATCATAAAGCCACCATCTGGCTGTACACCATCCAGTGCCCAGTCACCGCCAAGGAAGTGGTTCTTTATGCGGATGGACTGACCTGTCTGATCTTTCATGGCAATCAGCAGGTCATCCCCATCACGGCTGAAGTCCAAAGACTCCGGGGTTGCACCACCCTGAAGCAACAACAGTCCTTGTCCGCCACGGTTATCAATAACATCCGCGCCATCACCCACAGCCCAGACGTAAGTGTCCCGACCCGCGCCGCCTATCAAGGTGTCGTTGCCGCCCTCTCCACGAAGCTGGTCATTACCATCACCGCCGATCAACCTGTCATCACCGGCACCGGCATCCATGTAGTCATCGTCAGCACCACCTTCCATATGATCATTGCCTTCACCGCCGAACAACTGGTCTGCGCCAGACTGCCCGAGCAGGGTATCGTCACCACTACCGCCAGAGAGGGAGTCACTTCCCATACCACCTTCCAGGTGATCGGTGCCTTCTTTGCCTTGAAGGTTATCGTTGCCCTCACCACCGAATAAACGATCATCACCGCTTTCACCGTCCAGGTAATCATCACCGGCATCGCCATGAATCACATCATTACCGGCACGTCCCCAGACTTTATCGTCTCCGGCACCGGCATGGATTTCATCATGATGATCACGGTAGCCAATCATGGTCTGATCGCTACCGTCAGTTCCATAAGTTACTACCTGCTCTTCAAGGTCGGCATCGGATAAGATGGTGCCATCGGCAAACTCAAAACTATTGATTTTGAAGTGCTCGGTAGGCTCCCGGAACCAATTCTCAATGGTGATCTGGTCACTGCCGTTACTGTGGCTGATGACCATATGATCCCCTCGACGGGCATAGGAAAGATCAATGGCGGCAATGCCTTCACCAAAACGAAGCACATCAAAAGAGGCGTCATAATTGCTATAAGCTTCGCCCAGGCGCCGTTCAATCATCCGGTCAGCACCGTCACCCAGATTGAAAAGGTACTCATCATCGGTAAAGCCACCATATAGAGTGTCATCACCTGCACCACCTTCCAGTGTACTAAGCACACCGCGCTCCCAGGGCTGGCTGTCAACGATCAGGGTATCGTTACCGGCGTCACCTTTCAGGGTGCTGCCACTTTGCCCGGTAATGACATCATGACCTTCACCACCTGCTAAAAGACCACTGCCTTTCAGAGTGTCGTCACCTTCATTACCAAACAGGTGCCCACGACCAGACAATTTATCATTCCCCTCTCCACCATACAGGGTGTTATTGCCGGTGAGATCGGTCAGCTCATCATCGCCTGAGCCACCATGCAGGGTGTCATCACCCCAGTCACCGTTCAGCGTGTCGTTGCCGCTGTCCCCAAAGAGCTGGTCATTGCCACCACCGCCACTGAGGTCATCATTCTGGTCACCACCGAAAAGTTGATCGCTACCGTCCTCGCCTAACAGGGTATCGACACCTTCACCACCTTCCAGGCGGTCATCGTCGTCCCCGCCTTCCAGACGGTCATCGCCCTGACCACCCAACAGAACATCCCGGCCGGTCTCACCGTAAAGCGTATCGGCTCCGTCACCGCCGTCGATCTGATCATGGCCTCCCTGACCATGAACCACATCATCACCACTCAGTGCCGTGATCATGTCATTCTCAGCGTGAGCCAGAATCTGATCATTGGCTTCAGTGCCTTTGACCGACTGAACCAGAATGTCGTCTGTATTCCAGCGGGTTCCGTTGGCAAATGTGATGACATTAATGGCACGAAGGCTGACAGCACCGGTCTGGTCGGTAAAGTGGTTGAGGATACGAACACTGTCATTACTGTCAGCGTGACGGGTAATGAGCAGATCATCGCCCTGTCGACGAAGTAACACATCATCGTCGTTCAGGTCTTCAAAGATCAGGGTATCGATGCCGGCACTGTCTTCAATAACGTCACTGCCATCGCCGGCTGCAAAATGATAGGTGTCATCGCCAACGCCCCCTTCCAGTCGGTCGTTGCCAGTACCGCCACGCAAGCTGTCATCACCTGCATTGCCCACCAGTATATCGTTGCCAGCATCACCGGAAAGCACATCGTCTGTCGTATAACCGCGGAGCAGGTTATCGCCAAGATCTCCAAGCAGCGCTTTATCCAGCAGGAGTTCTTTGTTCCAGACGGTGCCATCAGCAAACGCCACCGTATCCAGAGCGTATCTGGAATGGCCTTCATCCTGGAAGAACCGGGAAACAGTGACCTGATCATTCCACCCATAACTGAGCAACAGATCATCACCAACCCTTGATACTGCGACACTGCCTGGTGAAACACTCTCTGCAAACCGAATAGTGTCCATGCCTTCACTATCGTAGTTATGAATCACATCCTGCCCGTCTCCAGCAGCAAAATGATAAGTGTCAGCACCTTCACCGCCCGTCAGGGTGTCATTGCCCAGCCCACCAGTCAGGTGATCATCATCCGCTTCGCCTTCAAGGGAATCGTCACCGCTATCACCGGAAAGTACGTCATTGCCAAAACCACCCTGAAGACGATCCTGGCCATCACCACCACTGATAACGTCATCAGCGCCATAACCCAGCACACGGTCGTTGCCATCGAGAGCAGTCACCTGATTCACCAGGTCGTTACCCTCAATCACATCATCTAATCCCGTGCCCTCCAGTGTTTTGAGGTTAATCGCTGCTTTATCGAGAACCTGTGTGACGTTTTCAGGACCAACCAGCGTAAGACCACTCTTTGGCAAATCATTGTCAAAGAAATACTTGAGCGTAACTTTGTCTTCAGTACTGTCACGGAAAGTCAAAGTCAGGTCATCATCCACACGGCGGAAAGTAATCAGGTCAAGATCAAGGCCAGCCAGTAATAGGCGAGTCTGATCCTGATAGTTATCCCGAATCTCATCTTTTCCATCGCCTTGGGCAAAGTAATAATCATCAGCCCCTTGGTCGCCGCTCAGGATGTCGTCACCCATACCACCTGTCAGCGAATCGTTACCATAGCCACCGTAGAGACGGTCATTACCAGTCCCACCGGTTAACTGATCATCATCTCGGCCGCCATCGAGGTAATCATTACCTTCGCCACCAACCAGCTGGTCATTACCGTAATCACCATAGAGATGATCATCATTGTTACCGCCGTCGAGATAATCATTACCAGCTCGGCCATAGAGGGAATCATCACCCTCTCCACCTTCAAGGTGATCATCCCCAGACTCACCATCAAGATAGTCTTGGCCTGAACTACCTGATAAATGGTCATCTCCGGTTCCACCATAGAGGTGGTCATCTCCATCTTCACCGGTGAGCTGATCATTACCCCCCTTACCATAAATCCGGTCATTCCCCAGACCACCGGTGAGCTCATCTCTGGTTTCATAACCATAAAGCGTGTCATCACCATCGGTGCTCTGCTGAACCAGAGTTTTTACTGTTGCAATATCCCATTGCTCACCACTGGCAAATTCAATGATATCCAGAGCATCACCACCGGCCGTATCCTGACTGAAATAATCGCTTACAGTAATGACATCACCGGATTCACTGAACGTCAGCAACAAATCATCCAGGAAGCGAGTTGCCCTTAAGGCATCAGGTGAAATGCCTTGCTTAAAGCGCAACACGTCATGGCGCCCTTCACTGAGGTCATGATTATTAATAGTGGTATTGCCATCACCGGCACCATATAGATAGACGTCACTGCCAGTCCCCCCATCCAAATGGTCTGTTCCTGCACCACCGTCAAGAACATCGTCACCGGCACCGCCAAACAGCTGGTCGTCGCCGCCAAGACCGCTCAGTTGATCACTGGAACTGTCATAGCCAAGAATAATGTCATCACCCTGTGTGGGCACCAGCACTTTTTGTTTAACCGTTTCAATATCCCAACGGGTACCGTCAGCAAACACAATGGCGTCAACGGCGTAATTGGTCGTCGCATCACTGTTGAAATAATTTCGAACACGAACCGACTGGTCATCTCCAATGTGCAATAGAAGGTCTGTATTTTGCCGACGAGCCACCACACTTTCCGGTGAAATCCCTTCACCCAGTTGAATGCGATCCGTATCACTGCCACGCCAATACTCAGTAATGGTGTCGTGCCCATCACCTCTGGCAATCACATAGGTGTCATTGCCTGCTCCGCCTTCCAGACGATCATCACCACGCCCACCATTTAGAGAGTCATTACCACTTCCGCCATACAATTGGTCTACACCTTCATCGCCGACCAGTTGATCGTCACCATTTTCACCATAAAGGCGATCAGCACCGCTGGCACCCACCAAAGCATCCTGCCCATCACCGCCATAAACGGTATCCTTACCTGCTCCAGCATCAACAGAATCATTGCCACTCTGGGCGCGGATCACATCATCTCCAGCCAGACCAGAAAGTGTATCGTCCGAACCATAACCCCAAATCTCATCATTACTTTCCGTAGGAACAATCACTTTGCCCTTGATGGTTTCGATATCCCATTGGGTACCATCTGCAAACTCAATGGTGTCTACGGCATAGTTCGTGGCAGCATCGCTGTTGAAGTAGTTATTGACTCGAATAGACTGACTATCG
Organism: Endozoicomonas acroporae; assembly: GCF_002864045.1. Taxonomy (GTDB): domain Bacteria; phylum Pseudomonadota; class Gammaproteobacteria; order Pseudomonadales; family Endozoicomonadaceae; genus Endozoicomonas; species Endozoicomonas acroporae. The sequence continues at coordinate 7,210 of NZ_PJPV01000170.1, forward strand.
CCGTCTGTAGTGATCAGCAGATGCTGTCCATGGCGGTGAACCGAGGTGTGTTCTGGCAATATACCGCCACCCAGGAGAATACGATCGGTGTCACTCCCACTTCGGTTCTCGGTAATAATGTCCTGCCCATCCCCCTTGGCAATTACATAGGTGTCATTACCGGCACCACCTTGAAGCTGATCATTCCCAACACCGCCAACCAGTCGGTCCTCACCACTGTAACCATAGAGCGCATCATTGCCCTGTAAGCCCGTCAGTTCATCGCTGCTGTTGTCATAGCCACGAATCACATCGTTCTGCTCAGAGCCCTTAAGAACCACCGCCTTAACATCATCAATGCTCCAGGCAGTGCCATCCGCAAACTCGATCAGCTGCAAGACATATTCACTGGTAGCATGATTTTTGAAATAGCGCTCAACCCGAATGCTATCGGTTTCTGATGTTTTCAGAATCAGATCATCATTTTCACGGATGACATCAACCGCTTCAGCGGTGATGGTTTCATCAAACCGGATACGGTCAACCCTGCTGTTGCCATTGTCGTAGTTATGAATCACATCCTGGCCATGCCCGGCACTGAACAGATAAGTATCATTGCCAAGGCCACCATTCAGCTCATCATTACCTTCACCACCGATCAACTTATCATTGCCAGCATCACCGGAGAGCGTGTCGTTTCCGGCGTCACCGGCAATCACATCGTCACCGTTAAAACCGTACATCTGGTCATCGCCAGCTTTACCGGACAGGTTATCAGTCTGACCCGTACCAAAAATCAGGTCATTATCTTCTGTGGCTTCTGATACCAGCGAGGCAAGAATATCCGCCTGACTGAGCACAGAGCCATCCGCCAGCTCTACCGATTCAATCGCCCCTTCTTTTAACGTGCCATCAAAATCAAAGTAGTTATCCAGTTGTATTTCATCACCGGTATATTGACCTTCACTATCTTTCAGTTTGATCCACACCGTGGTCAGGTTACGGCTGAACTCAAGGTTCTCCCGATTCACACCTTCACGGAAGACAATCTTGTCGCTGCCAGCGCTGTCATAGATGCGGTCTTTGCCGTCGCCTTTATCAAAGAAATAACTATCATCACCAGAACCGCCAAACAGCCGGTCATCGCCGCCTTTGCCGTAAAGCACCTCGTTGCCATAGCCGGTGGTCAAGTAATCATTGCCAGCGGTACCAACTGCGTTTTTGCTATCCAGCAAGGCCGCCAACACCGGCGAAGTAACGGATAAGCGGTTCAGGGAATCTTCAACAGCGCGGGAGAGTTCCGGAGAATAGCTGCCCAGCTTGCGAGCTATATTTGCCAGCTCAACAATAGTGTCGTCACTGGTGCCCAGCAGCCCGGTCAGGTGTTCTTCAAACCCCGTCCAATCTGGCACAAAGCTTTCACTGCTTTCATCGTACTTCAGGGTAATGGCATCAAAGGCATTTTTGTAATGACTCTGAGCCAGCAGCTGCGATTCAACAAAGGAAGCAAACCGGTTGAATTGCTCAATCAATACCGGTGCTGCACGACCATGTGGGTTCGGGTCTTTCTCACCCCAGCACCAGGTGCCGACATAGGGTGTGCCGGTCAGCTTCTCCAGTGTTTCCAGCTGGCGGGCATCCATCACATGCCCGTAAACTTTGGTCGGGTCACGGCTGTAAGGGTCAACATCACTGACACCGGCCCATTGATAAATGATCGGCTCCAGCAGTTTCTGCCGCTCTCCCGCATCTTCAGTATTCACGTACTGGTTCACTAATGCCTGCAGGGTTTTATCCGCAGCCATGGCCACCTGCAAATCCGGCAACTCCCCAAAACCGACAGCGTTGGGCAGAGCCTTGACTTCATCACTTAACTCAACATCACCCACATATCGGGTTCGGGCTGGGTCAATCTTGAACCATACGTCAGTCGCCTTTCCCTCACTGCCATCAGTCCTGGTAAAACTGCCGGTTTCGCGGTGCTCATTGCCAGCGGCGTCTTTGGTTTTACCGGTAGCATATTCAGTATTGATAGCGGCAATACCAGCATCAGCCATGGAAAGCAGTTCACCACTGTCCACCACGCCATTACTATTGACATCTTTCCAGACTTGAAGTTTCGACCAGGCTTCATCGGACTGGTTAAGAACACCGTCACCGTTGCTGTCAAGATCCTTCAAGGCTTCAAATCCATTAGCCGCCTTCTCACCATTGGTGAGCGTAGTCTGGTTGCCAAAGAGTTCTGCACCACTGGAAATCTGTCCGTCAGCATTTTTATCGAAGACCAGAAGGCCATCGTTTTTACCTACCCAGCCGGTCTTTTCAGCCAGCAGGTTGCCATCATGATCAAAATAAACGCCTTCTGACTCATTGATGGTTTCGACACCATCTCCGTCTAAGTCGAGGATAATTGGAGAGGTGAGGTTTTCAGCTCCATTGAATTCAGGGTTATTTCCACTTGACCGTAAAATATCTCCAAGCCCAAGAGGGTCAAGGAATTTAAAAATAGATTCAAATGAATTACTCGTTGCTGTTCCAAAAATGATTGCAGCAGGAATGCTGATCCACGCTGTAGTTGAAACAAGAAAGACTCCCAAAGCTGCACCTGCAACAGCACCGACAAATGCGCCTGCAGCACCATAATAATCGTCATTTAGAAGTTTAATAGTAACGCCTAAACTATCAGCCAGAGGGCCAGCAGCTTTACCTCCTGCTGAAAGTAGTTGCCGGTTTACAGAGTTAAGCATCGATGTATCCACAGCGTCTAAAGCTTCAATCCCTTTAGCTTTTACTTGCTCTGAGTACTCCTTAAAAATCATAGAAGTATTGTCTAAAGTCTGTTGTGCAAGCTTTGACTTATTTGGACTTAAACCAGACGAGTCTGCCTTTTTTGCTAATTCAGAAGCTCGCTGGGAGTAATAGTCAAATTCTGCAGATAGTTTTTCAGCTATTTCCTGCTGTTTAACTGCATTATTAAAATCTTGTGCGGAGTATTTATCTGTTATTTCAGTTAATACTGAAGATAAACCACTTGCCGCTTCTCCCCAATACTTATCAAAATAATACTGAAATGTGTCATTATCGGTTGCTGGATTACTCACTTATTTCTCCTTTCATTTTCCTGAAGGTAATTGACAAAAATATAGTGACGAGGCTAAAGGAAAAGAACACAAGTAAAACAGCTCCAACCCAGTCCGCAACTTGAATTAATCTTCGCAAAAGCTGTGTATACATTCCCTGGTCAGTGAGTGGTATCAATCCCAACCCAGCAAGTAAAAAACATGGTATAAGCAAAAAAAAGATCATCCTTTTCTCAATAGAGAGGGGAGGATCTACTATGACTTGACTTCTGATAAATAAAAAAAACATTGGGAGGGAAACGATATAGAAAGCAATAGACCAACAGAACTTTTCATAATCGCTGACATAAGGTTCAAAGCTACTAAATAGCGATATTGTGAAAATACTAAATTCTGTTTGACTAGATAGTAGTATGGAAAATAATATCCCACTGAAAAACCAGAGCAAAAAAAGGATTGCGCTTCCTTTTTTCAGTCTTATTTGTTTATCTCTCACGTATACTCTCCTGTTTGAACCTCAACAGAGGACTCAGAAAATACTCAATCAGGCGCCTTTGCCCTGTTTTAATTTCTACCGCTACACTCATTCCCGGAGCCAAATTCACCTTCCGGTTTTCTAATTGCATCCAGTCTTTTTCAATCTGAACATTGGCAAGATATCTCAAACCCAGTTTTTCATCGGGCACGGCATCGTTGGAAACGGAGGTTAAAGTGCCATCAATTAAACCGTATTTAGTGAAGTTAAAGGTGTCGATTTTCACTTCGGCGCTTTGACCTTCGTGAACAAAACCGATGTCTTTGTTCAGTATCCAGGCTTCCACTTCCATCTTTGCTTCGGCGGGGACGATCTGCATCAGTGCCTGTGCTGGCTGTACAACACCACCGATGGTATGGACCTGTAGTTGTTGCACCGTGCCATCAATGGGCGAGGCGATTTTTTGTTGGTCGTGCAACTCTTCTGCTTTGATGCGTTCCTGCTCCAGTGTGTCCAGCTGACGGTGCAGCTGTTCCTGCTGATCCAGGCTTTCCCGGCGAGTCTGTGCATGGAGGCTGGCCAGTTGATGTTGCAGCGCTTCCGCTTCTGCAGCCAGTTGCTTAACGGCGGCGCTTTGAGCCTTGATATCTTCTTCCAGTTCGATGCGTTGCTGTTCCAGCTCCAGGTATTCCACTCTGGAGCCGTAGCTTTTGTCATAAAGCGCTTTCAGTGATTGGGTGCGTTCTTCAATAATGGGAAGAACCCGCTTCAGCTTGTTCACCTGGGCGACAATGGTTTGTAGCTCAGCGCGTTTGCTTTTTTCCTGGCTGATCAGGGCATTTGCTGATGTTCTGTAATCTTCGATTTGTTGAAATAGCAACTGTTCTACGAAGGTTTGAGATTCGCTATTTCTCTGGATCTCATGTTCTTGCCCGAGAGCCTGTTCTTCTGTGACCGCGTACTTTCGGTAAGAGTGGGTATGCATTCCCACGGGGGAACCTAAAGGCCCTAAAACCGTGGGAACGAGGTTGGAGGAAGGGGTATCAAGATAAGCAACAAACGCCTGCTGTCTGGCCAGCTGCAAACCAAGAGCCTCGATTTCCTGTTGCAACCGAACGCTTTCCGCCTCTGTGACGGTGCCTACCAAAGTGATCAGTGGATCACCGGCTTTGACTTCATCGCCTTCGTGTACATGAATCGCCTGCACCTCACCAATCACCATCGGCTGAATGGTTTTAACCCGCTCACCGGGTATGATTTTTCCCTGTGCTGTGGCCACAATATCGATTTTGCCAAAGCAGGACCAGAGAATGGCGATGACAAACAAAGCGATAATCACTTTAACGATAACCCGGCTTGCCGGACTGGCTGGGGTATCTTCCACTTCCAGTGCCGCTGGCAGAAACTGACGACGGGTGTCATCCAGAGATTCCGGGCGCTCCGTTCGACTGAGCAGCGCTTTGGTGGCTTTTGAGAACAGTGACTTCATCTACACCGCCTCCCGTAAGCCATGCTGATGGGCATTCAACCTTGCGTAATGGCCACCCTGTTTTACCAACTGATCATGAGCACCTTCTTCCACAATTCTGCCTTTGTCCATCACGATAATGCGGTTGGCATCCCGCACCGTGGAAAGACGATGGGCAATAATAAAGACCGTGCGCCCCTGGCTGATCTTTTTCATGTTCTGCTGGATGATGTGTTCCGATTCATAATCCAGGGCACTGGTGGCTTCATCAAAGATCAGGATTTTCGGGTTGGTGAGCAACGCACGGGCAATAGCAATGCGCTGTTTCTGACCGCCGGAAAGGGAGCTGCCCTGTTCACCGACATTGGTGTCGTAACCTTCGGGTAATTCCAAGATAAAATCATGGGCACCGGAGAGTTTCGCCGCTGCCATCACCCGTTCGATGGAGGCACTCGGGTCGGCCAGGGCAATGTTGTCCCGCACTGAGCGGTTGAACAGGAAGTTTTCCTGCAGCACCACGCCCACTTGTCGGCGTAGCCAGGTGGGTTCCACCAGTGCCAGGTCAACACCGTCCACCAATAGACGACCAGATTCAGGTACATACAATCGCTGCACCAGTTTTGTCAGCGTACTTTTGCCTGAGCCAGAACGCCCTACAATACCGATCACTTGCCCGGGGTTGACCGTGAGCGATACGCCATTGAGTACAGCAGGCCGATCGGGCTGATAACGGAAAGTCACGTGTTCAAAACGTACCTGACCTTTCAATGTAGGTAATGTGGTTCGGTTTGGATCGTGCCCCGGTTCCGTGGGGGTATTCAGTACATCGCCCAATCGTTGCACCGAAATACCGGCCTGCTGGAAATCCTGCCAGAGCTGCACCAGCTTCAGGATCGGCGCACTCACCCGACCGGCAATCATATTAAAGGCAATCAGCATACCAACGGTAAGCTCACCATTAATGACCAGTGTGGCCCCTACCCATAACGTCAGCACCGTGACGACTTTATTGATTAACCCGGCAAACTGGCTGGCAATATTGCCAAGGTTCATAGCCCTGAAGGAGGCAGATACATAAGCCGCCAACTGGTCTTCCCAGTGCCGCTGCATCTGGGGTTCTACTGCAGAGCTTTTGATGGTTTCTATGCCGGTGACGGACTCCACCAGGAAGGATTGGTTTTCGGCACCACGCTTGAACTTCTCATTCAGTCGGGCACGGAGAATCGGGGTAACGATCAAAGAGAGCAGGATATAAAAAGGAATGGAACCCAACACAATCCAGGTCAGCGTTGGGCTGTAAAAATACATCACCACAAAAAAGACGACGGTGAATAACAGGTCGATACACAACGTCAGGGCAGAGCCGGTAATAAACTCCCGAATGGTGTCCAGCTCCCGAACCCGGGCCACCGTGTCGCCTACTCGACGAGCTTGAAAGAATGCAATGGGTAAGCGAAGTAAATGGTTGAACAGCCTTGAGCCAAGCACCACATCGACTCTGTTTGTGGTGTGACTGAATACATAATTCCTGAGGCCATTCAGGACAATATCGAAAAATGAGAGTACCAACAGGCCAAATGCCAATACGTCTAACGTCGTTAATGCCTGGTTAACCAGCACCTTGTCGATAATCACCTGAAAGAACAGTGGGGTGATCAGTGCAAATAGCTGAATAAAGAAGGAAGCCAGCAATACTTCCGACAGCAGTTTTTTATGCTTCAGCAAAGCGGGAATAAACCAGCTGAAATCAAACTTGGCAAAACTGCCCGGCAACAAAGAGCGTTTCGTGAATAACAGAACATCGCCAGAGAGCATCGTTTCCAACACATCCAACGATACTGCCTCGGGGGATTGCTTCAGCGGACTTTGAATCAGCGCCTTCCCTTCATGTACCCGGGCAATGATGAAGTAGTGACCATCCACCTGTCGTGCAATCGCAGGCAACGGCAGATCAGTCAGCTGATCCACTGCCACTTTGATTTTTCTGGCCTTCAACTTCAGGGATTTAGCCGCCCTGAGCATGGCTATATCGTCAAGCGCTGCATCGCCACGACCAAACTGGTAATGCAACTGCTCAGCCTCTGCCGCTACGCCATGAAATTTGGCCAGCATCACCAGGCAATGTATGCCACTATCTATGGAATTGAATTGACTCACTACTACGGCTGTCCAGATACTTATTTTTATGAATGGACATCGTGCCTGATGCAGAACACGAACTTTCAGTTAGAAGAGGCTTGGAGAAGGAAAGCTTTTCAGCTTGCGACATCTACTGATAACAGGCGATTCTTTCCAGGTACCAGCGAAAGACTGGATATAAGCAGTACGGCCACGAACGTAGGCCATCATTCCTCGGGTCATTCCATGTATCCCTTTCACTATTGAGTTGTTCTTATTGAATGAAACACATTCAAACAGCAGTTTAAATCGGTGTCAACAGCTATAAATAAAGTCAATATATTTTTTGACTCTGTTCACATAATTGCTATAGCAACAAGACTTCCAAAGCATCCACAGAATTACAGCCGGGTACTCGTTACAATTCACGACAGAGATAATCGTAGGGTTCCAGTCCATTAGCCTTTCCACCTTCGATCAGGCTGTAGAAAATGGTACTGGCCTGAGGGCCAAAGGGCTTCTTTTTCAGCCACAGCACCGTATCCGGCGTATCCATCAGTTTGCTGATACGGGAACCATAGATTGTGCAATGAACTGGTCCGTGGTTCCCTTTTTGATCCGTCACGTTATAGGTTTACTGCATATTATTCCTGTTTTGCCAAATTGAGACTTTGTTTCTTACGCATTGACTCCCCTGACAGTTCCAAACGGTGTGAACGGTGAATCAGACGATCCATAATGGCATCAATAAAAACTGATTTCTGGATATCCAGTCGCATCGACACAGGGTTTCTAATGCGCCTCGATCAATCCCCCGATTGGCCGCATAATCAATATCCTCTACATAGGCGCTGGCCTGCTTGATTTTTGCCGCCTTCCTGAGTCGTTGCTGTTTGCGCTGCTTACGATCCAGAGTTTCAGCTTCAAGTAACAGGCTGAGACAATCTTCAAACGACAGTTTCATCTGGTCGGGTGTTTCAAACATACGGGACAATGCTTGCTGGCTCCTCGTCCTTTAGTGTGGATTTCCTTATGAAATATCTGAGAGAATTCGGGCTCTTTTTACCTCATCAGAAGTAGTATCCAGCCATGGATGGAAATCAGGTTTTTATACTCGGCCTCGGCTTACAATTTCCCTGGAAACTGGTTAGCCAGCATCTGGATACTTCAACCAAACCCAGTGTGCT
>NZ_PJPV01000171.1 GCF_002864045.1 Endozoicomonas acroporae
TTATTAAGAAGATTCGTTTATTGTCCGTGAATAAACAGACTTGAACGGATGCCAGTAGGCCGGTCTGATCATTTTTTAATCAAACTGTCCGGGTGGCCTGAATTGACAGGTGTTTGTAAACGACTCCAGAGCGTTGATATCACTGTTAGCAGAGGGTTTTGTATAGGAAAGAATAAGTAGCTGGCCATATGGAATCACATATTTCTGGCTACTTGGGCAGGTGCTATGCGAGGCACAACGGAGGGAGCATAGCCGTAGCTATGTGACCGGAGTTGTAACGAAGCAGAGCACCTGAACAAGGAGTCAGAAATATGTGATTTCATATGGTTAGCTACTTACAATATTGCTGTTCGCCGTAAATCACAGGGCTGTTATTAATGATCTCTTCTGTCTGAATCGTGATTTCCTGGTCTTCCAGCCCAATCACGTCAGTGCAGCGTTCACTGTTTCCGGAAAGTGAGCTGCATTCCAAAGTAGCAAAAGAGAGAGGGGCCCATAGAGTGAAAACGATAGGGGGAAAGCACTTTAGAACGATCGAGAAAATATTATACAACATAACTGATTACTGTCAGTGCCATCACTTCGCTCACACTGAGATAAAAGATGGCCAGACCCTGTTTTATTATTCTAACGTCTGACTGATGTTACAGACTCTATAGAGTTGGAAACCAGCCTTATCAGATCAGGCTTATATACCTAGTGTGACGGATTTTTCACCCAAAATCCATCCGGTCAAACAGCGTCGTATAACAAAGTGGAGATTGATGATGGCTGGTTAGTCCGGAGTCACTGTAAATGTCATCGTATCGATGTAAGTGCCTGCTGGCTTATTAATATCTGGCACTATCACCTCTACGATCATGTTTGTTGATGAACATTGATAGTCATCGGTGGCTGAAAACCCCTCTTGGTTACTATTTTTATCGTAAGACTTACTGGTTGCTTTGGAGTCTGTAACTGTAAGTTCATAGTTGATGTAATTGTTATCTCCATTTTTCAGAGCGAATTTTTGTTCAGGCCGACTGGTTCCAGTCAGGCTGGATGCTTCCAGTGAAAATGTATTAGAACCCATGGCATAAACACAGAACCGGTGGCTACCTTTGGCAGAGTTTCCACTGGGAATAAGGGGAATATTGCCCAGTTGTGATATTTGAATAACAGGCAATATCTTAAGTGTGACCTCAAATTCCATCCAGGCGGGACCAAGGCTTTTACCGTCCATAGTGGATTCAGAACTAAACCGGAAAAGGCTGCGATAGTTTCCTGTCATTCCAGTTTTCAGGATGTCTTCCTGGCGAACAGTCGCAGTAATAATCAGCTCATTATTTCTGCACAGGCTAAACCCATTATTGCCAGTCAGGGTGATCGACTGCCCTGGTTTAAATTCAGTTTTATCCTGGGGGGCTTTACCCGCAACAGATTCGATTTCAAGGGTTACAGGTACAGAGTGGCCGCCATTTTTCAAGATATATTTGCTATCAGATGCGGGGCCATAAATACTGACTTGCGGATCAAACATTGTACGAGGTCTGCCTTCTAAATAGGCAATGGTACAAAACTGCCTTTTACCGCTGGTTTCGGTATTTCCGGGAACAGACTTCTGGCCATTCCAGTCAGGCAAAGGCAGCATATCGGGCAGGCGCTTCACTTTAACCCAGTAGTTACCGTCCTGATCACAGTTGTTGCCAACACAGTCTCTATCACCATAGGCCGTTGTTACTTGAAAAGCGGTAATGCAGAAAAGAAAGAACAGGCAAGTTGAGAGAGGTTTTGCCTTTTTTTTATAGGTTTGTGTGACCACAGCGCTCACAGTATGTCCTGATAAATAGGGATTGGTTGGTTATGTTTCCAGGTTTTGACAACCTGTAGCGTTCTGCAGGCTGACTAACGGGTAGAAATGACATTATTCGTCAATAGCATTTCGCCCGGTAATCGCCAGCTGGCCTTCCAGCAACGGTGCACACTGGGCATCGGCAAGATCGATGGTGCCCATCTGCAATACATAACCGGCATCCAGTGGTTTAACCGGTAGCTGACAGAGCCAGCCATTGTTCAGTTCTACCTGCAGGTTACCGACATCGGAACGGGTTTCCAATTGGAACATACCGATATCGTCTGTGCTGCCAGGGTAGAGGCCACCGTTAATACGGGCGCCTTCCAGTGGTAGACCGTTCAACAGTAGTCGTCCAAACAGCAGCTGCAGGGGAATCGCTTCGTAATCCAGAGTCACCACATTGCCGGGGTAGAGGGTGACGGTCTTTTCCCGCTCATCAAAGCTGTACAGGGTTTCACCGGCCGGGCTCAGGCTGACCCGGTATTGCTCGTAGGGTGACAGGGCAATAATGGATGGGGAGCCGGCAATGGCATAACCACGACGCTGGCCGTTTACCTTGACGTCAAATACATCACCGGGGCGGCCATCCAGATTCACCACCAGGGCGCTCTCGGCACGCTCTTCACCACCCAGGGCAAAGACTTCACCATCCGTCAGAAAGCTGGTGCTCATACTGCCGCCCCAGGAGGTGATACTGCTGTCACTGCTCCGGGTATGGCTGGCACTGAAGCTGGCCCGGCCATAATGGTTGGCGTACTGCACGCTGCCATCCATACGTTCATCACCGGTGCCGCCTTCAACGCCGGCATTGAACCGCAGATCACCATCCAGCAGATCGCCATCATCCCAGGAGGTAGAAATCCGCAGTCGTTCAGAACGGTCAGTTACCCCATCGCGCTTGCTGATCTCAGCCCGTGGCGTGGCCCGAAAGTCCCAGTGGTCATCACGATAACGGAAACTGAAACTGACCAGGCCAATCCTGGTATCGCTGGATTTGCCCAGGCTCAGGGTCATATCGCCATCGTAATCAAAGGTGCGGAACAGGGTACGGCGATAGTCCAGGCTGTGAGTACGGGTCGGGTCCAGCGGGTCATTATTGTCGTCAAAGCCTTGGTTCAGGCTGTAACGGTAGCCCAGGCTGCCATCGAATAGGGGCATGGAAGCGGAAAGCGAGTGCTGCTCAAAGGCGTTGCCAAACAGGCCGGGGATGTCATTGCCATCATCATCAACATCATCGGTCAGTGACTTATTGTGCCATAAACGACGATAGTTGCCTGAAAGGGATAAGTCTCCCAGACTCAGACGACTGTTGACGGTAAAACCCTTGCTGCCATTATCCGCCAGCATCAGCGATGGTGAGATCTCATAACGGTAGCCAAAGTGGTAAAGCCCGAACTCCATCAGGGCATCGTCATTATTGATGGCCACCGCACCTGTGGCGGCCAGAGTATCAAGCACCCGGCGACTGGCTCCGGCGCGGGTCAGCCATTGTTCCGTCAGCTCTGGCAGGGCTTTCTCCGCTTGACGGTTCACCACCCGGCCGGTTTCCATAAAGAACAGCCATTCGCCGTTGGGTGGAATCTGGCTCTGCTTGGCAAAGAAGCGGGTTTCCGTGGTGATCCGATTGCCGCTCTCATCGAGAATACGAATTTCAATATCGTAAGCGCCACTGGGAAAGCTGCTGGTATCCAGCTGCTGGGAACCTGCCTCGAAGAACTCACTGTCGATCAGTCGGTCATCCTTGCGCACTTCCACCCGGCCACGGGTGGGCAGGAACACTGCCACCGGCATACCACCGGAGAAGTCCAGGTCTTCCCGGGTATTGTTGGAACTGTTAATGCGCAGGCCGACCATCGGCTGGTCAGAGGTCAGGTTGAAGCCAAAACCGCTGGTGGATAACAGGCCAGCGTTGTATTCAACCCCTTCAAAGTCCCGCTGGCCGTACAGCTGATTGACAGAGAAGTGGCTGGTATCGGAATAGTCCCAGCTCCAGTAGAGGCTGTTCTCTTCCCAGGCGGCCATGGTCAGGCCGTTGAGTGTATAGCTGTTATCGCTGCCCTCGGCTGTGGAGCCGGAAACCGCCGCAGAAAAGTTCTGCATCAGGGCAAAGCCCGCATCGGAAGGGGGCAGGTATTTGCGCACATCGGCGGCGCGGGTCAGCATAAAACGACGATTGATGAATATATCCACACGGAAGCGGGATTCGTCAAAGATTACCCCGGCCACCGGCGTTTCCAGGATACCGCAGTTTTGTGATGAATCATTCAGGCACACCCGATCACTATGGCTGTTCAGTTCGCCGGTCAGGGTGCTGACAATAAGGGTAGGGTCATTCAGATTACCAATCTGGCGCACCAGCTCGGCGGGGTTGGGCAGTTCAATAATGCCGGGGCTGAACGAGGCCAGCTGGGAGCCGATATAGCGGTTGCCGAAATAGATATCCACCAGGGATTGCTGGGTGCTGCTGAGATCTTCAAACCCGGCGGGCGGGTTGTTGGCGGCGAGAAAAATAGGGCCGTTGGCAAATGCCATGTGACTGACAGCGTACATGGAGAATGCATAAAGCAAGTTAACGATGCACTTCCAACGACGCATAATGATTGAAGCTATCTCCGGTTGATTGTTTTATTGACAACGCTTATTGACTCTTGTGGGTTGTTGTGGCTGTTTTTGAACCACAAAGGCACAAAGGCACAAAGTTTTTTTCCTCAAGGTTTGAGGAGGTTTTTGTTCCCATATTTTTTATGGGGATATTTTGTTTAGAGGTCGGCAACCTGGGAGTGGTTGCCGACATTGGGTTTATCTTGCTTCAGGGGCTTTCATCGGCAGCTTGGCTGGATGCACGATGAAAGACCTGACCCCGGTTTTTTGACCCCGGTTTTTGACCCCGGTTTTTGCGATGAAAGACCTGATCCCGGTTTTTCTTCGGTTATCGTAACCCCGGTTGTCGTTCGGACTCCGGTTTTGCGGTCTTGTGCTTATATAGGAGCAACTGTTACGGTAACAGTGTCTTCAAAAGTACCTTCTGTATTGTTGGGAGTTCCATCTAAAGCAACGGCTAACTGGTTAACACATGTACCAGAGGAAACTTTTGGATCTGTCGTCTTTGGCAATGAACCAGTGGTTGTTCCATTGTTATTTGAACCAGCTCCCCACTTGAAGATATCTGAGCTATCAGAAGCTTTTTGTAGAGCAACACTATATAAAATTGGGTTTCCACCTCCATCATTACCCAATGTCAAATTATTTGTACCCGTACCATTACTTGACTCGATAGTCATGTTGTAATTGGCTGCATTGGTATATACACAAACAGGTGTAGTGGTTTTCTGGTTTGGGTCTGGATTTTCAGTTCCTGACACCTGATTTGCGATCAATGTAAGATCTTCTAATCCGTAAACTTGTATTTCTGTAGCATTAAACAGAGTAATTTTGAATGAACCTTCAGATGATGTTGCACTCAGCTCACCATCTGTAGCAGCAACTGCTGTGACAGCCCCAAACACCCCCCCAGAAACCGCCGCAACCAACGCCAATGCTTTTATCGTTTTCATTTTTACCCCCACGCAGTGCTTAACTGCCCTTCACCTGTGATTACATTATAATCAATTGTCGTTTAGTTGATGAATAGAGAAAAGGGAAGTATCAAGAGTGAACAGCCACCAGAGACATATGCCTAAAGTTAAGCCTAACCAATCACAATCAATAATTCACACCTTCCAAAATCCAATCACAAATACTTCCGGACAAACACCAATAATGCTTAACCTCCAACCAAAGTCTTCTACTCAAAGAGCCTGATTTCTGTTGCAAACACTTGGCCACTCATTATATTGAACCCTGATTGTTAAATATTACGGACAAATACACAAGACTTTTGAGACCTGTATCACAATAAATTTTGCAATTTCTCTGTTTTTACCAGTGGCGCGATTGCAGCAAAAGGCAGAGGAAACTTGCCTCGGAGGCACGGAGACAAGGAGGTTGCAAAGTTTTTTCTTTACCGGATATTATCACAAATCTGGAAGTTACTTCAGAACTATTCCTTAATATCTGCCATAAATGGCACTCTTACTCCCCGGCGTTCACCAATCTGACCTGATAACGGGGGAAGACAGCGTCAATCGAGATCAGTTCCAGGCCTTCTGCCTGAGCCTGGGCAACCAGCAGGCGGTCAAACGGGTCTTTGTGAATCATGGGCAGCAAGCCGGACAGCTCAGCATGGTAAGGGGTGATAGAGAGCGGTGAAAAGCCTTCATCTTCAAGGCAGGATGTCAGTTGGTCAGGGGCATTAAGTTTACCGATTCTTTTTTTTATGGCGATTTCAAGCATGCTGGCCGCACTGATATAAACCACATTTTCAGCATTGGCAATTAATGAGCGGGTACGCTGGCCAAGCCTGGGGTTATCATCAAGCCACCAGAGGAAGGCATGGGTATCCAGTAACAGGTGTCTGCTCTTCATTCCCCGCCCCCGAACAGGTCAATTACGGACTCATCTGCCTCGTCAAAATCATCGGACAGGTGAATTTTGCCTTTGAGCAGTCCAGGCTTACGGGCTTTTCGCTCACGGTACGGAATCAGTTCAAGGTAGGGTTTGCCAGCCCGTGAGATCACTACCCGCTCACCACGCCAGGCGAGCTCTCCCAGCTGAGATAAGCGACTTTTAGCCTCATGCATATTGATGATACGGTCAGGTTCAGAAGCGGGTGACTCAGACATAGGTAAATCCTTCAGTTTGATTAGCTAACAATAGCTAACCTTTGAGGCACTGACAAACCAGTCTGAATGTCATGTCCTGACATTATGTTATCAACGAATGAACTGTTAATCCCTTCTTAAGCTTTTACGAGCAGCAGGCGAAAAGCGCCCCCAACCAATACCCCCCACCCCCCAAATACCCTATCATCACCCCTCTACCACTAATCGGATCTGCCCATGCTTGATGTTGTCCTCTACCAGCCGGAAATCCCCCCCAACACCGGTAATATTATCCGTCTCTGTGCCAATACCGGATTTCGTCTGCATTTGATAGAACCCCTGGGCTTTGAGCTGGATGATCAGCGATTGAAACGGGCGGGTCTGGATTACCATGAGTTTGCCGAGCTGAAGATTCACCCGGACTACCCGGGCTTTCTGGAATCCGTCAAACCAGGCCGGGTGCTGGCTCTGAGCACCAAGGGAACCAGTAATTACAGCTGCTGCACCTTTCGAGAAGGGGATGCCCTGCTGTTTGGCCCGGAAACCCGTGGCCTGCCAGCAGAGATTCTGGACTCTTTGCCGAAAGAGCAGGTGCTGAGATTACCCATGCTCCCGGACAGTCGGAGCCTGAACCTGTCCAATACCGTGGCGGTGATGGTTTATGAAGCCTGGCGGCAGATGGGGTTTGTTGGTGGGCGGTAAGCGTTGTTAAACCACAAAGACACCAAGGCACAAAGGAAAAGCTTGTCACTGTTACTTTGTAGCCTTACTGCCATATTGTACGCAATAAAAAGGCACAAAAGACTTCGTGTCTTTGTGCCTTTGTGGTTACAAGCTTTCAAAGCAAAGCTATTTGTTAATTAACCGCTTCCGGCTGCTGCTTGGCAGACTGCTGTTCGCGGGCCTGCATATACAGCGCGTCGAAGTTGACTGGTGCCAGCATAAGCGGAGGGAAGCTGCCGCGCAGTACCAGGTTGTCGATGGCTTCGCGGGCATAGGGGAACAGGATGTTCGGGCAGAAGGCACCCAGGGTACGATGCAGTTCTTCTTCATCCAGACCTTTGGCCAGGAAGACGCCTGCCTGATGTACTTCAGTCACGAAAGCGGTTTCCTTCTTATCTGAAGGGTTTTTGCCGGAACCGTTTTCCACGGTTACCGTCAGGGACAGAACCACTTCGTACAGACCTTCTTCAAGAGGGCGGTTGCTGGTGCTCAGGTCCAGTTTGACTTCTGGCTGCCACTGCTTCTGAAAGATCTCAGGGGCCTTTGGTGATTCAAAGGAGATGTCTTTCGTGTAGATTCGCTGCAACGCAAACTGCGGAGCCTGCTGTTGTTGAGAAGCCTGCTGATGATTTTCAGCCATTGTCATTTCCTTACTTTTGATGAGCTAATGATAAGCCAAGCGAATATCGCATTTTGGTAATGATCGTGCAGATTGTCCAGCCAGAGCCTATTTTCGGACCACTGGCAGGTTGTCAGAGGCCCAGGTGGACATACCACCCTGTAGTCTGACCACATTGGCAAAGCCCTCGGTTTTCAGGGTTTTGCCAACACTGCCGCTGTGCTGCCCCATGGCATCTACCACAATAATGGTCTTTTCGCGGTATTTCTCCAGTTCACTGGAACGTTCCCTGATTTTTGTATAAGGAACGTTAATGGCGTTGACGATATGACCTTTGGAAAAATCTGCCTTTTCCCGGACGTCGATCACCACGCCCTGGTCCTGGTTGACCATCTGGGTCAGCTGGGCGGTGGAAACGCTCTGCCCACCCTTGCGCATTTCAGTAAAGGCCAAAGCGCTGGCCAGCGCCACCAGTGCACCAACGTGCAGGGGATGGTTAATGATAAACTCGATGAATTGTTCCATGCCGACAAGCTGTCAATCTATAAATTGAAAGGTGGCAAGTATACTGATCCCGTCTCAGGAAAGTAAGGGAATGACGACGGAAAAAAGTGCTGGCCGACTTTTTGTGCGCCTTTTTGTATGTACGGTGCGTTAGTACAAAAAGCTATCGCCAACTAAAATGACCTACAAACGCTGTCGGTGATATTTGTGCGGAAAGTTTCAGAAAATTGCAGAGACTTCCAGGAGATATCGCCGGTTGACACCCCCTGGTGTGATAGTTTGCGCTGTTCACTCAAGAGCAGGTATTGCACTGGAAACCGGCGGCAAAGCAGGTAGAATGCCAACCATTCCACTCACCATAAGGTTGGTTCAAGAGATCGCGCTGATAAGTCAGACATTCAGCCTCTTCACCAGCCTTCCCGTTCGCCAAGGTTAAGACCCATGACTGATAAGCGCACACCTACCGCCCTGATCATCCTTGATGGTTACGGCTACCGTGAAGAAAAAGACAGCAACGCCATTCTGGCCGCCAAAACGCCGGTAATGGATCGTCTGTGGCAAGAGAACCCGCACAGCTTCGTTTCCGGTTCCGGAATGGACGTTGGCCTGCCCGATGGCCAGATGGGTAATAGCGAAGTTGGCCATATGAACCTGGGTGCAGGCCGCGTGGTTTACCAGGAACTGACCCGCATTACCAAAGCCATCCGGGACGGTGACTTCTATGAAAATGAGGTGATTACCAGCGTTGTCGATAAAGCCATTCATGCCGGTAAAGCCATTCATATTATGGGGCTGGTATCTCCGGGTGGTGTTCACAGCCATGAGGACCATATCCATGCCATGGTTGAACTGGCTGACCGTCGTGGTGCCAGAGAAGTCTATGTTCATGCCTTCCTGGATGGCCGTGATACACCACCGCGCAGCGCTGAAGCGTCCCTGGCAAAGCTGGATGCCATGTTGCAGGAAAAAGGCATTGGCCGTGTTGCCAGCCTGATTGGCCGTTACTACGCCATGGACCGTGACAACCGCTGGGATCGTGTCCAGCAGGCTTATGATCTGATCACCGATGGCCAGGCCGAGTTCACTGCCGCAACCGCGGTTGAAGGCTTGCAAGCCGCTTATGAGCGTGACGAGAACGACGAGTTTGTTAAAGCCACCGTGATTGGTGCTGAAGCCGCCAGACTGAACGATGGCGACGCACTGGTATTTATGAACTTCCGTGCTGACCGTGCCCGTGAAATCACCCGTGCCTTTGTTGATCAGGACTTCGATGGCTTCCAGCGCAGCCGTGTGGCCGATCTGGCCGGTTTTGTGATGCTGACGCAGTACTCTGCGGACATCGATGCCCCCTGTGCCTTCCCGCCCAGCGAACTGGTGAACACGCTGGGTGAATACATGGAGAAACTGGGTAAAACCCAGCTCCGTATTGCGGAAACCGAGAAGTACGCGCACGTTACCTTCTTCTTCAGCGGTGGTCGTGAAGAGCCGTTTGATGGCGAGAAGCGAGTGCTGGTGGCCTCACCAAAAGTCGCTACCTACGACCTGCAGCCAGAGATGAGTGCTCCGGAAGTCACTGATCGTCTGGTTCAGGAAATCCGCAGTGGCGAGCACGACCTGATCATCTGTAACTACGCAAACTGCGACATGGTTGGCCATACCGGTGATTTCAATGCAGCGGTTAAAGCGGTGGAAGCAGTAGACGCGAGCATTGGCCGTGTGCTGGAAGCCCTGGACGAAGTCGGTGGCCAGTGCCTGATTACCGCGGACCATGGTAATGCCGAACAGATGGAAGACCCGACCACGGGTCAGGCTCACACTGCCCACACCTGTGAGCTGGTGCCACTGGTGTATGCTGGACCACAAAGCATTCAGCTGAAGGATGGTATTCTGTCTGACCTGGCACCCAGCCTGCTGGCGCTGATGGGTTTGGAACAGCCTGCCGAGATGTCAGGAAAGTCCCTGCTGGTTAATTAAGCTGCTCTGTTTTTTCGATTAAAGTCTGAAGATAAGTGACAGGCTTATCTTCAGATGTTGTCGGACAACACAGGTTAAATGCCTTCACGTCGGTTTCTGTCAGGATAGTGATGGCTTTGATGATATTGCTTCGGGTGAAAGGGGCGGTCAGAGTCAGGTTCTACCGCCGAAGAATGCCTTTGAGTCGGCACTGGCTGTGTATGCCAGTTTCGATTGAGTTCTACATTAGATGATATGGCGGTGCGCACTACTTGCACAGTTTGTTGATCAGGGAGAGATCTGGCCAGTAAAAGATCATCAACATAGGGAATCTCGGTAAAACCCTGCGCCAGTAAAGCATCCGGACAGAATTTACTTAATTCTTCCGGAGTAGCTTGAAAGGTTGTCTGTTTGTATTGAGTCACTTCTCTATAACAAACTGATCTTGTCGGCTGGGACTGACATGAGGGGCTGTCATCATTTGGCTGTGAAGTGGCCTGATGCATGAAAGAAGTAGGTTGGGCTGATGCACACGGTAGACCGTTTGCAGTCTTGGTGGTCATTTGGGTAGGTGAAAATGGTGTTTGTTGAGGCCTGTCTGGCATCGATGTCTGCGAAAATTGGCCGGGCAATGGATATTTGCCTGACTGACCAAAATAGGAATTAAAATTATTCATCGGTAGCGTACCTTTAAATCTTTTATCAAGTTATTTCGGTCTCACGATTTTTACAAAGTATCATAATAGATGAATATTTATTTTTAGTTTGATTTTAAATTCGAAAAGAAACATTTATTTCATTTGCAGCGGTTATCAAAGATCTGAGGAGTTGTTCAGATCCCTGTCGGTAAAGACAGGGATCTGCAAGGCCCTGATCGATCAGGAAACAATATCCAACAGTTCCACTTCAAAAACCAGCGTCGTGTATGGACCGATGGCACCACCGGCTCCACGCTCACCATAAGCCAGGTGATAAGGAACAAACAGCTTCCACTTGGAACCTGTGCTCATCATTTGTAGCGCTTCCGTCCAGCCGGCAATCACACCGGATACCGGAAATTCTGCAGGCTCTTCCCGTTGCACCGAGCTGTCGAATACGGTTCCGTCAATCAGTGTGCCATGGTAATGGGTTCTTACCGTGCTGGCACGGGTTGGTTTTTCGCCATCGCCTTCAATCATTATTTCAAACTGCAGGCCGGATTCCGTGACCTGAACACCTTCACGTTTGGCATTTTCCGCCAGGAACTGCTCACCTTCGGCAGCAAGCACCCGGGCCTTTTCCGCTTCTTCTGCCTGCAGGCGTGTTTGCATTTCAGTAAAGGCCGCGTGCAGGTCTTCGTGGGCAACAGCGCTTTCGACACCGTTCAGGGCATCTGCAAGGCCAGCCAGAACCGCATCAATCGATAAGCCCGCGATGGGGTTGGAGGCCAGTTGATCGCCCATCTGGCGACCAATACCGTAGCTGACCCGCTCTTCCATGGTTTGGTAAATATCAGACATCAATTATCAACTTCATATAGGAATTAAGCGTGGGAGTATATCACGATTAGCAGGCCATCCATTGATATCTGATGGTCAGCAATACCTGACTGTCTACAGTATGAACTCACTTGGTTAATTGCCAATGTGTGCATATTAATTGGTTCAACCCATTTTCAGGCGATGGAGTTGGCAGGCCCAATCATCGCGATCAGTGCTTTGATAAAATCCCTCCCCTTGATCTGGTAATTATTCACAGGCGGATTGGTCAATAGCAAGTCGTTAACCCTGTGCTCAAAGTCATGACGGCGAACATGGTTACGCAATTTCATTTGCAGATTCTCAGTCAGTGCATGAAGGCGTTGTTGTTCCTGAAGCAGGTCCGTCAGGTAGTCTGGCTCTTTGGGGGGGGCAGCAGATGGCAGGGCGATAAACTGTCTGGCTTTATTCAGGGTCAGCAGGGAGCGCATAAACAAGCCATAAATACGCTCATTGGGGCTTTCAGGGTGATTGAAAAGAATGGTGCGTGGTATTGGAAATACCGTGCCTTTCTGCAATTGTTCGGTCAGTGGGTCAAGGTTATCAGCGAGGTATTCCAGCGTATTGTTCAGTAATTTGATCTCTTCATTAAACGGCAAACACCATACCGGCCGATCAACGCCGGAAACCTGAATGGCTGCTGCCTTCGCATCGGTTACTCTGTCATCAATATTGACCTGGAGTCCCATTGCTTTCATGCCCAGATCACCGTCTTTCAAATCAATATTGTAGGCATATGGCAGTTTAATCGCCCGACACCCCGGGACTCGCCAGATGACGACCCCCTGAGGAATGTCTGAATCCTTGTCGGTATTCAGTGCCCGCAGTTTTTCAACGAGCGTTTCGGCAGACACTTTTGTCGTGCAGATAATGTCAATATCATTAAATGATAAGCAGCGGTTCTGTAAAAAACGCGCGTATGAGCCGGTAACCAGGATGGGTGGATTGGTATGAGAGTGGTTGATTTCCTGGATAATCTCCAGAGCTTTCAGCGTGAGCCCATTTAACTGCGGAACCTGATTGTCAGAACGCTCCGGTCCACCTGTTGCTGGCCGCTCTGTTGAACCGTGCTTTTGAGTTTGAGCCGCATTGACGGTAACTGCGGCAGACGTATTTTCTGTTTCTTTGAGGTATTCCTTAACCTGATAAGGGTATGGAGCTGCTCTGCCAGGATTGACGGAGGATGGCGCTGGAGAGGCAGGGGCTGCATATCCACGTCGGTTATAATTGATCCGCCCCGGAGCAATGGCATGTTCCTGTCTGATCAGTAACTCATCCATCAGGTTGGCTGCGGAACTGTATTGTTCAAACCAGCAGCCCAGGGCATGGCGCAGGCTGCTTCCCCGGGGAAAACTCTGAAGGGACTCCAAAACCTCATTCTTATGGACTTGTCGTCCATTAACCGGGCGTCCGGTGATACAGCAGTGTGCCAGGAAGAAAAAATGCAGGCGTGAGTTCTGAAATGAGCACCTCAGTGTTGTGATGGATTGCAATACCTGTTCTGCTGACACGCTGCGATGATCAATGGTCAGTTCATACTGCATCGCCATGAACTTCAATACACATTTCAGCCGCTTCTGGAGATCTTTAGCCGGTGCGCTGTTTAAGATTTGCCAGGCCGTTTGAATGATCTCCTGATCTTCGTTGACTTCATCGTACCACTGAGGTTGTTTCAACCTCTGCATCAGGTATTCAGCTTGCCTTGAAGAATGATTCCCGGAGGCTTTATCAAATGCTGCCAATACAATCTGGTTGTCCAGGGTGTTGCTATTCACTTCACTGGCATTCAATGCCAGCTGAGCATAAAAAATTGCTCTTTCGAGCAACCAGTTGCCCCGTTCATAGGCCTTGATCACTGCATCCTGGCTGACCTTCCGGCCATTCAACAGCAGGCCTCTCAGGCAACATTGTTCCTTGAAGCGTACTAACCCCAGTTTGCCTTCCGGACTCTTCGGGAAGGCCCTGGCCACTGCATCCGGCGTGACCGGCTGGCCATTCAACAGGAGGTCTCTCAGGCAACACTTTTCCTTAAAGCGCGCCAGCCCCAGCTGGCCTTCTGAAGTATCCGGAAAATCCTTGATTACCGCATCTGGAGTGACCGGTTGGCCATTCAATTCGATTCCCCTCAGGCAACACTCCTCCCTGAAGCGCGCTATCCCCAGTTTGCCTTCCGGACTATTTGGGAAACCCTTGACCACCTCATCCGGTGTGACCCGCTGACCTTTCAACCTCAGCCCCATCAGACAACATTGAAGCCTGAAGTGCGCTACGGATATTTTACTCTCAGGATTATCCGGGAAAGCCTGAACGACACTATCCGGTGTGATCTGCTGGCCATTCAACAGCAGGCCTTTCAGGCAACATTTTTCCTTAAAGTGTGCTATGCCCAGTTTGCCCTCCTGACTATCCGGAAAATACCTAATCACGTCATCCACAGTAAGCTGCTGGCCATTAACCGACATTCCCCTCAGGCAGCATTCCGCCTTGAAGCGTGCCAGAGCCAGCATTGCTTCAGAGGCCTCATAACCCTTAATCACTGCATCGGTTGTCACCGGTTGGCCATTCAACAACAGCCCCTTCAGACAACAATGTTCTTGAAAGTGCGCTATCTCCAGTATTGCTTTAGTGGCCTGAAAATCTTTAATGACTGCTTCCGGTGTAACCCGTTGGCCGTTCAACTTCAGGCCCTTCAGGCAACATTGTTCCTTAAAGCGTGCTATCCCCAGTCTACCTTCCGGACTATCCGGGAAATCCTTGACTACTGTCTCCGGTGTGACCTTCTGGCCATTCAAGGCCAGGCCCATCAGGCAACATTGTTCCTTAAAGCGGGCGATCTCCAGCGTTGCCCTGACTGCCCGAAGATCCTTAACCACTGCATCCGCAGTGACCGGCTGCCCGTTCAACGGCAGGTTGCTCAGGCAACACGACGCCTTAAAGCGCGCTAACGACAGTTTGCCTTCCCGGCTATCCGGGAAATCCTTAACCACCGCATCGGCTGTAACAGGTTGGCCATACAACGGCATTTTCCTCAGAAAACATTCCTGCTTGAAGCGCGCTATCGCCAGTTTGCCTTCCGGACTACCCGGGAAATCCTTAACCACCGCATCCGTTGAGACCTGTTGGCCATTCACCGGTAGTGCCTTCAGGCAGCATTGCGCCCTGAAGTACGCTGCCCCCATTTTGCCTTCCGGATTATTCGGGAAATCCTTGATCACCGCATCCGGTGTGACCTGTCGGTCATTCAACGGCCAGCCATTCAGGCAGCACATTGCTTTGAAGCGTGCCTGCTCCAGTGCTGCCCTGGCCATCTGAAAACTCTGGATTATCGCATCGGGTGTGACTGGCTGGCCATTTAATGGCAGGTTCTTCAGAAAACATTGCTCCATAAAGTAAGCCAGTTCCAATTTTGCCCCGGCCATCTGAAAATCCTTAACGACTACATCTGCTGTGACCGGCTGGCCATTCACCGGCAGGCGGTTCAGGTAGCATTGCGACTTAAAGCGCGCCAGCTCCAGTATTGCCCCGGAGACCTGAAAATCCTTAATCACCACGTCCGTTGTGACCGGCTGGCCATTCAGCATCAGGTCTCTCAGGCAACATTCTGCCTTGAAGCGCGCTATCTCCAGTATTGCCCTGATGGCCTGAAAGTCATTAATTACCGCATCTGCTGTGACCGGCTGGCCATGCAATGGCAGCTTCCTCAGGCAGCATTCCTCCTTGAAGCGAGCTATCCCCAATTTGCCTTCATGGCTATCCGGAAAAGCCCTAACCACCAGATCCGGTGTGACTGGCTGGCCATTCAATAGCAGGCCTTTCAGGCAGCATCGCTCTTTAAAACGCGCCAGCTCCAGTGTTGCGCTGGCTGCCTGGTAATCCTTGGCCACCGTATCCGCTGTGACCGGCCGCCCGTTTAACATCAGGCCCTTCTGGCAACATTGTTCCTTAAAGCGGGCCAGCTCCAGTGTCGCCCCGGCTGCGTGATAATCCTGAACCACAGCTTCTACTGTGACCGGCTGGCGATTCAACGACAGACCGTTCAGGAAACATCGCTCCTTCAGGCGCCCTATCTCCCGCATTGCTCTGGCTGCCTGATAGTCCTTGACTACCTCATCCTGTAACACTGGTTTGCCATTCAACATCAGACCCTTCTGCCAACACAGTTCCTTAAAACGTGCCAGCTCCAGTGTTGCGTTGGCTCCCTGAAAATCCTTGATCACCGCATCCGGTGTTACTTGCCGACCATGCAATGCCAGGCCCTGCAGGCAACATTCCGCTTTGAAGCGCGCCAGCTCAAGCATTGCCTGGATTGCCTGGAAATCCTTAACCACCGCCTCCGGTGTCACCTTCTGGCCAAGTAACAACAGGCCCTTCAGGCAACACTCTGCCTTAAAGCGTGCTATTGCTAATTTGCACTTATTGTTTTGACCCGGTTTTCGGTTGAATTCTTGAATGACCCGATCCGGCGTCACTTTTTTATTGCCAGCCAGCACGTTCTCCAAGCAGAGTCTTTGCAGGAAAAAGCCACTTCTGATCGACGTTGTATCATTGCTAAAGGCGGTAAGCACTTCAGCCACGGTAATTACACGTCTTTGTAACTGTTTATTTTGCCAAAAAGATTCTTCCAGTTGCCTGCCATAATCCGGGGTGGAGGCTCTGCCTTTACCTTTATATTTATAAGACTGACGGTTTGCGACACTTTTACCGTTAAATGTACTTCTGCTGCGAGCAGAAGGCCTGCCTGAACCTGCTTCCCGGTTACCAGCAGACACGCGCTGGGCATAGGTTGATACCGTTGTTTTCAGAATAAAACCCTGAACAATCAGACTTTAAATACCGCCTTTGACCACAAAATGATTATTAGGTTCATCAGCCAACCTGTAAAAGCGCCATAAATGCTTTATTGCCAAACTCAACATCTAAAAACTGCACGACGCTGGCTGGCAATGACCTCACCACTCGATCTGACCTGCCACCATGGCTGAGAGAAAGAAAATCATGGAGCAGATTGAGCATATTGCTGTTGGTCAGTGATGAACTGGTTCTTTTGCAGGATGCAAGCCTGGATGGACTGATTGACTTATGTTCCAGCCAATATCTCTCTTCAACCGTTTCAATACAGACAGAAAAAGCGATGAGTAAGTCTTCTTCCTGCACGGGATCAATCTCAACGAGACCCTGCAAATCTTCAGAGGGTAAGGAGCTGCCTAAAATCTGTTTGCCAAGGTCTTGAACTTTTTCTCCAAGATGTTCAGGACAGACGAGAACGTTCCAGTATTCAATGAGAGATTGCTTGACCTCATGGTAAGGTGCCAGACGATCAATCCCCGCTATTCCCCGATTGTGCAAAAATAATAAAAGATGGAGATAAACATAAACCGGCTCTCCAACTTCTCTACCGAACTTTGCACCTAAACCGTCGATATGCTGCTTTCTGTTGTCAATAAGCTGAGAAAGAGAAGGAAGCGTGCCACGTCGGGCCTCTGAAAAGATATTGTTCAGTACAGGAATACGAACATGATGTTTGTGATAACGCTCTATTTGATGAAAATCAGTTCCCGTAATTCTTTGCAGCTGAGCAATCTGACCAACCAGCGAACTCATATGACTTGGCAATGCAACCGCTGACACTCTGCTCGATGGAAAAACCTGATGTACTTCATAGGAACCAATCGTCCTTTCCGGTGCAGAAGCGCTCATCCGGTTTTCTGCAAGACCGATTTCTGGTTCAGACCTTTTCCGGGAAGAGTCAACTAATGGAGGTTCTGACATCCGTTTTGCACCAGGAACCCGGTGCCCGACAGACGAGTGATAATGAGTATCCATGATATTTAAGTTTCAATTGCCAGGGTTGTTGTCTTAAATTCCTTGCTCCCATGTAAATCCTTATCAACAGTGCCTATTCTAGCCCGGATATTTCATAAACTGCCCCGAATCTCGCGCACGACCACATGGATGTGGGAGATAGGGTGACGCAGGATGCCGAAGCCGAGGACTTTGTCGCTCTAAGGGATTTTGTGAGGGAGCGCGGTACCGGGGAGTACGGTCGACTGAGCAAAACTCCCTTAGAGTGGCAAAGGGCAAGCGAGATCGGGAGCACGTTTATGAAACTAAAGTAATAGTTCTTATGTCTTAACTTAATACCCGGACCGAAATGGGGGCTGAGAGTCGTTCCATACCGGGCTTCATTGATAGCACCTGAAACAGGAAAGGACCAGGAACCATGTCTTTAGCAGTACTGACCAATATTTTCATCATGGTAGCGTTGCTCTATCTGCTCTACCGTTTCCAGAAACACTGCCTGCCGTTCAGCTGGCAGGTATTTATTGCCCTGGGTATGGGCGTGGGTTACGGAACCTGTTTACAGCTTTTTTATGGTTACCCTTCTGAGACCCTGACCGAGTCCATCAACTGGTTCAATATTGTTGGCAATGGCTATGTCAGTCTGTTGAAGATGATTATTGTGCCCCTGGTCATGGTGTCCGTGATCTCGGCTATCCTGAAGCTGAAAGGTGCTGGCACCCTTGGCAGGATCAGCGGCTGGATTCTGACATTGCTGATGGTCACCGTGTCTATTGCGGCCGCCATTGGTATTATTTCCGCCCTGGGTTTTGGTTTGAGTGCCGAGCCCATTACCTCCGGTGTTCGTGAAGCGGCTCGTGGGGAGCAGCTGCTAAACACGTTGACCAGCATAGAAAACCTGTCAATTCCCTCCATGCTGATCAGTCTGATCCCTGCCAACCCGTTTATGGATATGACCGGAGCCCGCAGCACTTCCATTATCGGCGTGGTGATTTTCTCTGCTTTTATCGGTGTCGCGGCGCTGGGTCTCCATCCTGAGCAGCCTGACGAGACCAGCCACTTTGAGCGAACCGTTAACGCTGTCCACGCCATTGTTATGCGTATCGTGACGATGGTATTGAATCTGACCCCCTTCGGTATCCTGGCCTTAATGACCAAAGTGGTGGCAGGCAGTAACGTCACCGACATACTGCAACTGCTTCAGTTTGTTATTGCCTCTTATGCAGCGCTGATTGCCGTGTTGGTGGTTCACCTGATCATGGTCACCATGGTGGGTGCCAACCCCATCCGGTTCATCAGGAAAACGTTGCCGGTACTGATCTTTGCCTTTACCTCCCGGAGCAGTGCGGGCACCATGCCGCTGACCATTCAGACTTTGACGAAGGGCCTCGGGGTTTCTGAAGGCGTGGCCAACTTTGCCGCATCTTTCGGTACTACGATTGGGCAGAATGGTTGTGCGGGCATTTATCCGGCCATGCTGGCCGTGATGATTGCCCCCACCGTGGGTATTGACCCAACCAGCCTCAGCTTTATCGGCACTCTGATAGTGACCATCGCTATCGGCTCGTTTGGCGTGGCCGGTGTGGGTGGTGGCGCAACCTTTGCGGCACTGATTGTGCTCTCGGCCCTCGGCCTTCCTGTTGAACTGGCGGGTCTGTTAATTTCCATTGAGCCAGTGATTGATATGGGCCGGACTGTCGTCAATGTCAGTGGTGCTATTACCACCGGCTTTGTCAGTGGTCGAGCCATGGGTGAGGTGGATATGGAAACCTTCAACCGCAAGGCTTCCCTTGAACTGAATCAGTGAATGCTGTGGATTTTTTTCCAGGAGTCAATCCGGTGCCCCCGCCGGGTTATCCGGATGATTTGCCAATATCTTATTCAATGTTGACTTTATGCTATTCAGTGGCCTGCTGACAAAACCATTGCCATTATCAAACATGTGTAACGTCCTCTCTTCAAAGGTATTACCTTCTATTGCTCTTGGCAGAGCATCAATGGATTTTTTGTATTCACTGATAATGCCCCGTCCTTCTTTCTCTATAGTTTCAATCAGAAAGATGAACTGCTCTATAACGTCCAAATGACCGGGGTCTACAAGGGAGTAATTAACCTCGGGACATAACCTGCCATCGATCCTCTTTTTTGAATCGTATTCAGCCAGACCAGAAGACTCATACTCTTTCTCGATCAACCGAACCGCCACATTATAATTTGTGCAGGACTTTAACAAATCAAAATTCCCTTTATTTTTTTGCATAATCGTGTGATCAGCTATTTTTCTGTGAATCTCCCGCTTTCCTGTAGTGTATTTTTCTGTTTTTATCATTTCCATCAGTCTCGATGTCAAATTGCGGAAATAAAAAACAATCCCGTGATAGCAATCTTGGGGCAGTGTTGATTTGCCTTTCTGATTTATGCTGTCAATAGATGCTTTATCACTCTCTTTAAAAGAGAGTGATTCATAGATTTCAACACTACTCATGGATTTTTTAATTTTCCCACGAAGGCATTGGTCAATGTGCCTCTCGATATTGATCAGCAGTTCCACGGCTTCACAAATACGCTCGAAGGCACTCATATTATTTTCGATCCAGAGAACAAATTTTGGACTTAATTGAGTGCTCGAACCGGAAAAAAGATTCTTGCGATGACCATCAGCATCGACCCAGGCCATCCAAAGGGCAAAGTTTTTCAACATAAAAATTTCAATATGCGTCCTTAACGATGGGTTAAACTCATATTTATTTTTATACCAGTCAGGTGCTTTATCCGGATCATAAGTAACAAGCTTACTAATTATTACCTCGGATACGGAGCCATTACATGGACGACGGATCTTTTCCGCTATCTCACGGATCACCTGACCATTGGTAAATCGATAGGTCTTCTGGTCAGATTTTAAGAGACTGCCCGTGGCTGAATTCAGAGACCTGTTGTCAGATGTCGAAGAATAGCGAGACCTTCTGTCAGTAGAGGACCTTCTTTCAAGAGTAGACGTTGTTCCTATCGAGCCTGAACCGTTAAAGGATCTGTCACTGATGCTCGTATCCGAAGTAAAATCTCCACCGCCAATGTCTTCAGCCCCATTAACTGATGACTGGTTCGTGGGTAAACTTTGAAATCTGATGTTGAAAGATTTTCTGCTATCTTCGTCGTTCAGAGAGGTGAAATTCAAGGCAGG
The DNA here is from genome assembly GCF_002864045.1 of Endozoicomonas acroporae. GTDB lineage: Bacteria > Pseudomonadota > Gammaproteobacteria > Pseudomonadales > Endozoicomonadaceae > Endozoicomonas > Endozoicomonas acroporae. Next base: position 20,834 of record NZ_PJPV01000171.1, read on the forward strand.
TTGAATCTTCACGACTATCCTTCCCCTTTCCAGGGAAATTTTATTATCAGGCAGGCTACCAGTGAATGTTACCACTTCCTCTCTACGGCTAACGTCATAGGGACCCATAGATCCAGAACTTGCGGAATCAGCATTTGTTTGAGTTGATTTATGAACAGGAGTTCGTCCTGAGAGATCGACCGATTCAGTTTGATTGATGACCGCATCCATAAATGATTTGCGTCTCCTTGAGCAGCAGGAACCAACCCGGCTAATCTGTCAGGCTGACTGAATGATTTTTCAATACGGTAGTCAATGTTGACTTTATGTCCTGTAATGGCTTACTGGCAATACCATTATCAAACATATGTAACACCCTTTCCTCAAAGCTCTTACCTTTTACCGCTCTTGGCAGGGTATCAATACAGGTTTTGTAGTTACTGAGAATGGCTCTGGCTTCTTCCTCCAGGGCTTCAATCAGGACGAGTAACTGCTTTATAACATCCAGGTCTCCGGGTTCAACCTCGACGTCCAACGGTTCATCGGCCCTCCTTTCTGAATCGTATTGAGCCAAAACAGTCAGTTCATATTCTCTCTTGATCAACCTGACCGCCAAATTATAATTTACGCAGGCATTTAACAAATCGAAATTCCCTCTCTTTTTTTCCAGAATCGTATGGTCGGCTATTTTTCTGGCAATCGATGCCTCGTCTCTCTTATATTTTTTCGATTGTATCGCAAGCTCTAATTTCGAGATGAAGTTGCTGAAATAGAAAAAAATGGCAGAAGAGCAATCAGATAACAGTTGTGCATCTCCACTTCGACTTTTGCTTTTGATGGATGCTTTATTGCTTTGTTTAAAAGACAGCGTTTCATAAAGCGTAACACGATCTATGGGATTAGTTCTGCTTGACCCACGAAAGCATCGGTCAACCTGACTTTCGATACTGGTAAGCAGATTCGCAGCTTCACAAATACACTCGAAGACATTGGTATTATTTTCAAACCAGAATACAAATTTTGAACTCAAAGGATAACTCGAAAGATCAGCCGGACCTGTAAAAAGATTCATGCCTTTACCATTCGCATCACGCCAGCCCATACCATTGGCAGCGCTTTTCAAGATGAAACTTTCAACAGTAGTAATCAAAGACCTTATATGCGTGTATTTACTTTTGTACCAGGTAGGTACGGTGCTTGGATCATAAGTGATAAGCCTGTTAAATATTATCCTGGATAAAGGGGCTTTACGCCGACCCGGGACACTTATCATGTCAGCGATCTCACAAATCTTCTGGCCATGTTTGAATAGAGCGTTACTGGCAGAATTCAAAGAACTGCTGTTAGAGTCCATAGAATAGCAAGACTCTCTGCCAAGAGACGCCATTTTATCAAGAGAAGACGATGTTACTGTCAAAGCTGAACCGGGAACAAACCCTTCAGTGACGCTTGTATCCGAAGATACCGAGTCCTCCCTCATTGCTGGCAGGGCTGATTGCCTGGTAATGCTCTGAACATGAGTTGCTGAATGACTATCAATACCGGAGTCTCCAGAACTGTGAGATCCGGAAGCTGTATTCACTGGTAATGACTCACTGTTGTCCACATATGCACATTCAACATAGTAATCCCAGTCAAGGTCTTCTCTGCCACCATCTTCTGCTTCTGTCAGGTTTGTGTATGTCTGATTCACGGGTAAGCTGCGAAATCTGATGCTGAAACTTGTGCCATTGGCCTCTTCGTTCTGGGCGGTAACATTCAAAGTTGGATAAATCTTCACGACGACTCTGCCCTTTTCTACCGTAATTTTCTTATCAGGCAGACAACCGGTAAACATTACCACTTCATCAACATCTACACGACTGACGTCATAAGGCCCCAAGGATCCGGACGTTCCTGCATCAGGCTCCGTTTGAGTTGATTTATGAACAGGCGTTTGGCCAGAAAGATCGGGTGATTGAGTGTAATTGACAACCGTATCCATAATGATCTGCTTCACCTTGACTGTCAGCATTCAAGTGGATTTTTGACTGCAAAGCATAACGTCTGCCGGATAATCTGCAGAAATTCTTTGTTTATTTTTGTTAAATCGGGTTGATCAACCCGATAGCAGGAAAATTTTCCAAATCACCCGGCAGCCCCCCCGGGGCATGGCCTAAAAGTTCTTTCCGGTTGTTCTGGGATAAAGTGGGTGTCAGATTGGTAAATCCCAAAACCGCGCAACCATCAACGGGAAGTAACAGGTGAACAGCCCCCTCATTGACACAGATCAATATCTGCATACCCAAAAATAAAACACACTATGCGTATAAGCCGTAATGGATCTGATACTGTGACTAAAAAAAATACCGCCTTTAAACGATCTTCGCCGGGTGCGCTCTATTGGCTCTCCCTGTTTGCGGGGCCACTGGTCTTACTACTCACGCTGGTCATACCACCACCTTCCGGTATGGAGCAACCTGCCTGGTATATGGTGGGTGTGGCAACCATGATGGCGATCTGGTGGGTATCGGAGGTAGTGCCCATCCCTGTGACCTCATTATTGCCAATGATACTGGTGCCACTGCTGGGCATCGCCAGCATCAAGGAAGTGACGGCACCCTATGCACACCCAACCATCTATCTGTTCTTTGGCGGTTTTATGCTGGGTATGGCCATGGAGCGCTGGAATCTCCATAAACGGATTGCCCTGCACATCATGCTGAAAACCGGTGTGCGACCTGACCGCCAGATTGCCGGCTTTATGATTGCCACGGCCTTTTTGAGTATGTGGGTGTCCAATACCGCCACCAGTGTGATGATGCTGCCGATTGGTCTGTCCGTTGCCTCCATGGTAAGCGGCAATAATGAAGGTGAAAACAGTGCATTTGCCAAAGCGTTACTGCTGGCCATCGCTTACAGTGCCAGTATTGGTGGACTGGCAACCTTGATCGGTACCCCTCCCAATGCCCTGCTGGCCGCCTTCCTGTCTGAAAACTACAACATGGAAATTGGCTTTGCCCAGTGGATGATGGTGGGCCTGCCCATGAGCCTGTTGATGTTGTTGATTGCCTGGGTCTGGCTGACCCGCTTGGGTTTCAAACTGTCCACTGAAGAGAACCCTGAGGCCAGAACGGTATTTCGTGAGCAGCTGAAAGTACTGGGCCCAATGAGTCGTGGCGAAACAACGGTTGCCATTATCTTTGCCATCACCGCCATTTCCTGGATTACGAGACCTTACCTGAAGGCGTTTATTCCCGGTCTTTCTGACACCATTATTGCCATTGCCGCGACCATCAGCCTGTTCATCATTCCGGTGAAACACGATAAGCGTGTTTATGTCATGTCCTGGGAAAAGGCCCGGGAAATCCCCTGGGGTGTTCTGCTGCTGTTTGGTGGTGGTCTGACTCTGGCAGCGCAGATCAAAAATACCGGTCTGGCCGGCTGGGTGGCCGAAGCCATGACGATTGCCAACGGTCTGCCGGTGCTGCTGGTCGTTGCTTTCGTGGTGACCGTTATCACCTTCCTGACCGAACTGACCAGCAACACCGCAACGGCTGCCGGCTTCCTGCCATTGATGGGTGCCCTGGGTGTGACGCTGGGCATTGACCCGGTGATGCTGGCAGCACCGGCGGCCCTTGCCTGCAGCTTTGCCTTTATGATGCCCGTAGCGACTCCGCCAAACGCCGTGGTGTTTGGCTCAGGAAAACTGGCAATAACCGATATGATGAAGGCTGGCTTTGCCCTGAATATTATGGGTATTTTGCTGGTGACACTGGTGGGTTATTTTCTGATTGGTGCCAGCCTGGCCTGAATCGACTGTCGGATTTAACACCGACCCGCCGTTCAATTCCGACAAAATCCAATGAGGCTGTCTGGGAATAGACAGCCGCTGCTGCGGTAACAGTAAATTCCGGGCAGCCTCCAAGTGAACGGCTTTCAATCCGAGTTGTCCAATGCTTGAAGTCAGTTACTTTTTTGCAAGGAACGACAGCAATGCAAGCATCAGCCTCCCAAAGCAGTGATTCGAAAACAGCTCATGGTTTACCATTGCCCACATCAGAAGCCGCCCAGTCAAACCGTCCCAAAAGTATTGACGCTCCGTGCTGGCGTGGCTTTTCGACCAGGGTTGAGGATATCGCAGAAAATGACCGGTTTCTCAACCATGTCGTTGCGGCAACTCGCAATGAAGTGGTAGGAAACAGCCATCTTGTCACGGATTTTGGCATACATTATCCCAGCCTGAATCCAATCGATCTGGTAAGGATGACATTGCATCGCGGTTCTTTTGTTACCGGGCAAGTGAAAAAAATGAATTTGGGCTACCAGTGTTTACAGGAAATATTTCGACAAAACCATGATCTATCCAACATCAGAACTAGCGATATATATTTCAAGTTCTCTTCAAAAAACGGTTTTGGTGATTGTGGCCCCCAAGTTTATCAGTGCCGGAAAAACTTGTTAAAAGCAGGTGTTCCCGCTGATATTATCTGGGTGCTGCAATTTGCTAACAGACGCAACAGCGATACTCCACATGATGGACATTGTATGCTGCTAATTGCCGATAACCAGTCTATGGAGCGGTTGTTTGATCAAATGAATATCGTTACCGCTAAATACGGTGTTGAATATAAAAATCGACCTGGAATTGCCATGGATGTTGCGGATTTTTTTTTCTTGTTACAGGAAAAACTACCAAATTTGATTTTTGTCGATCCTTTTAATGATCGGATCATTCCGGGTAATGGGTTAAATACAACCCCTGTAGAAATTTTTCTCAACTTTGGGTTACGCGGAAACTACTCTGTTTCTTTTACAGGGAGTAATGATTACCTCCCGATTTCAGATGATGAGCTTGAATTTTTTGAGCAGAAAATCAAGGGTGATAAGGAAGCGGTAAAAGCTATGCAGGATATTAAAATGGTAGTACATAATATTAAGTTAATCGGTTTAATCGACGCCTCAGAGATTGCTTTACGACTTAAACAAAAGATAACCGTTAGTATCGGCAAGTCAGAATTTGGCCTCGCTTTTCGTCAATGCGCTTATTATAAAGCCAACAGCGTATTCGATTACTTGTATGATCATGCAGGCGAGCTGGATTTTGATCTTAATTCATCCGGAAATTCTGGCAATACTGCACTGGATTACGCCAAAAAAGCGGGTAATTCCCATGTCATAGCCCGGCTAGGAGGCTGACCGAGAATAGCGCCCGTAGCGAGGATGGCAGAAAATTGAGGATAAAAAGTCGAAAATTTTTAGTGAATAGTGGTTCTATTTGCTAAAAATTTTCGACTTTTTAGACCAATTTGCTGCCACCGCAGTAGGGCAGTCTATTCTCGGTCAGCCTCCTAGAAGCATTAAAAACTGCCTGTTCCGGATCAACCTGAATCAAATTCACCATCCGGAATTCTTGCATTCAGTCGTCTTTCTTCTTCGCCCTTGGGTGAGCCTTATCATACACCGTGGCCAGATGCTGAAAATCCAGATGGGTATAGATTTGTGTGGTGGAGATATCGCTGTGCCCCAGCAGTTCCTGAATTGAGCGCAGGTCACCGCTGGATTCCAGCAGGTGGCTGGCAAACGAGTGCCTCAGCATGTGGGGATGAACCCCCACCGGCATGCCCGCTTCCCGGGCAAATTCCCTGATACGGTTCTGAATCTGTCGGGTACTGATGCGCCTGCCCAACTTTGACAGAAACAGGGCGCTACCACTCTCACCCCGAACCAACTGTTCCCGAAAAGTGAGCCAGTGTTGAATTGCCTGCCGGGCTTTGCTGCCCACCGGGATCATCCGCTCTTTGCTGCGTTTCCCAAGCACTTTCACTTGGGAAAACCCATTGGAAAAGCTGTCCAGGTTCAGTGCCGCCAGCTCGGCCAGACGCAAACCTGACGAGTAGAAGAGCTCCAGGATGGCCAGATCGCGGCACTTCAGCGGATCACCCTCCGCCTGACCATGGGGGTCATCCAACAGATGATTGACCTGGTCGGCATCCAGCGTCACCGGCAGCGGTCGGCCGGTTTTCGGTGCCCGGAGCCGTTGCGCCGGGTTATTGGTTACTTCACCCCGGGTTAACAGGTAGTGATAAAAACGACGAAGTGATGAGATCAGCCGCTGCAGGCTGCGACTGGATAACCCCTCTTCGTGCCAGAGTCCCAGCCATTGCTTTAACTGCTTCTCGCTAATCGTTGCCCACCCCTGAATATCACTGGCGGTAGCCTGCTGCATCACACGGGCAAGATCACGCTGATAGGCCGACAGCGTATGGGGTGAGTGCTGCTTTTCATAGCGGAGGTAATCCAGAAAAGCCGCTATTGATGGCTGCAGGCTGTTATTAACCGGAGAATCGGAAGAAGAGTGACTCATGAATGCAGCTGTCGAGCCAGAATTCGACTCAGGATATCGCCCAGGTAACTGATAAACAGGGTGCCCATGCTGGCCTTGAAATGGTGTTTATCCTGACTGCCCAGCGCCAGAACCCCAAGCTGCTGCGGTTCACTGAGGGCATAGTTCAGGGGGGCAATGGCCACCGAGCCAACATGCTCGGCCTGCTCCTGAAACAGGAAGTCCAGCTCTGCCTGAGTCACCTGGCCACAAATGGCTTTGCCACTGGTCATGATGGAACCCAGGGCTTCCACCACCACGTCGGTATGTTCAATCCTGACGGGCAGGTTCATCGGTTGGTCACTGAACAGAATCAGCGAATGGAATTCAATACCAAACTCATGGTTAAGGCTGTCACCGATTACTTCCACCAGCTGCTCCAGATCCCTGCTCTCCAGCAGGGCCAATACCAGCAGCCGCATACGCTCAAACAGCTTTTCATTGGCTTTCGCATTGTCCGCCAGACGGACCAGCTGATGTCGGTAATCCAGCGCCCGTTCCCGCAACAATGCGACCTGACGCTCAACCAGCGAGATCGCATCCCCGCGCTGATGGGGCAGGGTCAGATCCAGCAGCAGATCGTCACGGCCCACAAAAAAATCAGGATGCTCTTTCAGAAAGTTGGCAACCTGCCTGGGTTTCAGAGCTTTCGGCTGATCAGGCGTTTCCTGCTGTCCTTTGTCTCCTGCGTCTACTTCAACGATCTGTTCGGTCATTGTCTCTGGCCCTTAGGAACTGTCCTGAAATAACTTCCACATTTTCGATGTTATACCAGTAAAGAAAAAACCTTGCCACGGAGCCACAGAGGAACAGAGGCACAGAGAAAAGAAAAAATCTTTTCCTCCGTGTCTCCGTGCCTCCGTGGCAAAAAAAGGCAGTTATTCAGGTACAATTCCTTAGTAGATTTATAGCCGGGTGTATCCTTCATAAACCCGGGTTGCTGCGCCTGTCATCATAACCGGACTGCCCTCTCCCGGCCAATAAATAGACAGGCTACCCCCGGGCAAGTTCACTTTAACGGTATCGCCCAGCAAACCTTGCAGGCGTCCTGCCACCACAGCGGCACAGGCACCGGTGCCACAGGCGAGGGTTTCACCAACGCCGCGCTCAAATACCCGCAGGTTAATTTCATCGGTACTGAGGACCTGCATAAATCCGGCGTTACATTTTCTGGGGAAATCCGGATGGGCTTCAATCATCGGCCCCCAGGTGTCCACGGGAGCCCTGTGCACATCAGCCACCCGATAAACGCAGTGGGGATTGCCCATGGACACGGCAGAAACCTCGATAACCTGGCCATCAACCATCATGGGATAGGTCACTGAACGCTGCTGCGCATTAAACGGCACCTGTTCAGGGTCCAGCCTCGGCATCCCCATATCCACGCAAACCTCGCCATTGCTCTGAATCGTCAGCTCAATGTTGCCCCCGGCGGTTTGTACCCGGATCCGGTCTCTGCCGATCAGCTTTTTGTCCCGGACAAAACGGGCGAAACAACGGGCCCCATTGCCACACTGCTCCACTTCACTGCCATCGGCATTAAAGATGCGGTAGCGAAAATCCATATCAGGATTGGTCGGGGGTTCAACCAGCAGCAGCTGGTCAAAGCCGATCCCAAACCGCCGGTCCGCCAGGCGGCGGATTTTTTCCGGCGGCAGGCGCAGATTCTGGGACACCATATCGACCACCATAAAGTCGTTACCCAGCCCATGCATCTTGGTGAAATGTAGCAACATATAGTTCATTCTTTCCTGATACTTTACGACGGCAGCAGGCTTTCTGAGGCAAACTGCTCGGCAACGGTTTCCCGGCGACGGATCACATAAGATTGAGTACCATCAACCATGATTTCTGCGGCTCGATTGCGGGTATTGTAGTTGGAGCTCATAACAAAACCGTAGGCACCCGCCGAATACACCGCCAACAGATCGCCTTCCCGGACGGCCAGATTCCGTGCCTTGCCCAGGAAGTCGCCACTTTCACAAACAGGCCCGACAATATCATACACCTGACTATCCACATCAGCGTGCTGCACCGTATTGACAATGGTATGCCAGGCACTGTAGATGGACGGTCTCAACAGGTCATTCATGGCTCCATCCACAATGGCAAAATGCTTCTGCTCAGTCGCCTTGATCAACTCAACGCGGGTCAGCAGGATACCCGCCTGGGCGGCAATGGACCGACCCGGTTCCACCACCAGCATCACATCGCCATAGCCTCGCTCAACAAGGCGCTGTTTGACCGACACCAGATAATCGGCAGGTGAGGGAATCGTCTCATCCTGATACTGAACCCCCAGGCCACCGCCAATATCCAGATGCTGCAAATGAATCCCCTGCGCCTGCAACTGATCCATTAACAGCAGCAGACGATCCAGCGCATCCAGGAAAGGCTCGGTGGTGGTCAGCTGGGAACCAATATGGCAATCAACACCCACCACCTCAATATGGCTCAATTCAGCAGCCCGGGCATAAACCGCAGGAGCCCGGTTAATATCAATGCCGAACTTATTATCTTTCAGGCCAGTGGAGATATAGGGGTGAGTCCGGGCATCCACATCCGGGTTGACCCGCAGGGAGATGCGGGCCACTTTAGCCATTGCCAGCGCTTCTTCCTGAATATGCTCCAGCTCCTGTTCTGATTCAATATTGAAGCAGTGGACACCCACTTCCAGCGCCCGGCGAATTTCATGACGCTGCTTGGCCACCCCGGAAAACACCACCCTGGCGGGATCACCGCCTGCCGCGAGCACCCGTTCCAGCTCCCCGACCGAGACAATATCAAAGCCAGCCCCCAACCGGGCGAGAACATTCAGCACCGCCAGGTTGCTGTTCGCTTTTACCGCATAACAAATCAAATGGGGGCTGTCAGCCATGGCCTGATAATAGGCCTGATAGCTGGCTTCCAGGGCTCGTCTGGAGTAGACATATAAAGGCGTACCATACTGGCGGGCCAGCTGTTGCACCGGAATCTCTTCGGCAAACAACTCGCCATCGGCCGCTGGTTCAGCGGGCTGAAACGTAAACCACTCCATAAGGTGACTGTTCCCCATTTCACTTATTTATTGATGTAATTAGCCAGAACTGCTCTTTATTCAACGACTGTTTCTGCCAGAACAGCCGACGCATCGGCCAGTGATGATGCTGGTTGATAAAGGTCACCTTTCTGACCACAGCCTGTGAGCAGCAACACGAAAAACGCAGCAGCGGCCAGAGCGGAAGTTTTCAGCCGATGGTCAGCAGTGAACAATCTCATAATCTGATCCTTAATTCTGAATAGGCCACAGTATAACTGTCTAATTAGCGATGGCTCTAGCCCGAATATTTCATAATTGAGATGACTCTGCATGCGGTGGCAGCACTTTCTTTTCATGCAAGGCTCTATCAGCAACGCCGGAAGCAGGCTAAAATTCCCCCCATTCAGATTAAATTGCACCGAGACAGGAATGAAAGAGCGTCAATATAATGAACTTCTGGATGGCCTGATGCTGGCCATCGAAGACGCCATAGACGATGCCGGACTGGACATTGACTATGAAACATCAGCAGGCATTCTCACGTTAACCTGTGAAGACAACAGCAAAATTATTCTCAGCCGCCAGACCCCGCTGCTACAGCTATGGATGGCCGCCCGCAGTGGTGGATTCCATTTTGACTACGATGAGGAGCAGGGGGACTGGCTGCTCGATGGCCGGGGAGACACCTTTCTCGCGGTGCTCAACCGCTGCCTTACCGAACAAACAGGCGACGCTGTTCAGCTATCTATTTAGTTAATGTCGCTTCCTATTACCCGCAAAATTACAAGTCGCCCGTCTTTTTCGGGCAGCGGGCAGCACTGAAACTTCATATTTATTGTCAAAATTCCCATGGCACGACATTCATGGCCTATACTCCAGCCGGTTTGTGACAGTCTCCTCTGGTATTGGTTCTTTACCATCAGGACAAGATTAGAGAACCGGAACCATCATCATCTGCTCTTCTGTCTTATTAAACTCAATACCCCAGGCTGTCACCCACTCCCAGTCAATATCATCCTGATAGGCTCTGGGACGGATCAATACAATAAATAAAAGCCTTCTGCTTCACTGGGTGATGACTCAGAAGCTGCGATAGAGGGTTGCAGGAGATTGCTGGAGACAACACTGAAGCTCTTAAAAAAACATCAGTAGCATCGGGAGATCATCACTATGAGTAACCTGTACAAAACGGACTTTTATCAGTGGACCCGTCAGCAAATTGATTTACTGAAAAAAAACAAGTTTCGGGCTCTGGACCTGGAGAACCTGATTGAGGAGGTAGACGACCTTGGCCAGGAAAAGGTCAACACGCTGGAAAATCATCTGACCCGGATCCTGGTGCTTCTGCTCAAATGGCATATTCGCACCTTCAAAGAAGACCTGCATGCCTTGAATCGCTGGTACCGCAGCTGGTTTATGGTGATTGATTACAGCCTGGCAAAAGAACGGGCGATAGTTAAACGACTGTTGATGAAAAACCCCAGCTTGTATGGACTGTTGGATGAAAGCCTGCTGGAATGTTATCCCGTTGCCTGCCGGGATGCTTCCCGGGAGCTGGAAATACCGGAGGATGAGTTCCCGGATACCAATCCGTGGTCCATGGAACAGATTATGACGGATGGGTTCCCGCCGGGGCCGGAGTAGGTTTTGAAACCATGATGAACACCAGGGTTCACCCCATTGTGTCACTATGGCGGTCCAGTAATTATGCTGCCACCGTCAACTTAACGCCCAGTGCTTTTAAAAGACGGTGGACGGTATCCCACTTTGGCTGCACCTTGCCATTAAATGTCTTATACAGGCTTTCCCGATTTAATCCGGTTTGCCTGGCCATTTCTGCAACTCCTTTATGCTTGACTACATCGCCAAGGGCAATAATAAAGACTTGTGGATCTTCATCAAGATAGGCTTTGGTGAGATAGTCCGCAATCTCATCATCTTGCAACATCGCAACAGGATTGAAAGGTTTCAGTTTCAGACTCATCACTCAATCCTCCAATTGATCCAATAGTGATTTCGCTTTTTTAATGTCTCTACTTTGGCTGGATTTATCGCCACCACACAGAAGAATAACCAGCTGGCGGTTACGGATCGTGAAATATAAACGATAACCTTTGCCAATAAACACCCGCATCTCACTGATACCACCACCAATCATCCTGGTGTCGCCCAAATTCCCAGCCCTGGCTCTGGTAATACGCAGGGCAATAGCTTTAGCTGCGGTACGGTCTTTAAGCTGGCGATACCAGTCATCGAATATTTCTGTGGACACGACATTATATTTCATTTCTACAAAGTAGCTTACAGGCTACATCATGGCAAGTAACCAGGTTGTCCAGAATTTTCATATGGTGATTGATTTCAGCCTGAAAAAAGAACGGGCAATAGTTAAGCGACTGTTGATGAAAAAAACCAGCTTGTATGGACTGTTGGATGAAAGCCTGCTGGAATGTTATCCCATTGCCTGTCGGGATGCTTCCCGGGAGCTGGAAATACCGGAGGATGAGTTTCCGGATACTAATCCGTGGACCATGGAGCAGATTATGACGGATGGGTATCCGTCGGGGCCGGAGTAGGTTTTGAAAACATGATGAACACCTGGGTTAGCCCGCCAACCTCGCTCCAGACTTGTCGGGCAGGACCAGATCAGTGCTGCCTGAGCCGGTCAACAATCCACGTTTTAATCAGCGCCTGACGGCTGATACCGATTGCGCTGGCTTCTTTATCCAGTTCATTCACGACCCATGCAGGGAAGTCAATGTTAACCCTTTTGGCGGCAAGGTTGGGCCGTTGAGGATGGTCGGTGTCGAAGAATTCCAGTACGTCTTCGCCATCGTCGAATTTTTTATCAATATCACTGGCTTTCATAAAGGTTCACCTCATTTTTTCTGGATCGGCGTACTGAGATAATTCTGAGACAGTCTCCCCGTTGTGTCGCTATGGCGGTCCAGTGTTTAGTTGTTATTTGACCAATAAAGAGTAATCGTTCCTCATCGGTCTTTACCTTCGATTGCAGGCAGATCAGTCTATCATCCTCCCATAAGGTGGCTGCCTGCACAAAGTCGATGCCATGCTTATCCTTGTTGGCAAGACTTTTTTCTTCATCGTATTCAAATTGGGTATTACCCATTTTTAATACCATATTAGTGTATAAAAAGGATAAATATAACTTATTAATCTCAATTAACAAGCCAGTACATGGTTTCAATGAGTTTGACGGGTTGTCGTGCCTCCGCACTTCGTTCGTCCTGAGTCTGTCGAAGGACCCATAGGGCCTAAAGGCGGAAACTCCGGACTCTGATAGATCGTGCCAGGCACCCTTCGACTCCGCTCAGGGTGAACGGAGATTTTACACATCAAATTCATTGAAATGAGTTACCAGAGTAGCGTCTTCGGATAGGCTCGGTAGCGTTACCACAGAGGATCGAGGTACTGTGCGTGACGGTTGGTTCCGGTTTCAGCTCTTATGGGAACCGATCTACGTCAAAACGCAAAAAACCCGCCGGAGCGGGTTTTTTGTTGCCGGAAAGTCCAGCGAAGGCATTGCTGCTAAGCAACCACTTCGGTATTAGAAGTAGTAGCGAGCTTGCAGGATCAGCTTGTCGTCAACGTCAACATTAGCAACTTTGGTCTTCTCGAACTGGTAAGTAGCAGACAGCTGAACTGGACCTTGAGTGTAGATTACTTCTACAGGCATGTACTTCAGTTCGCTGTTTCCAGCGTTGTTGCTCTTGTCTTTCAGTTGGTTGTAACCACCACCCAGTTTGAACATTTCGTTCAGCTGATAGCTGCCATAGAGTTCAATACCTTTAGCCTTTTCAACAGCACCCAGTGTACCGTCTGCCAGGTTCTTCAGATCTGCATAAGTGAAAGCAGCGTAAATCTTGTCTGCTTCAAGCTTGGCACCAACAATAGCAGATTTAGATTTGTCTTTAGATCCTGCTACAGAAGTATCTTTAACTTCAGCCTGGTTGTATGCAGCTCCGATACTCAGCCCCATTGGCAGGTTGTAGCTGCCAGCTACACTGTAAGAACCATCACGTACCATAGTGGACGGGATAACAATACCACTAACCTTGGTTGAAAGTTTTCTTTCACCCAGCTGAACCTGTGCAGAGATATTCAGCCCCATGATACTGTGGTTATACTGCAGGGCGTCGTCAGCACGGGCAGTACCCAGCTCATCACCAAAACTGGTGTATGTGCCGGAAGCTTCACCACCGGTGGTAGCAAACATGTCAGTCCAGCCAGAAACAGTGGAGTAAGTAGACCACTGCTTACCGAAGGAGATAGAACCATACTGGTCGTTCTTGGCACCAACATAGCCCAGACGGTTGAAGAAGAAGTCGCCTTCGCCACTGTTAGTCGTGTCAAAGCCCCACTCAGCCTTGGCAAAAGCGGTAGTCGCTTCAGTCAGTTTGTGTTCGAAGGCAAAGTTGATACGGCTGCTGTCGCCAGTAGATTCGCCGTCAGTCTGGTCAACATAACGCATACCAACGTGACCACCGATGGTCACTTTGTCAGTACCGTTGTCAACAACAGTAACAGCCATAGCCTGGCCAGCCATCATGGAAGCAACAACAGCTGCAAGAATTTTCTTTTGCATGGAGCTTACTCCTGAAATTGTGTGTGATGTGTGTGCTTTTTTCTGTCGCCTTTCTTCTTATGCATAGCCCGGGGCAAAAGCTCCGCACCGATGCGGGCGACTTAATTTGGGCGTAATTATTCAAGAGTTGTTAAACCAAGGTCACATTACATAATTGAATTTGCTTATGATTTTTTTCGCTGCCGCGAGAATGAAAATCAAACAGCATTTGATAATAAATAATCAATGAAAGTGCGGAGACCTTGATGGATAAGGGATTAAAATAAATCACCAAGAAGAGAGTGAGTTAAGATGATCAAATAATCGGGTAGGTAAATGCCGAGATAATGGGTGAAATACGGCATTCCCGATTAATAGAAATTTGCATTCCGTTGATGTACATCAACGCTGAAATAATCAAAGCCAATACGCAACCAGTTATCTGTTAATGGACTGCTACCAGCCAAACAACTTCAGGTTTCTGGCCGGACGAAAGTTGGTTGAGAGAACAGCATGTTGATTCGGGTTGTACCTGACCTCGGCATGCAGTTTCTGGTCACGGAGCAGGGCCGGAATATTTCTCACATAGAGGTTATGGTAATACACCTCTTTCAATGTCTTGATCATTCGGTGGCTAAAGTCCCCCTGGCTGCTCCAGGCAATAATACCGGGGCTTGGTAAAAAAGCATCGGCTGCGGTCTCTCTGTCGCGACTGGCGGATACCACCATCATATAGGCAGGAATGTCCCTGTCTCTGCCTGTATCAATTTCTTCGATAATATCCGGATGCAGCGAGTTATAGACATAGCGATAGGGCAGGTCAAACATGGTGCCGGAGTGGCAGGTGTCAACGAAGATCAGCAGCCTTGTGCTGTTATGAAAGCGTTTGAAGGCATGATGCAGTTCATCATCGGAAATAACATCGCGACCACAGACCAATAGCTCATCCATATGATCTGACTCATCACCACTGGTATCCGGTCTGCGGGTACCGTGTCCGCTGAAACTGATGATTATGCGATGTGGCCGGGCTTCACTGTGGGTTTGCTCTGCCAGACGTTCAATTTCCGCGAGGACGATGGATTTTTTGAGTGGGCCAGATCGATCAGTCTGTACCTTCAGGGAGGTTGTCGGGATGCCCTTGCTGGTGGAGGCCCAGTTAAAAAAGTTCCAGGCATCATTACGGCAACCACCTAATGTTGGTACTTCCGGAATCTGATCGTAGTTTTGCCCGGTAAACAGTCCCTTGATCAGATGCATATTTTCAAACTCGAAATAGAAGTCAGTGTCCAGTGGACACTGGTTGTCATAACAAACGGTCTGATCATCAGGCAAATCTGAATTGAAAGAACAGTAGGCGTTGAGTGGCGATAGCAGTATTAATGACAGACAGATAAGCTGCGTAATCGTGCTGAAAACAGACTGCTGAATTCGGGCTATACAGAAAGTGAGCATGGTATGCCTCATGCTTGCAAGCTTGAGAAGTGATGAGTGTCGGGTAAAGATACCCGGGAGGCTGAACGAAGATAGACGCTTATTGAAATATAGTGGTAAATCGCAGAAAAAAACAACGGGTCATGCTTGCAAGCTGAACAGCTTTCCTTATAATCAGCGGCGTCTGGTGAGGGATGGAGTTCTTTCCTGATTCAGATGTTGATGGTGGGCGTAGCTCAGTTGGCAGAGCTCCGGATTGTGATTCCGGCGGTCGAGGGTTCGAGCCCCTTCGCCCACCCCATCTTCCCTCCCTTGCAAACCTTCCAATTCTTACCCCCATGATTGTTGATCCTTCAGCATCTTTATAAATATGTCGTATTTTGCCTGGTAAAAATCAGCCAGCTGCTGGTCGGGTTCTATTCGTTCGTGATAGCGACTCATGGCTCTCATGGCATCCTCAATACTGTCGTAGATACCCGCGGCCACCGCTGCGGTGATGGCTCCGGACAGCAGCATATTTTCTCTCTCTTCCGGAATGGCCGCAGGAATATTGAGTATGTTGATATGTTCAGTGAGCAGTCGTTGGTTCTTTGCCAATCCTCCGGTGGGGATCAACAGTTCAATGTGATACCCGGCTTTTGTTAACTTCTCTAACTGATAGCGTGCATCCAGGGCCAGGGCCTGAATACTGGCAAGGTACAGCACAGCAAGCGACTGATGACTTTTATCCAGGGTAAGGCCGGTAATCATTCCACGCTGTGGTTGATCCACTTCAGGCGCATCAAAGTAAGGGAGCATATGCAGGTGCGCGGTCAGTTTGCTGACACTGTCAGCGTATTCCGATCGATCGTTATCCGCCAGCTCATAGAGAATCTGATTAAGGTATTCATGAGCCCCGATCCCCAGGCTGACAGCGATATCATAGATTGAGCTGTAAGCCGGGTGTGAGGTAATGATGTGATCAATAAAGGCACCTGCCGCCGTTTGCCGGGCGTATATCAACGAGTAACCTTCCAGCACCGAAGGGTAGGGGCCATCTGCTCCATCGCAGGTCAACCTATCCCTGCTGAACGCGACGTAGTTGGATGAAGTTCCACCGATAAAACTGACTCTTGTGGTAATACAGTCCAGTGGTTGCTGGCTGTCCGGGTGATTGCTGGCCAGTATCGTGGCGAGGGCGCCGCCATAGGCATCAACGATACCTGTGGCAACCGGGGTTCCCTGTTTGAGGTTCAGTTGGTCAGCGGCACTTTGGCACAGGCCATCCCCGATGGCTGCACCAATCTCAAGGGATTCACCCTTGAATCGTCCCTCAATATCAATATTCAGTTGGGCAGCAGCATTTTTGGTAAAGGTATGACTGGTCGAATCAGGTGTTCTGGTCAAGCAGGCCGTTAGCTTCCAGGTGACATAATCATAGAGGTCGAGGATGCAGGTGGCGGCTTGCCAGGTTTCCGGCGCACACTGGAAGAGCCAGAGTAATTTACAGCAGTTACTCCTGGCGTTGATGCCAGGACCCGCATGGCCAAATAGTCCCGGGTGCTCTCTGGCGATAGTGGCAGCCTGTTGACTGGCGCGGCTGTCCATCCAGCCAAAAGTGTCAGCACGATTGCTCCCGGGCAGGTGAACAGGTTGCATCCGCTGGTCCAGCAGAACCAGGGAGTAGGTGGTATCAATACCGATCCCGATAATATCCTCCTGATTCAGCGGGTGTTCAGCGATTAATCGGTTAACGCCGGTGACCAGGGCCTCCCAGATATTCCCGGAACAGAACTCCATGGTACTGGCTGTTTTCCAGATCAGAAGTGGCTCTTCATTATGGGCAAGGACATGCCCTTCCGGGGAAACAAAAGCGCTGCGCAAACTGTGGGTGCCAACATCGATACTGAGCAAAACAGGCCGCATCTGTGATAATGTCCTTGAAACAGTGTTTCGGGTAAGAATAGCTCCGTTCCTGCATTTGGACAGGGGTGTTTTAAGGTGGGTAAATTCATGCACATGAGCAGGATAATCGGGCATCGGGGGCTGGCAGGAGAGGCTCCGGAAAATACCCTGGCAGGCATCAGGCTGGCTGCTGAGCACGGGCTGAAATGGATCGAGGTGGATGTTACTCTGTCAGGTGATGGTACTCTTGTGCTTTTTCATGACCGGCGACTGAACCGTACCACCAATCAAAAAGGTCGCTTGAAGACGTTAACCTGCTCTGATCTGGCAACAATCGATGCCGGAAGCTGGTTTTCAGGGCAATTTTCGGGTGAGCCGATTCCTCAGCTTGGAGCGGCGCTTAAGCTTATAAAAGAACTTGGGCTTGGGTTGAACCTTGAGCTGAAAACCAATGGCTGCTCAAAGTCGAGGTTGGTAGAAGCGGTAGTAAAGACCTTGGCCGAGGTTGAGTTGCCAAACGATCGGCTATTGGTTTCCAGTTTTAATTATGCGGCACTTGTCCGTTTTTCAGATTGTTCCGATATTCCGGTTGGCTGTTTGTTTGAGCGATTGCCAATGAACTGGCACAAGAAAGCATTACGGGTCAACGCGGTATCCATCCACCTCAACAGTAAGCGAACGGCAAAACGACACATTTCGCGAGTAAAGTCCAAAGGCTATGAACTGTATTGCTACACCGTTAACTCTCCGGCGGTTGCCAGACAACTGATTGATGATGGCGTTGATGGTGTTTTTTCTGATTACCCTTTGGCAGATCACTAAAAGCATGGTGGTTGAAGTCCCGGTGCTGACCGGAGAAATCACGCCGCAAAAAAGAACAGGCTGGGTCAGCCTGCTCATGGTGAACTTTAAAGCTCGTCCACTTCTCTCAGGTATTTGAACAGCTTTCGCGCCGCTGCCGGGGGCTTATCCTGAGACGCTTCTTTCTGGGCATTACGGACCAGTTGGCGGATATGCTGGTGGTCAGCTTCCGGGTAGTGCTCCAGGTATTCAGTTAATACAGTGTGACTGTCATCATCACGAATCAGCTGGTCACGCCACCGCTCCAATTGATGAAACCGGCGGTTGTACTCTTCACTGGAGGAATCCAGCTGGTTAAGCAGCTCCATGATCGGCTCAATGTCCTGGTCTGCCATCAGTTTGCCAATAAAGCCCAGATGACGCTTTCTGGCATTGTTGCTTTTGATGCGCTTGCTCTCATCCAATGCTGCACGCAGGCGATCATTCAGTGGCAACTTATCCAGCAGTGCCGGTTTCAGTTCCATCAGCCGGGCACCAATGTTCTTAAGCTCATCCATGTCCCGCTTCAGCTCAGATTTGCTGACATAGATGATTTCCTCGGTTTCTTCATCGTCCCAGGCTTCCTGGATACGACGGCTCTTTTTACTCATAGAGAATGGCCATTGATGGGAATCTGCCTGATGTTATTTATCAGAAAGCAGTTCCATGGATGGAAAATGGATTTCCCGGTATTTTACTTCAGAATGCTTTTCAATTGGGATGTTTTTCCGCAACTCCCGTTGTCGTTTTGTTGCGGGCCTGGTGTGTCGGTGAGCTCCTGTTATACGGTTTCAGTGCAATTGATGGGTTCTTTTATTGAACTCCAAACTCCGTTCGCCTTGAGCGGAGTCAAAGGCGGAAACTCCGGACTCTGATAGATCGTGCCAAGCACCCTTCGACTCCGCTCAGGATGAACGGGGTTTGGGTGCCATTGAGAGAGGAATTTATCAATTACATTGAAACCATGTACTGTGGCGAGGCCGGATATAAATGACAGTTGTCTTGCAACATGGCGTTACCATTTATGCGTCATCTGGCAAATCACGCAGAAATATCTGCCAGAACGTTAAGCACCCTGTCTATCTCTTCTGGCGTATGGTAGTGGACAAAGCCTATCCGCAGTAACCCATCCCGCTCCTGAAGCTTGAGCCGGTCAAGCAGATCCAGTGCATAGAAATGGCCGGACCAGGTATAGATACCGTGCCGGGCCAGCAGTTGTGCCAGCCTGGCCGAGGATTGTCGGTGGTGGGCCAGGGCAAAGGTGGGGGTTCGGTCAGCCGTGGTATCAGAGCCGTACAAGGTGAACCCGGTCATGTGGTTGAGACCATCAAGAAACCGTTGCGACAACTGTTGCTCGTGCTCCTCGATCCAGCGGGCCGACGTCTGCAATCCCTTGCGGTCATGGTCAGAACCGGTGAGCCAGCCATGGTATTGAATGCAGGCCAGCAATCCGGCAATCGCGGTAAAGTTCTGTGTCCCTGTCTCCCAGCACCAGGGTGGCTGGTCATTTGCTGCACGGACTTTATAGGGCTTCAGGCTGCACAGCAGTTCTGGCCGACCATACGTCACCCCCAGGTAAGGGCCGCAGAACTTGTAGGCCGAACAGGTCAGGAAATCCACATCCAGGGCCTGCACATCCGGTAACCGGTGGGCGGTGTAGTGAACGGCGTCAACATGGACCAGGGCATTCACGGAGTGTGCAGCCCTGATCAGTTCTGCTGCCGGGGTGATGCTGCCGGTCACGTTAGAGGCCAGGGTAAACGCCACCAGTCGTGTTCTGTTGGACAGCAGGCGCTCAAGCTCTGTGACGCAGAGATTTTGACTGGCGGTAAAATCCATCGTCCGGACCGTACATCCCCGTTCCTCTGCCGCCAGCACCCAGGGGGTGATATTGGCGTCATGGTCTAGCGATGAAACAACAATCTCATCACCCTTTTGCCAGGTTCTGGCGATGGCTCTGCTCAGCGCCAGGGTCAGGGAAGTCATATTGGCACCGAAGGCAATGCTGTCAGCAGGGGCATTTAATAACTGCCCTGCGGCCTCCCTTGCCCGTTCCAGCAGTGCCATGGTTTCTTCACTGGTGGCAAAAAAACCACCCAGGTTAGCGGAACCCGATTGCTGGTAATCCGACATGGCACTGATCACCGATACCGGAACCTGGGTACCTCCCGGCGCATCAGAATAGACGGCCCGCTGGTTTCCCTCTAACCGCTCAAGGGCTGGAAATTGCTCTCGGATGCGCTGGAGGCTGGTTGAGGTATGCTGTTTTTCCACTGTTCATCCTCCAGGGTTACCGTAATAACGAAAACATCCCGATGCCCGGAGACTTCGCCACTGCTGACCTGCAGCGCAGAGGTATAGTGATAGACCCGACGGTCATTACAGTAAACAATATCCCCGGGCAACAGCGTAGCACTATAGGCAGGTTTTTGTTCCGGATGATAAAAAATTCCAGTCTCGGCCCCCTCGACGTTTTTGCGGTCAGTGCAGATGATGGCAATCAAGTCGAAGCCATCCTGGTGAATGCCTTCCGGCACTGGCAAGCCGTGATCAGCGCCGGAGCAGGTGATCCGGATTTGATGCACGCCATAAACGGTACGTGCCGGATCAAGACCGAAAAAACCGTTTACCTGTCTGAACAGGGATTGAAATTCCGGCAGCTCAGTCAGGGTCGGTTCAATTTCAGCAAATTCCCGCAGAATGTCGCCACTGAGATAATTGACCGAACGGGACTGGACAAAGTCATCGTGGGGTAATCTTTCCAGGCGTTCTGCAGGCCCGGTAAAGCGGGAGTAGCGGCGAAAACGGTAGTGACCGCTGACATAACGGTCAGCGGCAAGATTGGCAAAAAAAGGCGCAAAAGCGTTCAGGTCAAGATCGGTCAGCCGCTGATGTGAAAAGGTAAAATCAGGTGAAATAACAGCCATGGTCACCCTCCTGCCATTACTGATGCTGTTCTACAGTGTCTGCAACATAATAGACGACATAATCGCTACGCAGCGTGCCTGGTAAAGCTGGGCAAGCGTTTTTTTACCGGTTTGGCATCAGCTGCCATTGCCTCCGAATGGTCATTCTCCGTCCTGACGTTTGAGATCATTTGTATTGCTCAGTAAGGTATTGCATGAATCACCAGTTAGTTTAGATAAATTAGTGCACAAGGCTCTCTGCGCAAGTCTGAATCTTAATAAACTGCTTTTAGGGCAGATCCCGAATAAGTCAGCGGCTGGTATAAATAGTTTTTCATGGGATACGGCAGCGGCAGGTAGTCAGAGCCTGATGCCAGGACTTTTGCCAAGGGCAACCGGTTCTCTACCAGCCTTGAACGAATGCAGGTTCGGGCGCAGGCCATTAGCGTCCTCGGTTGATAAGCAGAAATGTAATTGTGCAGGGCATCAACAACGCCTCTGGCTGCAGTAATGTCCAGTGCGGTTTTACCAGATGCATTGGGAATATTGGCATTGGCACCATTGGCCCGCAGACTGTCAACGATCTCCGGCCGGTCTTTCTGAAGCGCCAGATGCAGTGGGGTATTGCCTGATCTGCCGGGTTTATTGGGATTGGCTCCATAGACCAGCAAGCTATTGGCCATACTGTTCATTCTGAAATGGAGAGCCCAGTTAAGTGGAGTCTGACCCCGCTTGTCAGGAATATCTGGATTGGCACCTGCTTGCAGTAACGTGTTAACGCCCTCAACTTTGCAGTGAAGTATCGCATAGAGCAGCGGAGTCTGGCCCTCGGAGTCAAGGGCGTTGATATAGGCACCTCTGTCAAGCAGGCAATTCAGGATCCTGGTGATCACTGTCTCGTTTATATTAAGAAGGGCCGTATGCAGTGCTGTGTGACCACAAATGTTACTGGCGTTCAGGTCGGCTCCCCTGTCCAGCAACAAATTGAGGGCCTTATAGTTGCCCAGTTCTGCCGCTTTCAGCAAAGGCGTACTTTGATCTTTCAACAAAAAGGGGGCAGGAAGATTCGGATCTGCACCGCGATCCAGTAGCGTCTTGACAATACCTTCCTCTTCCAGAAAGTGGATGGCAAAATGCAGAGGGGTAGAGCCACTCGCAAAGCAGATATTGGGGTCAGCTCCCTGGTCCAGCAAACAGTTGACGGTGGCCAGGTCATTATGCAGGATTGCTGATAACATCAGCTCTGGTAAATCAGCCGTCGTTGCCGACAACTGCCTGCTACCTGAAACAGCCACTGCAGATTCTGAATGATCGACTGATGTCGTGTTTTCAGGTAGTGGGAAAGACGCTGCGGATGGGGATTCCACGCTGGCATCGTCTGCCATTTCCTGCGAATGGTCATGCTCCGTCCTGACGCTTGGTAACATTGTTGTGTTTCCGTTCAAGATATACAAAGAACAGCAAATCGCTTAAAGAAAATAGTTCACAAGGTTCGCTACGCAAGCCTGAATCTAAATGACCTGCTTTCGGGGGACAATTCCTAAAGAGTCAGCGGCTCGTGTAAATAAGCCCTTATGTGATTGGGCAGCGGCAGACAGTCAGAGCCTGGTGCCAGGGCTTTTGCCAGCGGCATCTGGTTCTTTATCAGCCGTGAACGAATGCTGGTTCGGGCGCAGGCCAATAGCGTCTCCGGTTGATAAGGAGGCATGATATTGTGCAGGGCATCAGCAACGCCTTTGGCTGCTGCAATGTCAAGCGCAGTTTGACCAGACGCATTGGGAATATTGGCACGGGCACCATTGGCCAGCAGAATATCAACGGTATCCCGCCGGTCTTTTTGAAGCGCCAGATGCAGAGGTGTTTCGCCTGACTTGCCTGGCTTATTGGGATTGGCGCCATTGGCCAGCAGGCTATTGACCATACTGTTGATTTTGGCAGGGACGCTGTACAGTACAGCCTTGATAAGTGCAGTCTGACCCCACTTGTCAGGAGTATCTGGATTAGCACCTCGTTGCAGTAAAGTGTTAATGCCCACAATGCTGCCTGTTTTTACCGCCCAGAGCAGCGGAGTTTGGCCGTCACAGTCAAGGGCATTGATATCCGCACCTCTGTCCAGCAGGCAATTCATGATCTCGGTGATCGCTGTCGGGTTGTTACAAATAGTGGCCAGATGGAGCGCTGAGCAATTCGAATTGTCACGGCCGTTCAGATCGGCTCCCCTTTCCAGCAACAAGAAAACGGCCTTGTCATCGGCCTTCATTGCAGCCAGTAGCAAAGGCGCAAAACGGCAGGAGGCCGGGAGATTCGGATCCGCTCCGCGATCCAGCAGCGTCTTGACAATATCTTCCAGCTTGCCATAGATGATGGCCCAATACAGAGGGGTATGGCCGTCCTGGCAGCGGGTATTGGGGTTAACGCCACGGTCCAGAAGGTGGTTGAGAGTGGCCAGGTCGTTATTCACGATGACTAATTTCATCAATTCTGCCAGATCTGTCAACTCACTCGTCGTGGCAGGCAACTGCCTGCTGCCTGAGACCGCCACTGCGGATTCCGAGTGCTCGACTTCTGACGTGTGATCAGGCGGTGGGAGGGTTACGGATGGGGGAAACGAGCTTGCATCGGCTGCCATTTCCTCCGAATGATCATGCTCCGTCCTGCCCCTAGAGAACATCGGTGCTTCCCCTTTCAAGGTATGTAAAGAACACAAATCGCTTAATGAAAATAGTGCACAAGGCTCAGTGCGCAAGCCTTGATAAAGGTTGCTGATTAGACTCTGAATCTGCAATTGATTATCTATCTGATGCATTATTAACTTCACAGCGGCACAATAGTTGAAAACCCCCGTAGGCATAAACACAACAGATCAGGTGCAATCATGGGCGAACCTTCCAATGCAGTGCTGGATCCACGAAGTGAAGAGACCAGGCTGAAAACACTGGCCGGAGATATTCTGGCAGAGGCCGCCAGACAGGGAGCGGATGCCTGTGAGGTGGGCATCAGTATGGATGCCGGCCTGTCGGCCAGCGTCCGTATGGGCGATGTTGAAACGGTTGAGTTTAACCGTGACCAGGGGCTGGGCATTACCGTCTATCTGGGTAAGCGAAAAGGCTCTGCCAGTACTTCTGACAGCAGTCCAAAGGCCATCCGTGAAACGGTAAAAGCCGCCTGCGATATTGCCCGTTACGCGTCCGAAGACCCTTATGCGGGTTTGGCTGACCCCGTGTTAATGGCTGACGGTGATGCGTTGCCGGATCTTGACCTGTATCACCCCTGGGGAATCGATGCCGGGCAGGCGATTGATCTGGCCATGCAATGTGAGGATGCCGGACGCGCGTTCAGTAATAAAATTGTCAATTCCGACGGTGCCAGTGTCTCCAGCCATCAGGGTTGTCGTGTCTATGGCAACAGCAATGGGTTTATTGGCAGCTATGTGTCCAGTCGCCACAGCCTGAGTGCGGTGTTGATTGGTATGCAGGGTGACGAGATGCAGCGGGATTACTGGTATACCGTAAGCCGTAATGCCAACGAGCTGGAAAAAGCGGTTGCTGTTGGTAAGACAGCAGCGGAGCGCACGGTGCGCCGACTGGGAGCGCGAAAAGTAGGTACTGCCGAGGTGCCGGTACTGTTTGCACCGGAGGTGGCTTCAGGTCTTATTGCCCATTTTCTCGGGGCGATCAGTGGTGGCAGCCTTTATCGACAGGCCTCTTTCCTGTTGGATCACCTGGGTAAACCGGTGTTTCCAGAATGGATGCGTATCCACGAGCAACCATTGCTGAAAAACATGCTGGGATCCGCCAGTTTCGATAATGATGGGCTGGCGACCTATGCCAAGGACTTTATTACGGACGGTGTGCTGCAGCATTATATTTTAAGCACTTATTCTGCCCGCAAACTGGGGATGGACAGCACCGCCAACGCCGGTGGTGTTAATAACCTGTTTGTACAAAGCAATGCAGGCGATCTTGATGCGCTGCTGAAACAGATGGGAACCGGGCTGCTGGTTACCGAACTGATGGGGCAGGGGGTTAATACCGTCACCGGTGATTATTCTCGTGGTGCCGGTGGCTTCTGGGTCGACAATGGCGAAATTCAGTTCCCGGTGTCAGAAGTGACGATTGCTGGCAACCTGAAAGATATCTACCGGAATATTGTTGCCGTGGGCAATGATGTCGACAGGCGTGGGAATATCCAGACCGGTTCAATTCTGATCAGCAGTATGAAGCTGGCGGGTGAGTGATTGTTAAAAGACAAAAGAAGGGAACCACAAAGGCACAAAGACACAAAGGTTTTTTGGGCTTTTGAGGTTCAATGTTTAAAAGCTATTCTCGGACAGCCGCCCAGGGCAAGAGTAGTAAGAGCTTTGCTCTTACTACTCTTTTGCTCTTCTTTGTATCTTTGTGCCTTTGTGGTTCAAAACGCTACCCATAGAAAACAGTGGCCAGCCCAAGGAATGAGAGGAACCCCACCACATCGGAAATCGTGGTCAGGATAATACTGCCAGCAAGGGCCGGATCAATATTTAATGATTTCAGTAAAACCGGCAGCATCGCTCCAGTGACCACGGCAACACTCAGGTTGATCACCATGGCGCAGGCGATCACCAGGGAAATAATCGGGTCATCAAACCAGAACCAGGCGATGGCGGCCACCAGGGTTGCCCACAACAACCCGTTGAGAAACCCGGCAACCAGCTCCCGGCTCAGCAGCCAGCGGAGGTTGGTCTTACTGATTTGCCCTAGCGCCATACCTCGGATCACCAGGGTCAGGGCCTGACTGCCGGCATTACCTCCCATCCCCGCAACAATCGGCATCAGCACCGCCAGGGCCACCACTTTATCGATGGTTTCCTGAAACAGACCAATGACCGAGGCGGCAATAAAGGCGGTAATCAGGTTGAAGCCCAGCCAGACCGCCCGGCGTCGTGCCGTTCGCAGGGCCGGGGCGAAGGTATCTTCGTCGTCATCCAGACCGGCCATGCTCATCATGGAGTGTTCGGCCTCTTCCCGGATCACGTCCACTACATCATCGATGGTGATCCGCCCAAGCAGTTTGCCATTGTCGTTCACCACCGGGGCGGAGAGCAGGTCCTGCCGTTCGAACAGCTGGGCTACCTGGGTATCCTGCATATCCGCAGGAATCGGGTCCAGGTCGGTTAACATCACTTGTCTGACAGTAGCACCCGGTTCGGTTGTCAGCAGTAAGGTCAGGGGCAGGCGGCCGATGTATTCATCCCGGCGATTGACCACCAACAGGCTGTCTGTGCTATCCGGAATGCCTTCATGACGGCGCAGGTAACGAAGCACAACATCAACGGTGTTATTGGGGCGCACCGTAATGGTGTCGGTGTTCATCAAGCCACCGGCGGAATCCTCCGGATAGGCCAGAACCGCCTCAACCCGCTGTCGGTCCTGACTGTTCATGGAGTCCAGCACCTGTCGGGTGATGGTATCTGGCAGTTGTTGCAACAGGTCGGCGATGTCGTCAACATCCTGACCTTGAGTAATGGCTTTCAGTTCGGCAATGTTCATCTGGTCAAGGAAGAACTGGCGAACGTCTTCGCTCAGTTCCTGCAGCACATCGCCTTCCAGTTCACGGTCAATCAATCGCCATAACAGGCTGCGTAACTTTGGTGGGGAGGACTCCAGCAAGTGCGCGGTGTCAGCCGGAGGCAAGGTGTTCAACATGGTGCGCAATTCTGCAGAGACACCGTGCTCAAGAGCATCATTAAGTTTTTTCAGCTCGGCTTCACCGATGCTCAATTGCAGTTGCTGCGCCATTATTGTCTGCCTGAAATGATCTGCCTGAAAGATTTGCCTGAATGATCTGCATGAACAGTTTCTGCGCATCCGGTAAAGGCCGGATGGTCAGGGAAAATGAAAGATGGTCTCTATGGTAATTGCAGTGGCTACTCCCCGCAAAGGGGGGGAGTCTGTTATTCTTCTTCACCAAAGCGGTCATCAATCAGCTCACACAGGGCAAGGCAGGCGGCCTCTTCATCATGGCCGTCACAAAGGAGCTCAAGCTCCGAACCCTGTCCTGCCGCCAGCATCATAACCGCCATGATACTCTTGCCATCCACCTTGCGCCCATTGAATCCGATTTCAATCTCACTGGCAAACGCCGATGACGTGGAAACAAACTTGGATGCCGCTCGGGCGTGCAAGCCCAGTTTGTTAATGATTTTTTTTCGATAGGTAATCATTATTCGTGAAGCTCTCTGTGTCTAACCTGAACCCGATCCAGTTTACTGGTAAACAGGGTGCCCAGTGTTTTACCAATATAGACTGAGCGGTGCTGCCCTCCAGTGCAACCGATGGCAATCGTCATATAACTGCGCTGGGCTGACTCAAACCGCGGAAGCCATTTTTCGATAAAGGCACTGATATCCTCCACCATTTCGACCACCAGGGGATCATCCTTCAGAAAGTCGATAACCGGTTGGTCCAGACCTGTGTATGTTCTCAGGGATTCGTCCCAGAAAGGGTTGGGCAGGCAGCGCACATCAAAGATAAAGTCGGCATCTGAAGGAATGCCGTTTTTAAAGCCAAACGATTGAAAAAGAACCGTCACACCGCTTTTGTGATCAGCGCAGAACTCCTGTTTGATCATGTCCCTCATCTGATGAACAGAGAGCGATGTGGTGTCGATTTTCAGGTCTGCCTCAATCAGCACTGGCGTAAGCAGCTTTTTTTCTAACGCGATGGCTTCTCTGAGCGACGTCTGGTCATTACTGAGCGGGTGCTTTCTGCGTGTGGCACTGTAACGGCTGACCAGCTTTTCGCTGTCGGTGTCCAGGTAGAGTACCTGACAATGGATGCCTTTGTTCCGAAGGGACTTCAGCAGATCAGGAAAGTTATCCAGAGTTCCGGGCAGATTTCTGATATCAATGCTGACGGCCATCCTGGGTGGAGTTGAATGATGGCCTTTCAGGGTATCCGGCAATTGGTTCAGCATACTGGCCGGAAGATTGTCGACACAATAAAAACCCTCATCCTCAAGGGTGTGCAGAGCTGAACTTTTTCCAGAACCGGAGCGCCCGCTGATGATGATAAGTTTCATAGCTGTTCCTTATATGCTGCCTGAGCGTTGCATGTCTGTAGGTATTGAAAGCTGACCCTTTCTCTATTAAAGCAACTTTTGATCAAGAAGCCTACCGGATACCGTTGACCTGTGGTGGAAAAAGCAAACCGATGGCAAAAGTATCCGGAGTTGCTGGAAATCCTGTTAATCAAAATGTGTTAAATGGCTGACAGCGCCTGGTTGCGGGATTCTATCAGGGTGCAGGATATTGGTCAGGCTGTTTGTTTTTTCTGATTCTAATGATTCCATTTGGCCAACTACTTAAAACTCTGTTAGTGCTTCTGACAATGCTGTTATTCATTTAATAGCAGCGTCATCCTAGAATTCAAATCAGAAGGTAATTGGTGAGAGAGGTTAATTAAATAATCTCTCCTGATTATATGAAACAATCCTATCTTGTTAAAGGAGTAACATCATGGACGCACCACTGACTAAACCACCATTACTCGCAATTACTTATCAACCATTAGTTGAAACGACTGAACATCCATTAGCTGAAAAAACTTCTTCACCAGTTCCTGGTCCGCGTGAGAAAGATCAGGTACCTGAGGATTTTGGCAGGTTCTATAACCACATGGTAAGGCCACTGGAAAGAAAGTTTGAAGATGGTCAGCCCAAAATAATAGAGGTTTTTATTGGCGGTCGGGATAAAGCCGAAGATAAACTGGCCAAAAGCCATATGGCCTACCTTCAGCGCAAGGCTGATGCTATGCAGAATATCAAACCGGCTATCGATCCTGTTGTCCAGACAGAACAGGAAAGCCCCATAGAAAGCGACACCAATCCCAAGGTGGAGGTCATGCAGGACGAACCGGCTTTGGAAACTGTTCCTCAGACAAGTTCGGAAAGCTCTGAAGACAATTCCTCTGGCTTCTTCAAAAAGCTGAAGCACTGGGCAATTAAAGTTGTCAAGGTTGTTTACAAGTATACCGGTCTGAAATTTATTGTTGATGCAACCAAAGGTAATAATAAATCTGAACCTGTTGCTGATACAGTCCAAAGCCAGGATGAAGCTGTTGCTGATACCGGCAAAAGCAAAGATGAATCTGACGTTGACAAAAGCAAACGTGAACCTAAAGCTGTTGCTGATTCAGTCTTAAGAGTGCTTGAATCGAAAATTGATATATATAAAGCCAAAGAGCTGGTCCGCAAGCCTGACAGGGCTAAAATGCTTGTAGAACTTAAAGCTAAACAACTTTCTCGAGGTGTTGTTGCGCCGATTACACCACGTACTGCAGAGAGCTCGCCCTGCTGCGGGCAGAAGGGATACGATCTGACCGGTCTTCACAGTGCGAGTACCGTCTTTGCTGAAGAAAGAGGTAAAAAAGCCTTGGAGAACATTGCTGAAATTGAAAAGAAACGAGCTGAGGTTGAAACCAACAAAGCACAAGAAAATTTTGACAAGGAAAAAAAGGTTACATTCAGAAATAAAGCAAAAAGTGCTGAGTTAAAGTATGGCAGAGTTGGGTTGGCCTACTACTTTTCACGAAAGCAAGAGTCTTCTGAAGTGCAGAAGGCCAAAGAGGCTAAGGACATCAAAATGGCCAAGGGTCATAAGCGACAGGACTCTCAAAGCCCTGTGTCCGAAACCCCGATTGTTCCATCAACTGTTTCGCCCAACGTCACTAAAAAAGACCCAAAGGCCGACAGGTATGCAGCAATTCGTGAGCTTGATGAGCAACTTAAGGTTCAACGGTAATTGGCTAAAACCCTGTAAGCCGCAATGCATTTTGTCCGGGACTCAAAGAAGTGTGTTAACAACAAAAGATAAGAGCATTGTGATACGTTGAACCTTTCAGGCCATCATTACCTATGATGGCCTTTTTTTGTCACGTTATTCACTGTTCACTCATAGTATGATAGAGCATTGTCGTATTGGTAGCCGAACGTATTTTCTGAAGGGTCAGGGCAGAATGAAATCGCCCGGCCAGCGCCCTTAAAATTTCAAGATGTTCCTGGTTTTCCCCTTCTGGCACGATCAACGCGAATACCAGGTCAACGGGCTCACGGTCCACCGCATCAAAATCAACCGGTTCCGCCAGTCGTATAAAAAGACCGATAGGCTCCGGGCAGGCTTTACAGCGACAGTGGGGAATAGCCACGCCATTGCCCAGTCCGGTGGTGCCAAGACGCTCCCGGGAAACCAGCGCTTCAAACAGTTCTTTGGCATTGATTTCGGGGGCTTCGTTGCTGATGCGTTCAGCGATAAATTCCAGGATTTTCTTTTTGCTGGCCCCGTGCACCCCGTCAAGGGTGCGCTCGGGGGTTAGGATGCGATGAATAATCATGCTGAATAAGAATGGCAACCTGATAAATCAAAGGGCATGGCCACTGGCACCCTGTTGCCTGTCCAGGGCTTTCTCTTTTCGCTTAACCAGCTGCCGATCCAACTTGTCCGAGAGCAGGTCAATGGCTGCGTACATGTCTTCGTGCTCGGCGGTGGCATTAATCTCGGCCCCGCGGGTATGCAAAACGGCTTCTGCTTTCTGCACCAGCTTTTCGACACTCAGGGTCACCTGTACATTGGTGATATGGTCAAAATGTGAACCAAGACGCTCCAGTCTTTTGATCACATAGTCGTGCAGAGCTTCTGTTACCTCGACATGATGTCCACTGATGTTGACTTGCATGTATCGCTCTCCTGAATCCCATTATCCAGATAATCACCAGTCCGCGGGATTTTTCGTACTGGCTGAGTTCGATTCTATCACTGTCGGTGCAGCTTGGAACGCCCTGAGACAAAAAAAACTGCTTTTTGAGCGGTGTATCAACTAGGGCACTAACTGCTTACGTTCATTGGATGGCGGAATATTCATGGACTCACGGTATTTGGCAATGGTGCGCCTTGCTACCTTGATGCCCTGATCCCCGAGAATGGTTGCAATTTTATTGTCACTGAGGGGTTTGCGCGGTGTCTCTTCAGCAATAAGTTTGCGGATATGGGCCCGAATAGCCGTGGAGGAACACTCCCCCCCTTCCGTGGTGCTGACATGGCTGGAAAAAAAGTACTTCAGCTCGTAAACACCCCGGGGAGTATGCATGTACTTCTGAGTAGTTACCCGGGATATCGTCGACTCATGCATGCCCACCGCCTCGGCAATATCTGCCAGCACCAGGGGTTTCATGGCTTCATCCCCTTTTTCCAGGAACTCCTGCTGATAGGCAATAATCTGACTCGCCACTTTCATCAATGTTTCATTACGGCTTTGCAGGTTTTTCAAAAACCAGCGGGCTTCTTGCAGATGGTTCTTCATGAACACATTGTCGCGGCTGTTATTGGCTCTCTGAACCATGGACGCATAATTATTATTAATGCGCAGTTTGGGCAGGGCGTCGGAATTCAGTTCCACCGTCCAGCGTTCCCTGATTTTCCTGACGGATATATCCGGAACCACATATTCGGCTTCTGTCTGATCAATGGTGCTGCCGGGTTTTGGGTGGAAGCTCTGAATCAGGCGGAGGGCTTCTCGCAGCTGGTCTTCTTTCAGTTTGGCATGACGCATGATGCTGGCATAATCACGGGTGCCAAGGGACTCAAGGTAGCGGGTGAGCAGTTTTTCCGCATTGTTGAAATGGGGTGTTGAGGGCGGCAGCTGACGAAGTTGAACCAATAGACACTGTCTAAGGTCAACACTGCCACAACCCACCGGATCGAATTGCTGCACCCGGTGTTGCAGCACATGGATCTCTTCAATCTCCAGATCGTCCAGTTGGGATTGAAGAGAGACAAACAGGTCATCCAGCGTGCAGGTTAAATAACCATCCGGATTAACCGCCTCGATGATCGCCAGACCAATCAGCCGATCCCGGTCGCTCATGGGCACCATATCCAGTTGCCATTCCAGGTGATCCTGAAGTGACTCCACAGCGGAGGATTTTGCCAGGGGGTCATAATCATCGTCACCGCTGCTGGCCGGCAGGCTGGAGTACACGTCGTCCCAGGCGGAGTCCACGGGCAGTTCATTGGGAATGCTGTCTGACCATTCCGCCATCTCCTGAGGCTCAGGTTCTGAGGCTTTTTCGCTCAGATCAACGAGCTCTTCCTGTCCTTCACTGCTGGCGGTGTCCTCTGTCTGGCTATCGTCGGACTCCAGCATGGGGTTGGACTCCAGGGCCTCCTGAATCTCCTGCTGAAGATCCAGGGTCGATAGCTGTAGCAGCCGGATGGCCTGTTGCAGCTGCGGCGTCATGGTCAACTGCTGGCCCATCTTGAGCTGTAAGGAAGGCTTCATAGGCAACCGTATACCTTTACTTCGTTTTCCGTGGAGGCCGCAGAGGCTTACTCTCCATGTGCGGCTGATTATAAACCCATAGACGTTTCTGAAACCATAGCTTTAGCAAAAAATGTGCAAAGATTGAATACGATGAAATTACGTGTGTTTTTGTGTGGGTTATAAGCGCTTTCCGCCTTTAAAGTTCGGTCATAACGACTGTCAGAATGGTTAAAAAAAACTACCCGATCATTATTTGACATTGGTCATTTACAACCAATAGCTCCAGAAATAACCTGCGCGAAATTTAGCCATTTTCAGGATTCCCTGTGGATATACTCATCGTCATACCCGTGGTTGCACTGGTTATATACGCCATCGTGAAGAACTACAGTGCATCAGCCTCGCTGGCTATTGCCGGTATTGTCCTGCTAAGTGCTGCCGCGTTGATGGGGATAAAAGATATTCTGCCAGCGGCCAAGGCCACCGGTTTTATCCCCTTTGACCTGTTTCAACTGATGAACACGGTATTCAGCTTCCGCATGGCCAGCCTGGGTCTGACCATCATGGCCTGTGGTGGTTTTGCCAGCTACATGTCCCATATCGGTGCCTCAGAAGCGCTGGTTCGACTGGCCGTTAAGCCCATCAGCCATTTTCGCTCACCTTATATGGTACTGGCACTGTGTTATCTGCTCAGTGTTGTGCTGCAAATGTTCGTCACCTCGGCAACGGGCCTCGGTCTGCTGTTGATGGTGACGCTGTATCCGGTGCTGAGAAATATCGGTTTAAGCCCGGCTTCAGCGGTTGCCGTGATCGCTTCTCC
Organism: Endozoicomonas acroporae; assembly: GCF_002864045.1. Classification (GTDB taxonomy): domain Bacteria; phylum Pseudomonadota; class Gammaproteobacteria; order Pseudomonadales; family Endozoicomonadaceae; genus Endozoicomonas; species Endozoicomonas acroporae. The sequence continues at coordinate 53,959 of NZ_PJPV01000171.1, forward strand.
GGCGGCGTTTGAAATCGGTGTCACCCAGGTGAATGCCAACTTTGCCGCCAGCCAGTCCGGACTGGAAATTACCGAATACTTCCTGGATTATCAGGCCTGGATCACCGTCCCCATGGCGCTGGTGGCGGCGGCCCTGCACTTTGTCTGGCAGCGTCGGTGCGACCTGAAAGATGGCTATATGGTTGCCGAGCATGTGGGTGAGGGCATCGAACATACAGACGGTGACCAGAAAGACCCGGCCCCGGCATTCTATGCGCTGCTGCCCATGATTCCTTTCTTTCTGTTGTTGATTTTTTCCAAAATGATGGTGTCGTCCATCAAAATGAACCTGGTCATGGCCATGCTGATCAGCGTATTTGTTGGCATGTTCTGTGAAGTGGTCCGTACCCGCAAAATGAAACAGTCCCTTGATGGCTTTGATCAATTCCTCAATGGTATGGGTGCTGTTTTTGGTCCGGTGGTAGGTCTGATTATCGGTGCTGAAATTTTTGCCACAGGGTTAAAACATATTGGTGCCATTGACTCCCTGCTCGGTTCTGCCCAGGAGCTGGGTATCGGTGCTGCCGGTATGACACTGTTTATGGCCACGCTGATTGCCGTTGCGGCCATTATGATGGGCTCTGGCAATGCGGCCTTCCTGTCATTTGCCACCCTGGCACCAGAGGTTGCCAAAAGCTTTGGTGTGCCTGCGGTGGCCATGCTGCTGCCCATGAACTTTGCCGCTTCCATGGGCCGTTCCATGTCCCCCATCTCGGCGGTCATTATTGCCTGTGCCGGTATTGCCAAAATCTCACCGTTTGAAGTGGTGAAAAGAACCTCGGTACCGATGATTGGTGCGTTTGTGGTTGGTATGGCGTTGCATCTGATTTTGTTTGTCTGATCCTTTTCTCCCCCGCCTGGCGCGGGGGCGTTTTTTTAATATGATCCTGCGTTGTTCTAGTTCAGGAAAGCCCTAATACCCGAACATCCCGCTCAGTGCAGCATGGGTATCAACGCTTTTACGCACTGGGTTATCTCAAAAGCCACCGTGAGTTGACTTGGTAGATAAAAAGTGGGTGTCTTTTTCTTTTCTTTCTCTGTGTTCTTAAAAATTGTCCTTGACTCAATCCAGGAATCAAGGCCTGCCCCCAATACTTTGGGTTTTGGCAGTGAGACTAAGACCCAGAGCCTGCATAACACTCAAGACGGTTTTCAGCGTTGGGTTTCCATCATCACTGAACGAGCGATACAGTTGCTCCCGGGAAAGCCCAGTTTGTCTGGCAATGTTACTCATACCTTCAGCCCTGGCAACAACACCAAGCGCTTTGGCAATATAAGAGGCATCGCCAGTCTCAAAAGCATCAGCGATAAACACCTCCACGGCTTCCGGACTGTCCAGTGCCGCAGCAGGGTCATAATCGTATAAGGGTTCAGTCATTATTTTTCCTCCAGCATTTTGCCAGCTGTTTAGCAAGTTCTATATCTTTGTTCTGCGTGCTTTTGTTTCCTCCACATAGAAGAAGAATGATCTCATCTGACGGAATTACACCCGATAACCAGGGCCATAATGAATTCTCAGCTCACTGACCCCTTCTCCAACTGGGGCAAGGCAACGTCACCGGGCAGGCCATTAGCCAGACGAAATACCCGAGCCGCTATAGTGGCTTTTGCCCGGGGATCCTTCAGCTTTTGCTCCCACTTGCGGTAAGTCTCAGTTTCTTTAATGGTGATCATGGGATAAATTGTAGTCTTTAAACTACAGTATGGAAAGTCTATCTATCCTCAGGTTCGGGCTGAAAAATAGGAAGAATAGGACGCCTACAAATTCAACCATTAATGACAAATTTATGGGTGTCCTTTTCTTTTTTTCGATTTTTTGTGACCCCGATTTTTTTTCTTTTCTTCGGTCATGAACAACCAACTATGCTGAGTGCCGGACCCTGTGGGATGGCTATTAACTGGCGGGTTTTATTTTTTGTACATACAATAAATCCATGAAGTACGAGTATGATGCTGACAAAGACGCCACCAACCAAGCCAAGCATGGCCTGTCGCTGTCTGAGGCTGAGCACCTGGAATGGGACACGCTCTGGGCATGGCAGGACCGTCGCTATAACTATGAAGAGCAACGGATGGTAGGTCTGGCGTACCTTGGGTTGCGTTTGTGTTGTGTCGTCTACACCGATCGCGGGGATGTTCGCCGGATCATTAGCCTGAGAAAAGCCAACAAACGGGAGATGAAGCGCTATGCCAAAGCTTAAGCCGGGCACTATATGGCCCACCGATGAAGAAGACGCCGCCATCAATGCCGGGATCGCGGCCGACCCGGACACCTTTGAGATCACTGATGAGATGTTTGAGCAAAAGCGAGCCTCAGGTCGACCCAGGGCGGAGGAGACCAAGGAACGCATTACCATACGATTGTCGCCTGAAGTGATTGCGTATTTCCGTGCCACAGGCAAGGGATGGCAGACCCGTATGGACGATGCATTAAAGGAGTATGTAGCTACCCGGCATTCCTGATCTTTGTCCAACAGGCTGTTGGACAAATTCCCTGGGAGGCTGACCGAGAATAGACTGCCCTACTGCGGTGGCAGCAAATTGGTCTAAAAAGTGGGTGTCCTTTTCTGTTCTTCTAATAAACGGCATTTGTTGTGCACAATGAAAGACCTGACACTGTTTTTTAGTGCAAAGTACCCGGAAAACCAGCCTGCCACGCCATTGAAAGTGCTGCCCATTGCGGCACCTAAAGCCCATCGCCGACCAGCCAGACAATCACCCTTTGCTGCAACAATTACAAGCCCTACTGGATAACGGTGAAGCGCAAGCCATTATTGCTGCCATGCAGCTCAACGCCTGCATCATGATTGATGAGAAAAAAGGGCGCAAAGAGTCCTGCAAAAGAGGCCTCAAAGTCATCGGCAGTTTGACATTATTGCTTTATGCCAGAAGACAAAATCTCATAGGGTCACTCAAACCTATCACTGATGGCCTCCGGCAGAATGGCATTCGATATTCAGACTCAGTCATTCATGAATTACTGGAGCTTGAGGCAACATTATTAAAGGCCCGCTGACCGTGATCCGTAAAAGCTTTTATCTTGTCTTTTACGGACAACGGAACACGGTCAACGGCTTTCAGGATACGTAAGTACTCAAAAACAGGTACATAAGGAAAAATCACGTCCTATCGTCTAATCTGGTCTCTATGCTTGCGTCACCTCCTGAAGACTTGTCACCCAACCTGCTTGAGTATATTACTCAACTGCATGAACTGCTTAATCCAGCAACAGACTCGAATCGAACAACTCGAAAACGAGATCGCCCGTCTGAAGAAACTCAATACCCGACCCAATCTCAAACCTAACACCAAGCCGCCCGAAGATAATGACCAGGGGACTCCAGGGGCCGGACAGGATGAAAACGACAGTGATGATAAACCCGACGACAGCTCCGGCGACGATCACAAGCGGAAAGTGAACAAACCTGATGAGTCGACTCCACGCCAACGATCCCAACCACCATGCCCTCCTGTTTCTGAAGAAGAGGTTATTGCTCCTGAAGACATTCCCGAGGGTTCCGTCCGTCACGGTCGGGAGCCCTACACCGTTCAGGAGATGGAAATTAAGGTTAAAACTATTCGGTACTGGCTCGAACAATGGTTGACCCCGGAAGGTAAAACCATCACCCGGGAAGATCTGGACTTCTCCGGCGGCATGCCAGTGACGGTATTTTTGCCCACCCGGGGCCGGGTGGAGGTGCGCCGGGATGACCGACTGATCGACAGCGCCTTTTTCGAGGCTGGCTCCCAGCAGCTGGACACCAGCCGCTTTCCCAGTGGTGCCTACGATATTGAGATTCGTATTCTCGATGAGAGCGGCAACCTGCTCTCCAGCGAAACCCGTTTCTTTGCCAAACAGAGCCAGATTCCCCCGTTGGACGAATGGCTGTTCTTTATGGAGTCCGGTCGGGTGCTCGACCGCACCAGCGACCGGACACTGCCCGAGGTCACCGACCAGTGGCTGAACCGGGCCGGCGTCAGCCGCCGTCTGCACGACACCGTAGCGGCCACGGCGGCCATGGCGGTGAGCAGCGACGATGCCCTGTCGGAATTCGGGCTGTACCACTTCGGCTCCCTTTATGACATTGAGCCGTCGCTGATGCTCGGGGATAACGGCACCACGGGTATAAGTGTCAACGGTCGTTTGACCCTTGGGGATCTCTCCCTCTCCGGGAACTTCCGCCGGGTATGGCACGACGAACCAAGGGTTGAACCTGACGACGGTGTAAGTCTACTTGGCAACGCCTTTGAGCAGCAGGCATTTTCGGCTGGCACGCCCCTGTTCGATGGCAGTCTGAACTATCGCTACAACATGAACCAGAGCTATGACGACAATAATAGCGCCCAGGACCCGACCCGCACCCACAGTCTGGACTATCGCCGCACCCTGTTCCGCACCTTTGATTACGATGCGGATATCAGCTTCAGCCTGAGCAAATCCGGTGATGATCAGATTGGGCTGGTCAACATCAGCTTCCGCTATCGCACCGACCACTGGAACTTTAACGCCACGCCACGGGCAGAAGTGACCCGCCGGGATGGGGAAAGTGATTCCAGCCAGCGTCTGCGGCTGTCCACCTCCTGGGAGGACAGCGAGCTGCTGGCCGGCGACCTGCGCTTTGACGCCGGGGTGGAAGGTGGTACCGGCAACGAGCGCATTAACGGCAGTGTACAGTACGCCAACCACTATGGCCGGGCCAGCTTCAGTGCCAGCCACAGCCGCAGTGAAGGCAACGGCACCACCAACTGGGGTGGCAGCATGAGTACCAGCTTCCTGACCGACGGTGAGGTGTTCGCCCTGGGCGGCGAAGACCGCTCCGAAAGTGCCCTGGTGGTTAATCTTGAAGGTCGCGCCGGTGATGTCTTCGATGTGCGGGTAAACGGCCAGCGTCGAGGTTATGCGGTGGCCGGTTCACCGTCGATCATCGGTCTCTCTCCCTATGATCAGTACCGGGTCACCCTCAGCCCGGCCGGTGAAACCCTGTACAGTTTTGATGAACGGGAAAAGGTGGCCACCCTCTACCCCGGCAATGTGGTGACGCTGGATTATCAGGCGATACCATTGCAACTGCTGTTTGGACGACTATTGTTTAATGGTCAGCCGCTGACAGACGCTCGTATCAATGGCGGTTTGCTGCCCGGTAGCACCGACGATATTGGTATGTTCCAACTGGAAGCTCGTTCTGATGTGGGCACCTTGCAGGTGGAACTGGGCAACGGCTGGCTCTGTCCACTGCCGGTGGAGGCAATGGACGAGGGCTATGTATTACAAATGGGCACCATAGATCTGGCCGATGCCGAGTGTACGACGGTGTTGGAGGGGCAGTTGGCGGTGAGTAAGCGAGGAGCTGGTGAGTTAAGGTAGTTATGACAGCAGTAATCAAAAATTGGGTTTGTTGGGTTAGCTGTGTTTTGTTTTTAGGTTTGTTGGGTCCGTTGGAGGTCAGTGCTTTGCAGTGCGTGCCAGCCAACCCAGACAACGATAACCCGAAACCTTCAACGGGAGTGTCCGTTTGTGAGGGAGGAGGGCCGCTACTTGATCAGCCTCTATCAGCAATGACTGTATCATATCCGAGTAATGGTTCGTTTACTGTAACAAAAGAATTCCAAATACGTTCTTGCGGTCGTTTTGGTTGTGCACGTCCAGCCTATTTTAACGTGCGCAGTGCTGGGGTCACACTCAAAAATGCTACCTCAGAAATACCTCTCACCGTTTCTATCGAGCAGACAGCCTTCAAAAAGAGTGTGGATTTCCCGGCAAGTACCGCATGTAATTCTGATAATTGTGACTTTCGGGGTGCTGGTACTGGGAGGTTGTCATTTCGTTGTGAAGAGTGCCTTGACTTTACACTCACCATAGGAGCTAACCTGAATGACCTGATCAAAGAAGGTACTCTGACGCAGTCAGGCGAGCATTCTGGCACATTGACTTTTACCATAGATCAAGCGCCCAGCACAGCAGGCATTAATGCAGGTGATGCCGGTGTTGAGTGGCCTGTTAAACTTGATATAGAGCTTGTTATACCGGAACTTATTCAGATTAGTGGCCTGGAGAATATGCCTCTGGACAGCACTTCTAGACGTGGTACCCGAACGTTTTGCGTATTCGCTCTGGGGACCGATAAATTTAAGTTGCGGCCAGATAGCAGCCATGGCTTGGTGTCTTCGCAACGACAAGAGGGGAAGGATTTTCAACTAAGCAACGGTGAAGAATTAATACGTTACACAATGACGCTTAGCGATAGAAATAATAAAACAACAACCATAACTGATTCACGTTGGTATTCGGGTTGGACGCCGTCAAAATCATTTAATTGCAATGACTATATTGATGAAAACATGACCGTTACTATTCAGGCTGACCCCGGAGGTTCAGATGGTATGTATAGTGACACTATGACGCTGTATGTTGAACCTGATTGAGTTTTGCGGCTATTGGGCGGGATAACCGATTTCGCAGGAGCAGTCAGCACATGAGCCTCTTGATTGGTACCGGGATTCGATTTTATAGGTTGCGTTAAAAACAAAAACATTTCCTGAACCATGAATCAGTTGCTTTACCAAACGGCAATTGTTTTTTTTAACCCGGGCAAGTTGTATGTCGTATGTTGATCTGCGTCATCCTCAAAGAAAATAATATTTGTCCATTGTCGGTTATCTGATATTTTAGCCGAATAATCTGCGGGTTTTGATTTCGCTTCGCAATATTTGATGAATAATGTTTTGGTGGTGCTAAGTAGTTAACCAAATGGAATCGTATATTTCTGACTAAGTGGGCAGTCACTCTGCGGCGTTGCAACTCCG
>NZ_PJPV01000172.1 GCF_002864045.1 Endozoicomonas acroporae
GTAGCCAGAAATATTCGATTCCATATGGCCAGCTACTTAGCAGGCCCATCAATTGGCGCTGAATCACGGGAAGCAATTGAAATGCATCAGGAACTTGTTTAGCAGGAAAAATCAGAATGCGTCAGTAAACAGGGAAGACTTGATTATTTCCGTTTTTATACCAGACTCGTCTTCTGGTCATATTCGGGAGACAGCCAGTATTTTTTTAACAGATTCTTTTGAATGAGCATTTTTTAAATGAAATGTACAAAAAACCTACTTTGAAATATTTACCATGACTTCCGTCACTCCTGAACATCTCAAGTCATTCACGCCCACTGCTTCACCCGTTCTGGTCTGTCACCATCTGACCATGCAGCCTCGCAGTGACGAGTTATTCAATGGTCGTCAGTTGGTCGTGTGCGAAAACTCCGATACACGACTCATCCGTTCTTCTGGTTGTCAATGCGATACGCTGTTTCGTGATGATGCTGACATTCAGGAATTAGATACGTTGCTACAGAACCGGGCTATTGATATTCATGCGAAAAAAGCCCGGTATATAACCCGGGCTTCAGCGCATGGTCCCCGAGAGACGGTGTATTGGCGCTCGCCACTGAGAGAACTTAACCCAAATATACTGGAGCAACTGCAATGGTACCTGAGTAAAGAGGGAGTTGATATTAATCAGCCCATCAACCAGTCGCAGCAAACCCTGTTGCATCAGTTCTGTAAAGTGAGCTGTCTCTATCACAGGGAGCCGGAAACGCTGCACCCTGTGCATTCTGATACGGTGGTGAAATTTCTTTTGAGCCGTGGGGCCTCCCTGCTTCCTGATCGCGCTGGTAACACACCATTACACCTCGCCTGCAATGTTGGAGCTACCCCGGAGCTTTTGGAAATATTGCTGGAAAAGGTCAATGGCAGCCCGGAAATCCTTGATGCAGTGAACAACGACAGGAAAACAGCCCTGTCCGAGGCGCTCAGTTCATCAGCATGGGTTGGTATAGCGGTGCTTCTGTTGCGCTCCGGAGCCAGTATCGGTGACGCCGACAACAGGTATCATTACAGTCCGCTTCATGCAATGATCGAAAATCAACAACTTACCAGTGAAAAACTGTACTTCCTTACCCGCTATGGGTTAGATATCAATCACTGCTTCAGTGAAGGCATACTCCCTTTCAATGAGTTTGTCAGGGATATGTATTACTGTAACTTCTACTTTGATTCCGATGTACTTCTTTACCTGTTAAAGGCAGGGCTGGCCCTCAACCGCCTCGATTGCTATGGTCAGTCCCTGCTTTCCATGTGTTTCGATGTTTTTGCCGGAAATATCGATTATTATCGAAAGCTTGAATTGTGTGCTTTTGTCTTGAAAGCTGCCTATAAATACCATTTCCCGGGAAATATTGATGCTCTGAAAGGCGCTGTTTCGGATGCATTAATGGAAAAACACGCAAAGGATATCTGTCAACTGTTAATAAGCTTTTCGGATGTTTTTTATCTCATTGATAACACCGTCGAAATCATTGCCAGCGACTTGAGTGCGCAAAATAAAAAGAAATTGGAAGGGTGGTTGAAACAAGTCAGAGATATGTATCCTCCGGATTGGAGCCTACGCCCTTTTGTCTACCAGCCCTGTGAACATTTTGCGCACTCTTGCAAAAATTCTTTCATGCGTCATATGGACGCTGTTTACAATGCGGCAACCACCGATTTTGCCGGGGTTGGGTTACTGGAATCAGATCTGGATTATTTTGAATCATTAGCACTAGAGCTGGAGATTAATGAGAAATCTGATTGTGATGATACTGAAGATCATCAGGGCAATCATTCAGTCCGATATTCAGATATTCATTTATATGACTGGCTTTTTGACTGTCAATTTTCAGCATTACGTCAACTGCTTTTGTCACATAAAGAAATTCATAAGACTATCGGTCAATATAAAAACAAGCTCATGGGTGAATTATCCATTGACAATAAAGAGAAACTTGATCAATTGCTCAGAGAGACTACCTTGGTTGGTTAACTACTTAACGATATGACCCATTAAAATTCTCTACTGTTTTGTCCTCAGTCAGTCCAGGGTTTGAGAGTTGTCTGAAATGGTCATGTGCTTGAATGAATGTTTTCAGGGTGATTTGCAGAAGTCTCTCCATAGAGGTTGGAGATCAATGAATATCGTAAAAAATTTCCAGAGGTATTCAATGTACACACATGCTTTAAACATTCTCAAACACACAAGACAACTCACCAACAGCCAATTTTCAGCAATGGCTGCCAACTCACTTCGACATGAAGCCGGTAACAAATTGTTTTCGGGGCGGGTTGTTTTTGGGCAAGCCATACAAAACCTGCATATGTCGGCTCGCTCTGAACGGTGTGATTTTTCTGATGATAAATACAGGCCAGGGAATGAGTGCGACCATGTTGAAATGAATATCCAGGATGATTCACCTTTTCCAGACAAGGGTGATCATCACTGTGAATTTATCAACGACATGAAGTCGGGAGCTAATAGTTACAGCCGCTTTGGAGGACCAATTATGCGTTCAGTCACCCCTGATGATCTCAAGGCATTCAAGCCCATTGCATTACCCGTCGTGGTCTGTCACCACCTGTCACTGGAGCCTAAGACGACAGAGATATTTAATGGACGCCAGGTGATTGTGTGCGAAACCCCGGTTACACGGTTAATCCGTAGCCCTGATTGCCAATGCAATACTCTGTTTCGAGGCAATGCTGACATTCAGGAACTGGATACGCTGTTAGAAAGCAGGGGTATTGATATTCGTGCGAAAAAAGTTCAGCACATAACCCATACTTCGGCGTATGGGGCCGATGATACCGTGTATTGGAATTCTCCACCGCGAGAAGCTGACCCCAAGATACTGGAGCACCTGCAATGGTACTTAAGTAAAGAAGGTGTTGATATCAATCAGCCCATCAATCAGGCGGGGCAAACCTTACTGCACCAGTTTTGTCGAGCGAGCTGTCTTCATTCACGCAGTGGTGGACAGAAGTACAAAGTGAATCCTGATACCGTGGTGGAATTGCTGTTGAGCCGTGGTGCCGAACTGGTTGCTGACCGCTTTGGTAACACACCATTACACGTTGCCTGTCAAACTTTTGCCTCCCTGGCGCTTATGGACAGGTTGCTGGAAAAGGCCGGTGGCCGTCAGGAAATCCTTGACGCCGTTAACAGTAGAGGGAGGACAGCGCTGTCTGAAACGTTGAGCTTAACGTCATGGGTTGGTCTTGCTGTGCTGCTGTTGCGGGCTGGAGCCAGTATCGACAACGCTGACAACCATTACGAAAACAGTCCGCTTCATGCAATGATGGCAAGTCGGTTTCTCGACAGTGAAAAAATCAATTTGCTGACCCACCATGGGTTAGATATCAATAAGCACACCAGCGAAGGAAAACTCCCTTTTAATGAACTGGTCCGGAACATTAACACCTATTACTTCTATCGTGTTTCTGACACGCTTCTCTATTTGATAAAATCCGGGTTGCATCTGAACCGCCTTGATCATAATGGCCAGTCCCTGCTTGCCACATGTTTCAGTGTTTTTGAAGATCATGGTGAATATTTTCGCAAGCTGGAATTGTGTTCTTATGTCCTGAAAGCCGCTTATAAATACAATTTTCCGGGAAATATCGACACTCTGAAAGGGGCTATTTCAGATACGTTAATAGAAACCCGGGCAGGTGATATTGGAAAACTGTTAACCAGTAATGCGGATGTTTTTTATCTGATTGATAACACCTCTGACGTCATTGCCGACAATTTGAGTGCGCAAAATAAAATGACGCTGGCAACGTTGCTGGCAAAAGCCAGAGATATGCACAGTCCGGATATAAGTCTTTACCCTTTCGTCTACCTGCCCCGTGAACCTTTTGCCCACTCATGCAAAGATTCCTTCATAAGCCAGATGGAAGCTACCTATAACACACCGAGAAGTGATTTTGCCAGGGTTGGGTTAGATCCAGAGTCGGATGATTCTGTCGTACGGGACAGTCATGATTGGGGCGAATCCAATTACCATGAGACAGAGGACTCTGAAGACAACGACGCTATTCACCATTCAGATATTAGATTATATGACTGGCTGTTTGAGCATCGGTTTGAAGCATTACACCAGCTGCTTTCGTGCGATAAAGGACTTCATAAAGCTATCTGTAAACATAAACTCAGTCTTGCAGGTGAATTATCGGCTGATAATCAGGAAAAGCTCGATCAATTGCTGCTGGAAACGGGTTCGATGGGTAAATATTAACTAAGATGTAGTATTTTCAGGTTATTGTATTGTTATTAATGCACGATTAAAGACCTGCTTATTTTCTGTTTGGTCAAAAGGTGGTCAACCCTGAACCGGGTCTCAGCAGTAACTGGTCGATCATCCGTGCATTATTAGTGGGTATTTATTGATGTAGATCAATTCTTTTGCTTCGGTAAATACGTAGCATAGGCTTAATCATTGAGTGTTTGCCGAAGTCGGTAACGATTGTTTCGGTGCCTGGTAATAAGAACACCAAATACTCACTCTCTGTCTAAGAATAAATACCACCCCAATAATAATAAAAAACGCAAACAGCTGATGGTTCAGCACTTGCAGCCTTGTCTCTGGCAAGGTTTTTTATTATGTGAGAAGAGGGTTGCCAGTGGCAAATGTCTTACACGGAGTATGGTGATTCCCTGACTGTAAATCATAAGTAAAAGCCTCAGTATGGAAACTGTCAGTTGAGACAGGAAGTCTAAGCAGCCAGGAAGGTGGATGGCTGACAAATCAGGGATGTGCCATGGCAGGGAGCCAGTCGACAGGATGTCCGGATTTTCAGGATGAAGGCTGGGCAGGGACTATAGTGGGGCAGGATGCCTAACCAATTTGACAAATATCCATAGGTAAAAAAGCAGATCCAGGATGGATCTGTTTTTGTTTGCGCCTGGTATTCTTCGACTTCGCTTCAGGGTGAATGGAGATCAAGTTCTGAACCGGGAAATTAATTCAGTACTGTTCCAGACGCATAGCCAATTCTTGCCATTGCTCCGGGGTAAGTCGGGTAAGCTCATTTCTGGCCCTGGCGACAAAATCCCCATAGGGCTTATCTCGCATTGAGGCAAGTTCCACTGCGGCCGGTTCACCCACTTTTTTGTCATTCACCGGAGCCATGATTAACAATCCACTCATTTCAAGACAGCCATAACTCTGCTTTTCAGGCACATATTGAGGATTAACATTGGCATTTTGATTTCTGGGAAAAATGAAAGAGTGCAAGGAGTTATTATCGTCTAACCAATAGACCAGGTTGTAGCCGCCAGTACCACAGACATCGCTTTTGCTTAAGTATTTCAGAGTATTATTAAAGATTTGCGCAAATTCAGCAGGATTCTCACCCGCAATATGAATTCCTGAAAAATGTGCCGTGTTATGGGCTTGATCACCGGTCATCCAACGGATCGTGGTTTTCCCATGCTGTATTACCGGCAGGTCAGCCTCCAAAGAGAGTTGTCCGTTATCCAACGCTTTTCGCAGGGGCAAATTCTCTTTCATTGCATGGATATGAAGATGTGGTTGTGAGTTTCCCCTGTAGCCACTATGGGCAAACGTATAGGCCGACCCCATGGCTGTTGCCAAATCAAAGAGCTCTGAACTTTTAACAAATATGTGACTTTGATCAAGATGTTCTGTGGGTTTTATCAACCAGCATTCGGAACTGTAAGGCCGGAAATTGGAGATGATGGTAATGCCTTCGGTGTGGATTTTCAGTAGCCTGGAATCGTTATTGCATAATGCACAAGGCTTTCGTGGGTGACTCTGCCCTTTGTTCTTTTCAAATGATCCCTGAATGGATTCATCGAAAGTGTAAAGCCTGTTAGGAAAGGATCTGAATTTCAGATACGGGTTGTCTTGAACCAGGCCATCCTGACACAGCAACTGATTACATAGGGTGTGCTGTGCCTGACGAGCCATTATCGGCAATACAGGTTTGATTTTACGCGGGTCGTCAGGCGATATGATCTTGACGGAATCGACTGCCTGAACATGTTTGTCGATAAATGTTTGGAGTTCCTGATAAGTAGTATCTTGAAGATAGTGGCAGTTATCAGTATTTGGTATTAAAAAGTGCTGAGTAATGTTCATGCCCACCTCCTTGTTGATTGACTAAAAATGCATCTCAAAGAAGCTATGTGGCTATGTTTATGCGCTTTGAAAGAACTGCATTTTCAATCATGGCTGTTTCGACTTTGGACCCATCAAATAGATTTGAGCATTCCTTGCCTGATCCCGTCGCAATCTGGATTAGCCTTATGTCCTTTTTTTGTTGAATAATCTGACTGCCATTAAATCATACCGAGTAAATGAAAGGATAAAAATAACAAAGTGGTTAGCAATACTAACGGCCTTAAATGCTTTGATGGTTCGCAAGACCCAGCTTGACGAAACGAGAATTTCTTAACCCGGATATTTCATAAACTGCCCCGAATCTCGCGTACGACCACATGGATGTGGGAGATAGGGCGACGCAGGATGCCAAAGCCGAGGACTTTGCCGCTCTAAGGGATTTTGTGAGGGAGCTCCGTACCGGGGAGTACGGTCGACTGAGCAAAACTCCCTTAGAGCGGCAAGGGACAAGCGAGAGCGGGAGCACGTTTATGAAATATCCGGGTTAGCCCAGTTCTTTGATGACCCGGAACTGATGCCTGAGGCCTTTTTGCCTGAAAAAGCAGGCTACATAGCACCGCCATTGGATCGAGTATGGGCTTCAGCACCCTATTTTCACAATGGCTCTGTGCCCACACTGTACCATGTCCTGAAAGCCAGTGAGCGACCTGCTATCTGGAGTCGAACCAATACAGACCCCTTTGCCTACGATCTGGAAAAAGTGGGCCTCCTTTACCAGGAAAAAGATATCTCTCCGGAAAACTATGCCCGTTGGAAAACCGCGGCCAAAGGCAACCCCCGGAGTGAGGAAGCCAGAGAATTCAGAAGATGGTACAACACATCCGGAATGGGTCGATCCAATCAGGGGCATGACTAGTTTAGCGCCATTATGGACAATGACGAGATTTATGCCGTAGTGGAGTTTCTGAAGTCATTAAGCGGACCGACCATGAAAAATGGCATGCCAAAACCCAAACGTTATTATCAGCTTGAGCAATAGCGTCTGCTGAAATGATAAAACCAGTACATGGTTTCTTGCCCTGAAAATTACCACAAGATAGATGGGTGTCTTTTTTTCTTGCTAAAATGAGAACTTTTAAGCGGTTTTCTGACATGAATTCCTTAATGTCTACCCTAAGAAGCGGTTAGTCGGCTTAGATCTGGCGTTCATCAAAAAGAAAAAACACCATTAATGTAGCAAGATCTTTAGGAGAGTTAGAGCAATGCAGCCTGCCGGGGGAATAACACCGATATTACCTAATCACCCGGGGGGGATTGATACAACCACCAGAGTTCAAGTTGAAAAGGATGATCCCCCAACGGGTGTAGAAATTAGCATACCCTCTGCCCAGAGCATGTCATTACCGCTTGCACAAAATGCAGCGCCACCAGAAAGTTTACACACCAAAAGAATGGTAAAACTAAACCAAGTTCGCCCCATTCTTAGTCACCACTGTGCCAAATCCTGTGATAAAGAAGCATTTTTGGAATCATCTGATCAACTAACGACGCATCAAATGGCGATGGATATACCAGGCCTGCCATTCCTTTCAAAGGAGGCTTCATGGGATCAAAACACCCATCTTTATAATTCATCCCTGGACCTGATAAACCTGATAAAACAGGGGGATACAGAAAAAGTAAAAGAATGCATTACCAATAACCCCTTTTCCTTGGCCATTGAAGATGCAGAGGGTAACTCCGTCCTGCATCTGGCCGTGTTACACGGCCATGAACATCTATGCCGACTGTTGGTTGATCGAGCTCAGCACCTGTTGCAGGCAACCAATGACAACGACGAACGACCTTTGCATATTGCAGCCAGAGCAAAACAAAACAATTGTTTGAACTTTTTACTGAATAACTACCCCAGCTTCTTAATACTGCAAAATGCACTGGTGTATCCTGACAAATCAGGACTAACACCGGTACACCTGGCGGCTCAATACGGAAATAAAGTCGGTTTAATGACCATGCTGGATTATGAAATTGGCAAGTATTTGTTGTCCAAGCCTGATTCCCCTATTTGGGTCGCGATAAAAAATGGACACATAGAGTGCGTGGCCGTTATTCTCGACTGTTTACATACTGCTGGTGTTTTTTATCAACCATATTGCGCTCTTCGCTATGCTGTTGAGTGTGGCCAGTTGGATTGTGTCAAATGGCTTGTACAAAACTATCCAGACTCTTTCACCCCTGAAGATCCTGATTTAAAAGGCTTAAGTTCTCTGACCCAATTAGCGGTAAAACATGGCTATGATGACATTTTACAATACCTTCTTGAGCAGCCGTTCTTTATCCAACGACTGACGAAAATGGAATATGCAGCTGAATTTAACAGTAAAGGGAATGATGTCTGTGCAAAACTGATCAGAGATGCCCGGGAGAAAGTGAAGCAACCTTTTCGTCCGGTAAAGAATTTTGATAAAACACTATTCCAGCAAACCTGGCAGCGGGAAAAAAATAAGATTGCCAATAAAAATACCATGGTAGAAAAGCAAACCTCACGAAAGTATCCGCACCCATTATTGGATCACATGGATGACAGCTTGTCTGGGAGTGTATCGTCCACTGAATATCTGTCACAGGCTAAAGCTTTGATAAGCGCATTGCCGGAAATAGGGGTTTATGTACGTTGCGCCGTGTATGAAAATAAAAATGAAGAACAAGGTCAATTCTGGGCCATGGGTGATGCCACGGCATCTGTCGGACTGATTAAGGCCCTTGTTGCTTTGGGTGCAAAAACAATCCATGTACAACTGTCACCACCGGATGACAGTGACCTTATTACACGACAAAGATTTAATAGTGAAGAGCAGATAAGATATGTCAAGAAACAGCGTATAGCATTATCCAAGCTGGCTTACTTACTGCCGGGAATAAAGATTAGACCGGGCATTCAGGAAATTTATATAGACGACACCAAAGTTATCATTTCCAGTTGTAACCTGCAAAGTGAGAATAAAATCAATGGTGCTGTTACCCTCTCATTTCTTGAAGCCGAAGAAATGTACCGAGAATTAGGCTATGTGCAAGAGTCCCATATTAGTTTAAAACCCTATCGTTTTTGCTCTGAATTTGAAGCGATGTATCTGGATACCGATACATCAGTTACAACGAATAATAGCGGCCAACTCCTATGGTCACTGCTTTACAACTTTTTCTTGTCCATTTTCACTTATATCAATAACGACAACAGTTCAATGCCCGACTGTAATATCCACCCTTTGCATCTACCGGTAAACTCCATTATTCCCGGTGGTGATCTGCAATCAAAGGAAGCTGAAATATCGACCGAATCCCTCGATAGCCATCAACTGACATTAGTCTCTGCTATTAATCAGCTTTGTGATTTATCCGCTAAAGGGAAAATACAAACCGCTGTAGTTTATGGTTTGCATCATAATGCACTGCGCCACTTTAAAAAAACGATATTAACCAATTGGCTTGGCGCTGTTAAACTAAACCAGGGTCAGGTAACGAATGCTCTCCCGGTGGTGGTGACCACCACCACCAGCGCTTTCAGAGATGAAGACAGGGCAGAAAATGGCAAGAGTGTGTTAAACGGAATCGCGAGAACCACAGGTTTCACACTGATTGACTTTCGCGACCAGCAAGACCGGGCCTCTCTGATGGCCGCAGGCAAGGACCAATTGTTTCTTTGTCTGATGCCCAGTTTGCCAGGGCAGGGTTTCAACAAACTGGTGCAAAGCTCCCGGTTCCCGGTGTTAAGTGAAGGTGCCAACCTGACCACGAGCCTGTTGCAACATGGCCAACCTCATCTTTCTCTCCTTCCTTACGGTCATACGCCAGTGGCCCAGGACATGGGAGTGCCGCTGGAGGCTTTAAAGGCCATGGCCTTTTCCTGCAAGTTGCAGATCGACAAAAAAGGAGCCGAGATTGAAGTCCTGAAAAAATTGTCAGACCTTGCCAGGAAAAGCGGCTATGTAGAGGCGCTCTCTTATATCAACAAGATAAAGACCAAAGACTTTGAAAATGGACCTTTGGGTTTTGTCTGGAATGATCCTCAACCCTCACCTTTGCAATTGCGACCAGTCACCATTATGAGCCTGTTACAGAAAGGAGCAAAACTGGGCAGTATTGAAAAAAAAGTGTTACTCGAAGCGCTTGACCCTTCCGATAAAGCCCTGGCCGATTATATCAACAGCTGCCTGGACAAGGACTCAATCACAACCCATCACTTCCGGCTGCAGCAAATGCATGTAAATAAGCCTTTTAACAATAAGGTGGTGGCAGCGCTGCTCCAGTTTGGACGCTATAAAAAACTGCTGGCCTGAGTAAACTCCATTGAAAGGATGGATTAGACAGGAACCGGCGGTATTCTCAGCTGGTAACAGCTCCCGGGCTTCTCCTCAAAACGCACAGCAAACAAAATAGTGGCTTTGGGGTTGGCGACAAAATGAAGATCAGAGTGCATATGGAAGTTGACAAACACACCCGGCATAAATATTATTCACCTCGTTCCTTGCCGGTATAGCTCAGTTGGTAGAGCAACTGACTTGTAATCAGTGGGTCCCGAGTTCGACTCTTGGTGCCGGCACCATATACAGCAAAGCCCAAAGCGTTAGTAAGCACTTCGGGCTTTTTTTGTATCTACCAGTTTGCCCCCACTTTCGCTTAGGCTGTAACGGCACTAATGGGTATCAGGCTCTGATCTGCAATACAGCCTTCTGTCACTCATAAACAATTACTTCTTACGGTCTTCAGTGATCAAAGACTGGCCGGATATCTTTTCCTTTGTGCGTGCTCAGTCGTCGAAAAACCTGAAGTAGATTTCTCCCCCCCTTTTTTTTAAGTGGTGTACCTTGAACGCCAGAACCGGTGAAATCTGCCATTTGCCCCTCAATGCCTCCTGGCAAAAATGAACTCAAGCATCCTGGCTCAGATTCTGTCTCAGATAGATGCCTTCAATGTTGGTTGCACTGTAGCGTACTGGTTACCAGAGAAATCCAGATGCCACGGTTCAGGCCCTGAGTTTACCGATCAGGGCCGACAGAGAAACCGACATTGGCTCTACAGCGATTGAATGTGTGGGCGCGTGGGAAAACCGGAAAAAACATCGGCTATGGGTGTATGCCTGTTGCAGATTCCGGTTAATGGCAGGTGTTTATTGCCTATCGTCCACAACACTTCTTGAACTTTTTGCCGCTGCCGCAGGGGCATGGGTCATTGCGGCCTGTTTTGGGTTCGGCTCTCAAGAAAGTTCCACTATCGTGTAATACGGTACCCTTTGGCGTTCTGTCTGGAGTAACAGGCCCCTTGCGCTCTGGAATGGTTCGCTGTTGCTCTATCGGCTGGAATGATGCCCAGCTGGACAGATCATCGGTGGTGTCGGTGATGTAGTGTTTGAGATGCCAGAGTTCGTCCAGATTGTCGTACTCTGACACGATCTCGTCTTCAATGCTTTTCAGGGATGTCACGCTTGTGTCGGCCAGCCCGTCCTCATAGGCCTTGCGGATATCGGGCAGCAGTTCGGCAAAGCGGAAAGCGGCACAGCAGATGATCAGGCTGTCCCACATAAAGCTGTCCTTGCGCACCGGGTACTCCCGGAACAGCCAGGTAAAATACGACAGCAGGTCTTCCCGGCTTAATGCCTGTTCGGTAAACAGGGTAGCCAGGCTTTCCAGGGCGGCGGCACGGACAAACTCATCCAATGCTTCGTTTTCCACCAGCGCTTTGAGCGGTGCAGTGTCACCGTGGCAGATGGAAGCCAGAATACGAGTCATGCCACCGGTAATGGCATCACCAAAGTAAAACTCGGCACTGTCTTCCCTGCAGGTCAGCAGGTGGATGATCAGTGGATACGCTCTGGCTTCCCGGAACTGAGCCAGCAGGAAAATGGCAAACAGGGTCAGGCCGTGGTAGAAGTCGTCAATATCTTCGCCCAGGTCTATAAGCTCCTGAAGGTGGGCCAGCAGATGGGGCGTGATGGCCTCTTGCTGTGCAACGGCGGCGTTAATGGCGGCGTGTGGGAAGGAGCCTTCGGGGTTGTTGGAAAGCTGTTCCAGAATTTCGTCGATGGTCATGGGTTGGCTGCCTTGGTTTGGGTAGTTGAATTCGGGTTGGTGGGGTTCAGTGCCTGTGCCACCATGGCATCGGCCAGATGCAGGCGGGTTTGCTGCTGGTGTTGCAGGTGGGTTTTGATTTGGTCGCAGAGGGTTGTTAGTTGGTTGACTTTGGCTACTATAGAGTTAAGTTCTGCGAGCGGTGGTAGCGGGACAAGCAGAGTCCCAAGAATTTCCAAGTTGATATTTTTCTGTGCCGTTGATGGTGCGAACTCTTCTAAATGATCTTTTGCTGTTCGGATGAAATACTCAAAGTAGCTTACATCCATCTCAGTCTCGTATGGTCTGAAACCAACCACACTATCTGGAAAGCAGGCATCAAAGCCAAGTATACCTGTATCGGCTATGTTGGCTGCTATGGTTATGCACATAGTACCAGCTGGCCAGAGACGGCTTTGGTTTACACCATCTACATTATATAATGCTGAGTGTGTTTTGATTACTCGTCCTGTATGTTTTGCACCTGAAACATCACCAGTTTGAATGAGAGGAGTTGATCCTTCGGAATACAGGATTGGATCATTTCTTGGTCGATGTTTTGATTTTCCTCTGGCGAGTTCACCAATATCCGGCATACGACACCACTCCCACCCATCCGGCAATCCAAACGGCTTCTCGTCCTCCGCAACCGGCGACAACGGCTTCTGTTTTTTGATTTTGCCTTCTTTGACCAGTTGGGCTTTTTCGGCGTCGATGCGTTCCAGCAGATTGGCGGCGGGTTCGTCGTTGGGGTCTTGAGGTACCAGCTTGCCCATCACGGCCAGTTGCAGGATGGTCTGCTTGAGCTGGTCGATGCTCGCCTCGGTGGTGAACAGGGTGGTGAAGTGGTTGGCGATGCGCTGCCAGTTCTTTTCCAGTTCTTCGGCATTGGCACTGTTGGTGAGGGTTGCCAGGAGGTTTTCTACCAGTGTCGTATGGGCCGACAGGCTGGCTTCGGTCTGCTGTTCAATCTGGTCGCACAAGGCCATCAGTTCATCGACTTTGGTGACGATGCGGTGTTGTTCACTATCACTTGATAAAGGGATTAAAAATTTAGCCAAATCGGCTGCTGATAGGTTTGGCTGTGCAGTTCCATTGTCGTACTGCTTAATCATTGCCATGGCAAATGGGCTGTCAAAATATCTCAGCAGAAAGTGCTGATCAATTCCTTCAAATGAACGAACTATAACTAATGATGAAGCGATAGCTCCAGTACTCAGGCCAGATACTAATGCAGACTTTCCTAACGAGCCCCTTAAACAATAGAGAATATCACCTTCCTGAAACTTTCCAGCACGAAGTAAATCGAACCTTTCTTGGGTTATGAACGTCATTTCAGACTGGTTAACACGGCTGTTTTGTAAGTGCCCTGCGTTTACAAAAGGGATACCTCTTTCAACGAGTAGCGACTTATTCGGATAGTTCTTGCTTCGATCACCATTCTCCAGAGTACAGATATCACCAAGTCTTACCCACTTCCAGCCTGTAGGTACTTCGAAAGGCTGTTCATCTTCAGCAATAGCAGGTAACGCTTTCTGATTTTTGATTAATTTTTCCTTAGCAAGCTTCGCCTTCTCCGCCTCAATCCGCTCCAGCAACTTAGAGGCAGGCTCATCCTCCGGATTCTGCGCCACCAACTTCCCCCGCACCGCCAGCTCCAGAATCAGCTCCCGCAGTTTCTTAATGCCATAAAGGTCAATCTTCTTGCCGGAACCCCGGCCAGAAGCGGATTTGTTCTGCACCGCCAGCGCCAGGGTAGAGAGGTGGTTTACGATCAGTTGCTCAGTCATTATTTGTACAATCTCCGTTCACCCTGAGCGGAGTCGAAGGGTGATTGGCACGGTCTTCGTTGTTGGTTCGGAGTCCACATCCTTCGACAGGCTCAGGATGAACGGGGTTTTGCTGCTCAGTAATA
>NZ_PJPV01000173.1 GCF_002864045.1 Endozoicomonas acroporae
AGATCCCGCTTACGCCGAGCGCGAAAGGGAGCGCCAAAGGGAGCTTCGCAAAGATCCCGCTTACGCCAAGCGCCAAAGGGAGCGCCAAAGGGAGCGCTACCAAGCAGATCCCGCTTATGCCGAGCGCGAAAGGGAACGCCAAAGGGAGCTTCGCAAAGATCCCGCTTACGCCGAGCGCCAAAGGGAGCGCTACCAGACAGACCCCGCTTACGCCAAGCGTCAAAGGGAGCGCCAAAGGGAGCGCTACCAGGCAGATCCCGCTTACGCCGAGGGACAAAAGATCTATATAAAGACCTACAATAGAATCAAAATACAAACCTCCAACAAGAAAGAAGCTAAAGAGCAAGCTGTGATCGCAAGAGAGCGGTATCTTCAGTCAGTCAATTCAACTAAAAACTCAGGTAATTTACCACTGACTTCTAATTTAACTGAAACGACCCAGAGTTCCAGTAAAAATTTATAAGGTACTGTCCCCCCGCTTTTCAGTCGTCAAGCTGAAGGAATATTTACAGTCCCGATCGCCCCCTCTCAGCCTTAGTGAACGGTTAGCAATCGAAGGGTAAGAAGGTATTGGTCGCTATCGTCCGGGTAGGCAAACGGCATAAGCTGTTGTGACTCAATGGGAGCCCCATTAGAACGATCAAAGATAACGGAAAACTGCCGGTTATCCGGGAGCGTTAGAGTCATCGTTTTATTGGCCGCTTTGGAGAGAGCAAAGAGGCTCTTGACTGTTAGCCGGGAAACCCAACCGGCCTCGCCATTGCCAGAAAGAACAATAGAACGGCCATGAACTAACTGGCCTTCCTGTACCAATAAAGCCCCGGTCAGGCTGCGCTCGGTGGTTTGCTCTACCGGGTTCCATTCATATTCATTGATCCAGAGCAGATCGTCGGGGAGTGTTATGGTATCCAGTTGCATTAAACTGTCCTCAATCCTGCATTTTTAAGCGCATCAAGCAAACTGGCTTCATCCGTTGGAGCAATGCCAATATTCACACCACCGCCGGGATATTCGAGCCGGATAATACGCTGAGGGGATTCTGAAGCAGTGCGGGGGGCTGTTGCTGTCGTGTTCACCTGGCTCTCTTGAAGGGCTTTGGCTTTTTCATTATTAGCCTGCCGCAAACGCTCGTTGTAAATCTGCTCGCTGATCCGCAGGGCAGAGGTAATATTCTTGACTGCCTCCTGATCCCCTTTGGCAATAGCCTCCGCCTGCTGTGCCTTCAGATCGTCACGCTGGCTTTGATAACGGCGCTGCTCAATATCAGACTGTCTGCCCTACAATTCATCCAGTTCATCTTGCAGGCTGTTTAGGGTATTCCGGGAACTGTCACCTAAGCTGGCCATGTTTTGTTTGGCTGAAACAATGGCGTTATTGAGCCGGTCTAAATCCTGATTATTGAGGAGACTCATTGTATTAGCAGCTCGCTCGCCCTGAAGGATAAAGCTTCTCGCTGTGGAGCCACCCGATCTCATAGCTCTCTAATAGTTCTTCGAGGGCGATCTTCTGCTCCAAGTACTGACTTTTGACATAGGCCGCATTTTTTGCAGTCTCATTCATCCAGCTGCTGATGCCGGTAACATCAAAGGTATAAGAGTGCTGTAGCTTGTTGAGTGCTTCTCTGGTTTCTTCGAGCTGACTTTTCAGTTCGGCAATACTGCTAATAGCCTGCTCGGTGTTTATGTTGCCAATACCATTCATAGCGACAAAGGCATCGTGTGCAGCACCACTCATACCCTGAAGTTCTGCGGTAAGGCTGTTGTAATGACCGGCCATTACTCCGGCAATAGAGGTGGCATCAGTCAAAGCTTCGGCCTGTTGCTCCCCGGCTTCCTCGGCAGTGTCGCCAACGTCTTTCAAGGATTCCTTGGTTTTGTTTGCCTCTTTGTTGAACTGCTGAAGCTTTTTCCGGCTGGCCTCGGTCGCCTCGTAATATTCCTCCTGAGACAGGATGCCAGCACTTAATGCTTCTGCCAGAGCAACCCCTAAACTGGCAAGCTCTGCCCGGGTTTCGGCACTATTAACCTGTGCCATTGGATCAGCGGCATCTTTAAAAGTAGTTTTTGCAGTTTCTTCCCCAGTATTTTTAAATGCATCTTGAACCGTTTTCTGGCTATTAACCAATTCATCCGCGTAATTTTGCCAGAGCAGTTCTGGCTCCTGGTCATGGTCTTGGCTGAATCGTCTGCTGTCCTTACCGCATCCCTGCTTTCCTTGGCAAAGCTGTTGTACACCCCACTCAGCGCATCCCGGACATCCTTGGCATCCTCAACCGTCTGCTTGGCAAACTCCTTGGTCAAGCCGCCGAGAAAGTCTGTGGTGCCCTTCATCTTTTCAGCAATGCCATCAAAGCCCAAGGCATCGGCTACTTCCTGCCATACCTTGACAACGCCGTATAGTATCCCGGTATAGGCTGTAACAAAGCCTTTAACAATCGCTGTGAAGGTATTGAAAAAGCCCTTGACGGTGGAGCTGGTAAAATCAAAGGCAGTCCGCAGAGCCGCCATGGTTTCTGTGATGGTGGTAAAGCCTGATTGGATACTGGTGACAAAGCCATCAATGGTTGCCCCGGCAAAGGCATGCTTGATGGTGTCACCCATGGCGATAAAGGCATCGCTAACCTTTTTAGCCAATTCAGCCAGCTGGCCATTCTGGTTCATCCGCTCAATTTCGGCAGCGATGCCAGCCAGGGTTTCCTTGGCGTAATCCAGAGCCCCGCTCTTGGCCACCTCATCCTGGAACTGCTGCCAGCTGTCTTTCAGGTTACTGACATAACCCGACAACAGACTCATGTTTTTGGCGGCAGCACCTTCTGAGCTTTTGCCAATCTCCTGAATAAGCCCTCTTATTGCCTCCCGGCCAAGCTTTCCTGCGCTGGAAAGTTTTTGGATCTCCTGTACATTCTTCCCGGTGACCTTTTCCAGCAAATCCCATACAGGGACACCACGCTCCAGCAGCATCAATATTTCTTCGCCCTGAAGCTTTTGTTTTGCCCAGGCTTTACCTAATCCCAGGGTGATGCCTTTAGTCGCTCCATGCCGCCGCCAAGCTTTGAAGCCTGGTCAATAATGGCTTGCATAGAGCCATCGGCAGGATCAAGGCCAAACGCCTTTAAACGTACAAAAGCTTCAGACACTTCTTCCAGCTGGAATGGTGTATTCCGGGTAAAATCCTTGATCCACTGCATGGCCTTTTGGGCTTCTTCAGACGATCCGGTAATCGCCTCCATCTGAACGCCCAAACGCTCAAACTGGTCGCCTGTCTGCAATACCCCTTCAATGCTTCGCTTTAAGGTATAGAGTCCACCCGCTGCCGCTGCCAGCCCAAGAAAACGCAGGGTAAGCTTGCCGACGGATGTACTGGCCGATTCGGCATCCTTGGCGGTTTTTTTCAGGTTGCTATTGCGTAGCGTTCTCGCTGTCTGCCGGGCGCTTTCGTTCGCCCGCTTAAATGCTGTCCGGGTCTCGTTCAGCTGCTGTTCGAGTTTGGCCTGCTGCTGCTTCAGGTTTTTGGTCGATAACCCCGCAGAGGACATTGAGCCTCGCAGTTTGGCCAGCGCCTCCCGTTGGCGGTTATATTCGGTATTCGCCTTTTTTACATCTCTCCGGGCTTTTGCCATGGTCGCCTGCATGGCCTTGGTTGGCTTGTCGGTCTTGCCCATTTCCTGGCCAAGATTGGCCACTTTATCTTCCGCCTCCCGAAAAGCCCGACCGGCATCATGAGTAGCTTATTCTGGTTTTCAAGTTCCTCTAACTGGCCTTTAAGTTTATTCGCCTCTTTCCTAAAGGCATCCAAAGAGGCAGAGGATTTTTTTACGTCAGAGGACAATAAATCCTTTGCCTTAAGGACTAACTTAATTGCTGATTCTTTGATATTGGCCATAGTGCTTTAATTCAAAAAAAAGCCCCTCGAAAGGGGCTAAATTGCAGGAAGCAAACGGTGGATTACTGCGCCAGATCAATCTGCATAAAGGTACTCAGACCGGAGCCATCAATAGTACTGTCTGCCAGCACATCAAGCTCCAGAGCGATAGCGGCAAAGTCGTCCGAAATAAAATCAAGGTTCTGGACAGGGGAGAACTTTACCCGATGCACCCGGAGATTAAACGGCTTGCCATCCTGCGCATCGTTGAGTCCTTCCATAAACAGGACAAACTCTTTGCCCGATTCAATCAGGGCCTGAACCATATTGGTGGCCAGTGGGGTATAGCTCACTTTCACACCCAGGTTATCAATGCCGCCACCGCCAATAACCTTGATACCGGATTTGGTCAATTCATAATCATCCCCGGCAGTCAGGGCGGCATCCGTGCTGTCTTTGACAGTAATAGCCTTCGACATATCAGGAAGCTTATCGAACGGGATAAGCTCATCAGCTACGCCAAAGCTGGTATGAGGTTCATCAGTGACGGCAGTGGTTGAACCGGCAGCGACAGAGCCACGGAGCGCCATCGACAAATTGTTAGCGGTAAAGTCATGCGCCGTTAGGTTGGCCGAAATAGAGGAAATCCGGCTGATGGTGTTGCGATTACCACCGCCACCGAGATAGTTCTTCAGCTCCTTTTTACTCGACTCTAAAGTTTTTGCCTGACCATTAAGTTAAATTTGAGCAGGTCTCACTGCTGCTACTCGGGCTTCACGGCTGCGCAAAGCCTTCATCGTGGCAACAGGAGGCCTGCTGTACCAAGCTTGGTTGCAAAGTAATGTATTGGCAACTTTTATATGACCATGCTTATACGTGTTCTGCCCTGCGCTACCCAATTTATTGATCATCTTGACCAGGCTTTACGTCAGGCTCCGCATGCTCAGCGACTGACTATGAAGCAACGCTATTTTTTAGCATTTGTCATTTCAGCAATGATTCTGACTCAGAAGCTCTGCTGGGCAACCATGGAACGTCGAAGTCTTGGCCAATACACATCAGCCGCCTTATGGTGGATGTTTTATCGATCCGAAATTGTCTGGCATCTATTGCTACGCATCAGTGTTCTGGTCATCATTGATCGTTATGGCTTATCAGAGGGAAATCTTCTTATTGACGACACTAGTTGTGGAGTCAGAAAATCCTCAAGAGAAGCTCAAGAAACTGACGGAGTCTCTCGAAGACTATCGCCCGTTGAGAATATCCAGCAAGCATATGGCAGGCAGGGAGCTGGGGAGAATGATGCCAACTGCCTCACTCAAGTACCGTTTGCCGGAATATCAAACACTCGTGCATTAAAAACTTGAGAGTCGAGTATCAATCTTTCCAGCGTTTGGATGACCCGCTTTTGCTTTTCCCCGATCCGTATTTCTGCCTGTAACCGGCCTTGCTCTCGAATATGCTCGCGGTTTTCTTGCTGCTTGATCTTCAGTGCATTGGCTTTATCCAGGTATTGCAGAACACAGCTGTATTGCGGCTCGCCTTCTTCGTCATTGAAGGGCAGACGCACAGAGCCAAACTGAAAGTTCATTTCATCCGGCTCATCAGCGTCCTTCATTTTTTTGGGGGTAATCTTGATTTCATCGTCTGCTTTAACCACCGCATACTCAGCATCCAGCGCACCTTTGAGCGCACTGTTACCCCGGGCGCGATCTTTCGAGCCCACGCAGGTATGATGGACGATCAGTACATTGCAGCGATATTTTGAACGCAGATACTCATCAATGTGACCAATAAAGGAGCTCATTTCCCGAGTTGAATTTTCATCCGCAGGACCGAAGTTTCTTGCCAGGGTATCAATGACAATCATGGAAGGCGTAACACCTCCAGTATCACTGACTATTTTTTCAATGCTGTCACTGACCGCCCGGGCACTGGCCAGACTGGTCAACGCTGCTGAGCACTGACTGATATACAGCGGTGCATTGCGCAGGTTGTAACCATAAAAGCTCTGCCAGGCCATAAAGCGACGGGAGAGGCCATTGAAGCCTTCCCCGGCAATTTTATAGCAGATGGCTGAACGAATGTACGCCATCGATTCAACAGACGAACTCACCCTGACACTGAAAAACAGGCCACTGATGCCTGCCGGGTTCGTTCGCCCTGAAGAAAGCCAATAACAAAAAGGATGACACTTTATGAAAGAAACCCCCTCCACTGCCTCGCCCCATCCACTGGACCAACTGGCTCATGAACTGGAAGTTGCCAAACAGGCAGAAAACCAGGCCAGAGAACAACGTATGGCTATTGAGCAGCAGCTCTGCAAGCTGGTTGGCACCAAAGATGAAGGCAGTTTTTCGGTCAAAGGTGATTACTACAAGGTGACCACCGTCGCCGGAATGAGCCGTGTCGTGGATTCAGAAAAATGGGCGGCCGTTCGACAACAACTGCCTGCGGATATCGCCCAATCGGTGATCCGTAGCAAACTGGAAGTCAACACCCGGCAATTGAAAAGCCTGCAACAAATGAATCCCGCCCACTACCAGCTGGTCTCGCAGGCCATCACCACCAAACCGAAGAAAGTCAGCATCAA
Source organism: Endozoicomonas acroporae (assembly GCF_002864045.1). Lineage (GTDB taxonomy): Bacteria > Pseudomonadota > Gammaproteobacteria > Pseudomonadales > Endozoicomonadaceae > Endozoicomonas > Endozoicomonas acroporae. Next base: position 6,455 of record NZ_PJPV01000173.1, read on the forward strand.
GTTTGAACGGCTGGAGGTTCAGTAATGGCTATTTCACTGGAATCCATCAGCCGCTCTACCGGCATCAAGGCGCCCCGGATTGTGGTGCATGGAGGTCCCGGCCTTGGTAAAACCACCCTGGCCGCTGGTGCACCGAACCCGATCTTTATCTGTACCGAAGATGGTTTGGGCAAACTGGAAGTCGACGCCTTCCCCATGATGCAGTCGTTCCAGGATGTTCTGGATGCCATCACGGTTCTTTACTCATCCGACCATCACTATCAGACGCTGGTGATCGACAGTCTGGATCATCTGGAACCGATGATCTGGCAGCACCTGTGCGATACGTATGTTGGCTCAAAGGGCGAAAGGTACCAGGCCATTGAAGACTTTGGTTACGGACGAGGCTTTCTGGAGGCGCTGAATCTCTGGTGCCAACTGCTGGATGGACTGGCAGGCTTTCAGCGACGCTATGACCTCAAGCCACTGAATAAGGAGATTGAAATGGCACAGTTAGGTTTTAATGCAGACGACTACGATCCAGCGGATGAGTTTGAGCCCCTGCCGCCCGGTGAATACCTGACCATGATCACTGAGGCCTCCCTGGATAATACCAAGTCCGGTGGCCAGATGGTGAAGCTCACCTACACGGTAATGGAAGGCCAGTTTGAAGGCCGCAAGCTCTGGTCTCAACACAATATCGTCAACAGCAGCCCAAAAGCGGAGGAGATTGGCAGGAAAGAGATCAGCCGTATTGCCCATGCGGTTGGCCAGCCCAGGATTAACGACACCGAACAGCTGTTACAGCAGGTGATCCGAATTGCTGTTGTGCTGAAACAAGACCCGGGCTTTGGTCCAAAGAATGAAGTCAAGAAGTGGATCAGTTCCGGTGGTCAACCAATGCAAAGCGCCCCGGCACCTCAGCAACAGACACCTGCTCACAATCCGGCGTCAGCCCAACCACCACCACACCCAGCGACTCAGTACGCTGCGCCACCGTGGGGACAGAAATAATCCGCCATTCGCCACAAGGGGGCTTGCCCCCTTCATACAGGAAAGAAAGTTATGTTTTTCAATTCAACGGGCACCTCCGCCCGAAAGCTGGATAAGGCCCGATTCACCAAACGACACCCCTCCAAAACAGAGAGAAAGCGAAAGCGCAAAGCCCAGCGAATTGCCAGACGGTTAAACAGAAAGCAGCAATAGGCTCAGAGCCAGGGAAGGTGAAGCATTATGAAAATCCCCGAATCCAACAAAACGACCATCAACGCGATTATCCGGCATTATGAGGACAACCAGGGTGGTGTAATGCGGGCGCATCTGGGCGGTTCAATTATTGGTCGCCCCTGTGACCGGGCGCTCTGGTACACCTTTCGCTGGTGTACGGATGTTAAACATGGCGGTCAATTGCTGCGACTGTTCCAAACGGGTCATCTGGCAGAAGAACGGTTTGTTGCTGATCTGCGTAATGTGGGCGTCAAAGTCTTTGAAACCGATCCGGCCACTGGTAAGCAGTTCAGAATCTCGGCCTGCAACGGGCATTTTGGTGGTTCATTTGATGGTGTGGGCCAAGGCTTTATCGAAGCCCCCAGGACCTGGCACCTGATTGAGATGAAAACCCACAATGAGAAGTCCTTCAACAAGCTGGTTAAAAAAGGTGTAGAGGCAGCCAAGCCAGAACACTTTATCCAGATGCAGGTGTATATGTACCTGGCAAACCCTCAGCTGACCCGAGCCTTCTATATCGCCGTGAACAAAAATACAGATGAACTGTATGGTGAGCGGGTTCGGCTTGATCCTGTTATTGGCAAAGCAGCCATTGAGAAAGCAGAATGCATTATTATTGCCAGTGACCGACCTCTGAGCAAAATCAGTGAAGACCCCAGCTGGTACCTCTGCAAATTTTGCGACCATCAGGCCATCTGCCATGGACAAGAAGCCCCTGTAGTTAATTGTCGTACCTGCCTGCACAGCACACCAGTTGAAGATGGCCAGTGGCACTGCGCCCGTCATGATATGGAAATCCCGGAATCGGTTCAGATGTCAGGTTGTGAACTCCACCTCTATAACCCTTACCTCTTAGAGCAATTTGCTGAGCCCATTGATAGCGGTGAGTTCTGGATACGTTATCGCCTGAAATCAACGGGCGAGGAATTCATAACTGGCACAGATAAAGGCCAGCTCTCCTCTCAGGAAATTCAGGCAGTAGAAGACAAGCGCCTGCTGACGGATGAAAAGCTGGCAGGACTGAAAACCCAGTTCGACGGAACGATTGAAAATAATCAATGAGAAGGAAAATGAGCTATGGATCATTCAAAACGCTATCGCTTTATCCATGGGGTTTTACCGCACTGGCCAGACCAGCGCTTTCTGATTATCTCCCATGTGAAAGAGATCATTGAGCAGAACCATGAAAAGATTGTCGCCCAATGGCCAGAAGCCCCGACGGGCATTTACTCAGCCTCTATGAATTCCCGCAATACCGATGCTCAGGTACTGTTTGCCAGCATCCAGAGTGTTCATAAAAGAGCAGAGCAGTTAGGCCATTGTGATTTACTCATTATTGATGAATGCCATCTGCTCAATAGCGAAAGTTCAGAAACATCGCTGCGGTTTTGAGACTATTCGGGAATGGGTCTGTTTCCAGCATGGTGGTTACGCCCGGCAGAAAGCGGTCATGTGGTGGGTAAAGCGGGTTGAGCAGGCTCCGGTGCCAGAGCTGACGATGGATGCATACCAGCACCTGACTGAACAGAACGAAATGAAAGAGCACTGTCGTATTGAGGTACTTCAGGAGGACCGGTGGCATCGCATAAAAAGCCTCGATTTCACCGTAAAACCCGATACACCCAGCGCCTGGAATCATAACCCTGCAGAAAGACCAAAACCAACTCACACCATGCCTGCCGACATGGACGTTTTTGATACGGATATCAATTTTTAAACAGGAGACAAACCATGAATACCGAGTTGATGCTCTTCGCCAAGTATGAAAAACCCTAAGTAGTTGCACAAATGGAATCGTATATTTCTGGCTAAGTGGGCAGTTACTATGCAAGGCACAACGCAGGGAGCATAGCCGTAGCTATGTGACCGTAGTTGTAACGCCGCAGAGTGGCTGCCCACTTAGTCAGAAAATACGATTTCATTTGGTTAACTACTTATGTACCGCTGGAAGACGTTTGCCAGGAGTTCTTTGGCATGTGTGAAAAACGGGCGAAGCTGGCTGCTGCCTCTCAAAAGCTGCCGGTTCCGGTGGTGCGCACCATGAACAGCCAGAAATCGCCGTGGATGGTAAAGATTTCAGACCTGGCGGTTTATATTGACGCCCGGCATGAGCGCTACAGGAAAACGTGGGAAAAGGTTCAGGGTGTTATTTAAGGACATTGCCGGTTAGTGATACCGGCATTACTTTTCCCGCTCTGGAATCACAACCACTTCAATATTATTTTCCCAGCATAATGCTTCCATCTCGGGGTCAGACTGTCCACAAATAGCAACGGTTTTTATGGATTTTGGTCTAAAACGCTTCATGATCTGAGCTGAAAAATAAGCCCTTGCTCTCTTTAGCTGCCAAGCTCTATACATTCAAAGCTTCGACAAAATCCTGCCTGCCCATAATACGAACAATCAAAACCCCATCGTCAAGCTCAGAGTAATAGACAGCATGCACTCCATACACACTACGTCGATAACCTTCACGTATATGACGGATAGCAGGGTAATGATTTGGGTGCTGCGCCAGCAAGTTCAGATGCGTTTCCAAGCCATCCAGATAATGACTGGCTTGCTCATACCCGAAACAATCAAGACCAAACTCGAATATTCGCTCTATATCCTGCCCAGCTTCCGCCGACAGGCTGTACTTAGTCATGCTTTACTCTCCGGGCTAATACACGCTCCCGGATATCGTCTACTGTATCGTTGCTGATCCCGCTGTTTTCACCAGCAATAAGCGCACTACGAAGCGATTCTGTCGCCTCCTGACGCCGCCTGGCCTGGCGAATCAAGTCATTCACTACTTCACTTTTACTGCCATACTCGTCGCTCTCAACCTGGGCCTGCAACCATTGGTCATTGGGTGAAGTGAGGGTAATGCTTTGCCTAGCCATGGGTCATCTCCTGCCTACCTATTGTGGTGTAATATTACACCAGATTAGCACAGATGTAACCATTGGCCAGGTGTCTCAGGAATGAAAAGCAAAAGATGGGAACGGGTTCATGGCACGCAACATTACTGCCGGTAGATCATGTTACCGGCAAAACCCAACTATTTCGATGATCCCTCCCATATAAATTTGACCTGAAGTTTTTTTCAGCTAGAATGTACCTAAAATGGTACAAGCAAATGAAAGTGATTTCTGTTCGATTCTACGCTACACAATCGGGCCATGAACCAGTGCTTGACTGGCTAAAGGCTCTCACCCGCGAGGATCGCCGGGCTGTGGGGCAAGATATCAAGACTGTTGAAATCGGCTGGCCTATTGGCATGCCGGTAGTTCGAAAGCTGGATAAGGGGCTTTGGGAAGTGCGCAGCGACCTGACAGGCGGCAGAATTGCCCGTGTACTGTTTACTGTCGCTAATGGTGAAATGGTGTTACTGCACGCCTTCACTAAGAAAAGCCAAAAGACCCCTGCCAGTGATCTGGACTTGGCGAAGTCACGACGCAACGACGTATTGAGAAAATAAAAGGAGGCAACAATGAGCAATCCTCACATTGGCAGCAACTTTGATGACTTCCTGACAGAAGATGGCCTATTGGCCGAATGTCAGGCTGAAGCCATGAAACGGGTTATTGCCTGGCAGATTGATGAGTACCTGAAGAAAGAAGGTGTGAACAAATCCGCCTTTGCCAAACTGCTTGGAACCAGTCGCTCACAACTGGACCGGCTGCTTGATCCGGACAATACAAGTCTGAATCTCAGAACATTGTCCCACGCGGCCGAAGTGATGGGAAAACGATTGGAACTCAGGCTGGTATAGGCTGAACCCAACATTAACGCTTGCTTTGTCGCAAGATTGGCCATTTAAAGCGTATGAGTAACCGGTGCGCTGATCTTGCGGGAAGCGGGAGGCGTATTAAGTAGCTAACCATATGAAATCATATATTTCTGACTCCTTGTTCAGGCACTCTGCTTCGTTACAACTCCGGTCACATAGCTACGGCTATGCTCCCTCCGTTGTGCCTCGCATAGCACCTGCCCAAGTAGCCAGAAATATGTGATTCCATATGGCCAGCTACTTATTGCCCATTACGATAGAGCTATTAGCGATACAGTACAATAATTCAAAA
>NZ_PJPV01000174.1 GCF_002864045.1 Endozoicomonas acroporae
CACTGGGAGGTCTGTTGCACTTATTGCTTGACTCCAGCGGTAGTGCATTTGAGGGAGAAAAAAAGAATTCCGTTGGGAGAGCACATCAGTACAATGTTGTAGATGTATTTTCCGGGATGTTAGCTGTCACAACAATAGATTTCAGGAGTCCATGTCATGCTCGTTTTTTAGAAGCGTTACTTGGTGCATTCATAAAGAAATCAGATTTTGGAAAGCTGTGGGGAGTTGAAATTAATGATGAGGATTGGCCATGTCATTTGGTCTCCTATGAGAATCTTTTAGATCGTGGTTCAGATTTTCTCTCAACAAAAAAGAATGTCATTCATGGTCGCTTTGGCGTGATGGCATCATCTTTTTGTCCCGCTTATAGGCCAGAGCAAAAATCACTGGTTGAAAGCACCAATAAGCTGTTTACCGAGCAGCTTTTTCACAGATTACCTGGTAAAGTGATTAAAGCCCTGGCAAGAGGAGCAAGTAACCCTGCGGAATACTCATGTATTGAAATGCCCCAATTATTTCAACTCTCTGTAGAGGTTGCTTATGTTATAAATAGGCGCTTGCTTGATAGGAAATACCTGAGTGCTGATATGGTACGGGATGGAGTTAAGCCTATACCCATTGAGATTTGGAAATGGGGTCTTGAAAACTGCAATTCATACGGGATCAGCTCTGATAATTTCGATAAAAAGTTGATGATATTATCTTTGAGTGAACAGGTAACTATAAGGGCGAATGAGAAAGGTGTATATACCGTTGGTGATAACAATAAAAATAAAATATTCTACGATCCAACTCATCCAGATATACAAAAATTTGTAAAGCTTTATAGGGATAATTTTAATGCTGGTTTGATTGGTGACTATTATACCGGGCACCGCATAATGGGTTCAGTTAACTATCTCTATCTCATATCTAAGGCTGACTCTTCGATAATTAAATGCAGAATACATTCAAGGAGTCAAAGGCTCGAGTATATGCATGTTGAGCAGGTACTTAACCAGCTAGACAATGAAAGAGTAGAAGATTCTAAGATACGTGAAGAAAATGCTGGTCATAGAGCGCGATTAACAGAAGCTCGTAGAAGTGCTTCAAAAAAAGCACTTGATAATCTTGCGAAAGGAAAAAAGCAGGCCAAGATGAGAGCCAGAAAAATAAATGACGAACAGAAATTAGAACAGGCGATGCTTGATCAATTAAAAAGGTACAGAGTTGAAGACTTTATTGGTGAATCCTCTGCGGATCAAGAAAAAGTTAAAAGTGCAGTTCCTGCAGGCTCTGAGTTTAGCTCAGAAGATGATAACGACGATTTTGATGATTTTTTACAAGGTGTTTAAGTTGTGGATAAAAAACTGAGAGAAAAAATATTCGTTAATCGAAGAATTCGAAGGTGTATTATTTACGATCCAGTTTATGAGTCCCGTTTAGCTCGTTATTCTAATAACCCATTAACAGAGTCAATATATAGTTTTATTACAAGGAATAGCGATGGAGATTTTGTCACTAAACAAAATCTATTTGGCTCTATAAGGAAGTTACCTTACCATCAAGACAGGGATGAAAATGGTAAAATTGATCTTGATGAATTCTATGCAAAGGATCGTTCATTAATTTCTATGGGGCTAACTGATTGTTGTCTGCCGGATAAAGATTTATGGTTCGAAATATGGAATGAAATAACTGATGTTCTAATGGATACCTATGTCTACAGAAATCCTTTATCCCCAGAGCATATCAGGCATTTAACATCATTATCTTTACAAAACAGGAAAAATACTGATGAAGTCAAACAAAAGAAAAAATATCTTTTCACTCCTAGAAAAGTGTGCCTGACATGCACCAAAACAAGTGTTTTTTTAGGTATAACAGGCGGTGGTAAAACATTTATGATAGAAAGTGTTTTATCAGTTATCCCGAATATTATTTATCATAATAGGTATAAGAATTTGCCTATCAATTTCGCTCAAATAACTTGGTTGAAAATTGACTGCCTTCCATCTGGTTCTGAGAAAGGTATATGTCTACAGTATTTGGCCACGCTTGATTATTTATTAGGACATACAGGGAAGGATTGCTACTTCAAACCAAGTAGTCATAATAAAAGCATTGATATATTGCAGTTGGAAATGGCAATAGCATCAACAATTCATAATGTCGGATTTCTGGTAATTGATGATTCTGAAAATATTCTAAATAATAATGAGCATAAAAGGCTTACAGCATTTCTAAGTGCTTTGGTTAACTGTGTCGGTGTTTCTGTACTTTATATGGGTACGACAAAAATGTGGAGGCTTTTCACAAGTGAGATGACAAAAGATTTCAGTGCAATAAGGCGAATAGCTACAGGCTTCTTTTATCAAGTGACCAGATATAATGTGGGTGATAAATTTTGGAGGCAACTGGTTCAGCTCTTCTGGATCAACTTAATGGCAAAGGAAAAAGTAAATTTAGCCGGAGAGTCAGAGGAAGAAAAGAAAGAAGCTGAAAGATACTATTTAAAAATTTATGACTACACACAAGGAATTCCGGCAATTCTTGCTAGTTATATGCATCGATGTAACCGTTACCTTGTCAATAAACAGTTGGATGAGATTAATGAAGCAGTTTTGGATTATGTTTTTGAGTATAGGATGATTATCATTCACGAAGGTATTAAAGCTCTTAGAGGTGATGGCCCTAATCCTTTTGAAGACCTTGAGGTGATACAGCAGCTGCTGGAAGAAGATAGGGCTGAAATGGGTAAACCTACAAACTCTGGCCTTGAGCCTGTAATGGAAAAAGAGTGCGATGATGAAGAGGAAGATAGTCAAGACCTACCTCCAGAGCCTATTGCAAGTGAGGGTGAGCGGCATGCTGAATTTCTAAAGTTACAGGCGCAACTGAAGGCAAGTCTTGGTCAGGAATCATGATATGAATGCGCAGTATTAAAGCTATATGAGTTCCCAGATTATATTGCTGACATGAACGAACGGAAAAGTCCAGTTTTAACCAAACCAAGCTGTCTCCCAAGGATTTGCTTGAAGGATATCCGGATCTTGGTTCACTAATTTTTGGAATACCCTGACCATTCCGGCAGCTGCTTCTTCCATAGTCTGTTCATATGTATCGAAATGCTCAACAGTATTTGAGACAAGGAAGTCCTGCCATTCATCAGAAAGCCCCGAAAACCAAAGGTTTGAGCCTATTTTCCTCAATGCAGCCTCAGCCGCATTTCGTTCATTGTTTCCTGGAATTGGTTCGGTCATCTTGGATCCTTTAAGTTCAACAGCATGGTATCTGGTAGGCAAGTATTTCAGTTAGTCACTCCAGAAGCTGAATGGCTCTTGTGCTCGGCTATGAAAGCCTCTTCCAAACTTTAGTATACAAGAATGCCTGCTTGTGCATGTTGACTAATCAGCTTTTAAATCTCTGTGGGTCATATTCTCCGCCGTCGCTTGCGGCGGGGTAGTTTATTAATCGACAAACGGCAGAAACCTCTGTCTTTTGTGCCTTCCAGTCGGATGCTCACAAAATCAGAATTTTTTTCACCACCCACGCTGCCGCAATATTCATCATTCTCTCGTAACCTCAAGCCTGCCTCTTGAAGAGGCCAGAAACACAGCTCGCGGTGAGTTGTGTATATCGCTTGAGGATTATCTCATGGCTAAGTCAAAGACCAGTACTCCTATGACGCCAAGCGCAGCGGCGCGTATTCAAAGCAGTGAAGCAAAAGCAAACGGCGGGAAGGTTTCCAGCGACAGTTTTGCCGCTCGTGCACAGTCTGCCGCAGCCAAGAACTCAGGGAAATCAGAAAAATAGATAGCTGACTATGGCGGGTGTATTTATACACCCGTCTTCAAGGGTGTTGAAAATGCGAAAATTCAGCAGTTGTAAAGAGATCGGCGCACTGGTCTCAAGAAAAGTCAGCCAGGGCTGGCTTTTTCAAAATGGCAAACGTCATGGAAAGTTAATTTCCCCTTTCGGATCAAGACTTACGGTACCATGTTCACCAAGTGATCGTAGGGCTTTTCAGAACTTCAAACGAGATATGAGAGCTATAGAAAGGGAGTATTTTACCAATGACCACTGATATACCAGAACGTCCATTCCCAACCATAGGTGAGATATATAGGGTTTTAGCTGGAGCACTGGGAACTAAGAATAACAATCGCGATTTGGACCGTATGGCCAGAGAAGGTGATTATGATCACCTTTTACGGAATAGTTTGCTTGATGAGCTGTTTAGAGATCCTTTAGCAAAGCGGCTATCCCCTCAGTTTTCAGAATTCTTTTGCAACCATCTTGACCATCTGATTTCTGAGTACATCAAGTTAGTAACATCCGTGGGGATCGATACCTTAACCAGAGCAGAATCATTACCACTTCTGATAGAGCATTTTTTTAGTCCATTGGCAGAGAAATTCCTGATTCAGGTACATAGTCTATTTAGTGGGCCGGTTCCAGCGACATACTTCAGTGGTAATGATGGTAGTAATGCCATCGAGGCTGTATGTGAGTGGTTGGAGAATAATATATCTTCCTTCTCTCCATTTCTGAGCTATCAAGAGAAAATTCAGCAAGATCAGTACCGCAAATGGAAACAAAGAAAAGAGCTTCCAAAGTCCACATCATTCACCGTGTTCTTGGAGGAGTTTCCTGAATCTCCCGACAGGCAGAGAATTCTGATTCATTTAACCATTGCAAGAGCGGTCCAGTATTTCCTGGATATTTGTTCAAAAAACGACCTGCTTGAGTCGGCCAACATAACTTACCGAAAAAGCGATTCCAGAGGCATCACTAACATACTGGCGGAAGCAAACCTGAATTATGGCAAAAAATTTGCCCCAATTGCCCCTGTGGCTTTTGCTGCATCAGATGTATTAAGAAGAAAATTTAGAAAGACAGTTAACACTAAAGAGGACAGTTGGCGGTTACTGGAAGAGTTTGAAAAACAGATGATCAAATATGACCCAGACGGTATTACAGGCCACTATCTGGCATGGCAGAAAGCAAAATGGTTCGTCTATGCAGGCCAGTACAAAGAGGCCTTAATACATTACAAATCTGCTTTTGATCAGACAATTTATAGAGCCGAAAACTTATCTGAGATTTTGAAAGAAGCCTTAGCCGTTGCTGCTTTTAAGCGTGACATGGTTTTTCTGAAACAGTTAAAGAATCAGGCCATAGCCTTTGGCTGTTTCAACGCCATTGGCGAGAGGGATAAGCTTTCAAGAGCCAGCAAAAGGTCTAAAGACAATATTGTCGAGGATTGGGAGTTAGAGCAATGGACTACCCATTTCTCAATACTATTCCCGCCAGAGAACTGTTTTCCTGATTGTATTGATGAGAAAAAACATGAAGTGGAATTCCCTTTTTTGCAGGACTTTGATCCGGATTCGTATAACAAAAAACCAGACTTAAAAAGGCCAAACCGGATGATCAGTATAGATATGGTGTTTGGTGGGGTGAAAAGAAGGTATCCACAGTTGGTTTTATATGCTCGCTGTAACCAGCCGGATAATGTAAAGGCTCTGCTCGATTCTGGTGCAGATGTAGATATGTTGTCCAGTATCTCGGAGTCAGCTTTATTGTTTTCTTTACTGACAGTTGTAAACACTGGGGACCGCAGGTGTTTTGATTTGCTTAAGGAGCATGAGCATAGTTATGAAACTATGAATATTAAGACAGACAAGTAGAAGTTCACTGTTCTTCTTCAGGCCGTCGAAACAGGAACTCCAGATATTGTTGATACCGTTTTGGCAATGGGGGCTAGGGTAAACCGTCCAGGGTGGATAGATGATCAGACTGCACTGAATATCTGTATCAAGAACCTCGCTATTCTCAAGAAAACGCCAGAGCAGTTTATTGAAAACTGTAATGACGTACAGCCAGATGACCCAGTGCTAATCGACTCTGTTCGTAGAATATCTTATGGGATGTTTGGGGCTACTGAGGAAGATACTCGTTCTGCAATCATAGATAGCCATGACAGTTTACTGCAGAATGCTTTTCGAGAATTAATGCTAAAAGCATTAGTCGAACAGAAAAAGACAAGGCTTAACCGTGATTGCTTAGTCAAAATAGCAATCATGCTGTTGGATCAAGGGGCTGATCCAAATGCAGTGCATCCCAGCCCAATAAAAGGATATACGCCCCTAATGCTGGCTGTGGAAAGCAATGAACCAGAATTGGTTGAATTGATGCTGGAGAAAGGCGGCAACCCATACAGGACCTACCAGTATGGTGCCAACCTTATCGATTGCTGGAGGATTGCCAGAGAGTTCCGTGCTGATAATGCATTTTCAGTTCTTGAGCGTTACAGACAATAAAATAACGATATTGAGCTGGCATGTGGACTCATTCAGAGTTCAGCTATTAGTATAGTAGCAATAATAATGCAGTTATCAGAGATCTCGTATCAAAGCTTCACACATTACTTTTTCCCAGTGATTCACGAAGGGAGCAGAATCGATGACTGGCTGTAAGATTGCTGTTTGGATGTCTTCAATAGGTAGTTGCAAACTGGCCAAACTGTCAATTTGGCCTAATAAGGAAATTAGCCGAGCCCCTGCTTCTTTTGAAAACCGAATGTCCAAATCAAAGTCTGTGAAGTGCTGTTCAACCCTGGCCTTTTGATTATAGGTCCAACTTTCTGGAGGCTGAACGAAGTATTCAATTACGCCAGGCTCACCTTCATCATCAGGCAGATATCGAGCAAATAACCACTGCTCGTTGAAGAATTTTTCATTATCCAAATATGGGTGGAGAACCTGTTTATCTTCGCTGTTTGCAAAGGTTTCTCCTTTCCCATCCATATTGCAGTCCCTGCATGATGGAATGAGATTGATAGGTAGTACAGAAAATTCAGGAAAATGTGCTTTGGGTAAGTAGTGATCCAGATTTCTTGGGCGACCAACACCTCCACAGAATGGGCACTTTTCATTAGCTGCAGTCATTATGGAGTCGTAAATGATGCGTCCGGGTTTCTTCTGACTAACGAAATAAGTGCCGTATAGTTTTATTAGCTCAGACTTTTTAAGCTGCCCTACTACCAATGGGTCTTCATCTGTGCCACAGGTTGTTGGTGTTAGCGTATGTAACCCTCCAGTAGAGGCAGAAGCCTCGTACACTCGCGCGCTTTCTTCAAGTACCTGTCTCTCAGCATTTACTTTTCCCAAAAGTAAAGTGTTACCAGTTATGCCAATACAGCATCTATCCAGAGTTTGTTCGTAACTATGCGCAGGATAGGCAAGCTTCAACATCAGCCAGCACTCCTATCACGATGGGTCACGAGTGCCTTTAAAATTGCACGGGCTTCCAGTCCAAGCTGATGGTTGTATTCCTGTATTATCTGCTCATAAGAGCCGCCTCTCTTTACAGATTTGACTAGCAAATCATGGAAGCCTGATTTGACCACTTCAAGGCCGAAAATTTCTCTGGTCAGCACGCCAACATTTTCACCAAATGTCTCAATATCCGGCCTGTTTACAGTGGTAGCCAAGCCTACTCTATTAACCTTCCAGACACAGGTTTTGGGTATTTCCTGTAAAACAACAGGAGAATGTGTTGCGATAATTGCTACACCATTTCTGTCGTAGAGAAGTTCAGATAAAGAACGAACAAAGGCTGATAACAATGGCGGGTGAAGATGACTCTCTGGCTCGTCAAGAAGCACCAATGTTTTCTCTTCCACTGTTGCAACCAAACGAGTGATTGTGAGCAACACTACTGCATGGCCTGAGCTGGTTCTTCTTATGGTTTTTCTTGCTTGATTGCTGAGATCTTCATTTTTCAACAGACCCCCTGTGTCAGCATAGTTGTCGCCTCTCCTGAAAT
>NZ_PJPV01000175.1 GCF_002864045.1 Endozoicomonas acroporae
CGGAACAACCGGTTCAGGCTGTTCATCCGTTCGGTGTAGCTGGCTAAATCCTGATCGGGGTTGCCGGTGTACTCTGGTGAGCCGGGATGCTGGCTGGCAGCCCGATCTATCTTCTCCACGCTCACGTGCGGCTGTCGAGATTTCCATTCTTTCCCATCACCGGTTTAATGCCAGACGGTGTTCCAGATTTTTGCTGTGCATTCAGCCGTAATCCTTCCTCTTGCTGGCGGTCTTCAATGGCTTTGACTTCCCGTTCAAAGCGGATACCTTCACCACTTTCCACCATGGCCTTCAGGTTGGCTAATGCTTCTTTCATGGATGTCGGCGTAATACCACGGCCACTTTTTCGGGCTTTCATTTCCAAACGGCGCTGGTTCTCGATCAGCTTACGAACACGACGCTTCTTGCTTTCGTCCCCGCGCTGCCAGTTAAAGGAGCGGAACAACCGGTTCAGGCTGTTCATCCGTTCGGTGTAGCTGGCTAAATCCTGATCGGGGTTGCCGGTGTACTCTGGTGAGCCGGGATGCTGGCTGGCAGCCCGATCTATCTGCTCAGCACGGCGCTGCTGGCTGTCCTGCTTTGCCATTTCAGGATCAGCATCCACAGTGCCGTAGCGATTGCCGGTAAAGTCGGAGGGAGGATAATAAGGCAGGGACTGTTGCGGCGGTTCGGCAGGTTGTGGCTTTTCCCTGGTCACCGTCCGGTTCTTCCAACGGTTGTCCTGCGGTGCCGGTTGCTGAACTTCCTGCTTAGGCATACCCACATTCCGGGTATCCATGGGCGTGTTTATGGGTGACTGACCTTCCAGCCCCACTGAGCGACCACTCCAATGGCTCGGCTGCTCCAGGTTACTGGTAGGCTCGGCAGTATCCACATGGCGTTGGCCAAATCGCACCGCTTCTGCCGGATTGCCCGGTCGGTTTCGTTGCCAGGCTGGCCGGTCATAGTCACTGACGTCCTGCGGTCCTGCATTGGGATTATCGGACACACCACCGCCAGCACCTCCGGGAGGGTTATTCGGATCGTTACGGTCTGACCAGTTATACCACTGCGGTCCACCTTCCGACTCCGGCTGTGCCCCTGCTTCCGGTTGTGGCTGTTCAGGCTCCTGTATGGTTTCTCCCAACTCCCGAAGTTGGCTTTTCAAACCGGCAATGGCCAGCGAGTTCTGGCGCAGTTGCTCCGCCAACATGGTCTGGTCGGCATGTGGTTCCTGCATCTGATCTTGCAGGGTCTGGTGCTGGCTCATCAGATCGTTGAGTTTATTCTGGAGGATACTGACTGCTTCCGGATTACGGGTACGACCGAAACCTCCCACCACACCGCCCACCGGACCACCTACAACCAGACCGGTCAGAGCCTGATCCATGGCTCTATCGGTAAGCCCAACATCCATGCCTGCCTGCTGCTGGCCATAGTTGGCTGCTACCTGTTGGCCGAAGCCTTCACCAAACTCCTGCGCACCTTCGGTAATCAATCCTTTCAGGGCGTTGGCACCACGGCTACCGGTTGCGCCCAGGGCAAGCCCTTCCATAATCGGACCAGCAATCCCCATGGACACCGCACCCACACCGGCAGCCAGAGCAAAGGCTTCTTTGGCCGCTTCTTCTGCCAGCAATGCCTTTGCCTGTTCAAAGGGCACTCGGGTCTCACCGCCACCAGCCGCAGCATAAGTCTGCTGATAGAGTTCCTGGAATCTGGGTGAGTCTTTCAGTTGATCATAACTGGCAGAAAGTATGGCGTTCTTGGCATCCTCCGCACCGGCCCCGCCGATCATCAAACCACCGGTTGCCCCATAACCAATGGCGTGGCTGGCCTTGTCGATGGCGTTGGCATAACCCTGAACCCTGCGGGCGTCAGCCAGACCTTTCACACCAGCAGCAGCACCGGTTGCCTGAAGTCCTTTTGCTCCCAGTGCTGCCAGTCCTTTACTGGCCACCCCGCCGGGGATCATAGATGGTGCCAGCGAGCCAAGACCGGAGGCAAACTGAAGACCAAAACCGGCAGCAGTGCTGCCATCGGTCAGGCCATAACCACCACCTGCCTTGCGCTCGATACCAAAGCCCTGCATCGCCTCCACACTGGAGGGCGACATATTGTCGAGCTGTTCCTCAGACTTTTCCCGAAACCAATCACTGGCAGCATTATGGCCATCACCACCCACCAGACGACTTGCGCCGGATACCAGATCAGCCGCACCAGCATAACCTCCATGCCAAAGTGCATCCCACAGGTCTCCGGCATAGTTGCTCTCCGGGTTACCACGACGACGGGTATGCTGGTCAAAAAGGGTTCTGGCTTCGCGGTGGTGTTCTACTGGAATATTGGGCGCCAGGTAATCTTTCCAGTAGCGATAGCGCAAGTGTTCTTTTTCTGCATCATCGCTTTGCTGCCAGAGTGGAGTGGAAGTGTAATCTTGCCAATTCATAGCATCATCCGTGAGCTTTTTTTGCCACGGAGGCACAGAGACACGGAGAAAAAGACTAATGCTTTTCCTCTGTGTCTCCTTGTCTCTGTGGCTAATAAGTCTTTTTAGGGAGGTTTATTTAGCGCCCGTAGGAGGGATTGAAGTTGCGCCAGGTGCCGGGGGCATTGTTGTTGCCAAAGTTGTAGCCCCGAGAACCCTGCTTCGGGGTGGCCGTGGCGGGGGTGCCCGGTGGTGGTGGATCGTCGTTTACCTGACTGCCTCCGCCGAGCATTTTTTGCAGGTAAGCCAGGTAGTCTCCCTCCGGCCCCTGCTGACGGTTATCAAACAGGCCAAAGCCCGGTGTCTGGTTAGGCTGACTGAAGCCGGTGTCTTCATAACCCGGGTTGGCGGGTCCGTACTGTTTCATCAGTTGCTGGAAATGGTGTTGTATGGCGGCGGGCATTTCCTTTTTGCGCACCCCCTCGGACTCACCGGCCAGCTCCTGCGCTGCCAGTTGTTGCGCCATGGCTTGAAGCTGTCTCATCTGTTCTTCGGGTTCTTTTACCTGCCTGCCGGGGTTGTAATGCTGCTGTTTTTGACCGGCAAAGTTATTCAGGTTGGAGAGGGAACTGAGGTAAAACTGCTTAACCGGATTACCATCGTCACCGAGCAGGCTCACCAGCGGGTCTTCATTGCGGTCGCTGTGGTTGAACCGGATGCCGGTGACATTGTTGGCACTGATGCCGGGGTGTTGGTTAATAAAGCCGATAGCATCTTCTGCATCCCGTGAGTCTTGGCCCTGATGGTACTTTTGCAGCATCCGATTCAGTTTTCCGGCATCCTGTACCAATGGATCAACCACGGTTTCTTTGCGTTCCATGGGCATCCCATAACCTGCCTGACCACTTCGCTGCTGTCCGGCCTGACCCGGCCCCATGCCATAAGGCTGACCATGGACGCCTGCGTACTCACGCTGGTTATCGTAGAAGTTCTGTCGGTCACCGGTATCAATCTGCTGTTGTCGTAATTCCTGATTCTGCCGCTGGTCAATCGCCTCACTCTGTCGCTGGCGCAGTTCATGCAGTCGGTCGTTGATCTGGCGTTGTTCTTCTGCGTAGCCGGGCATTTTGGTGGAGTGACCCAGGGAGTCAAACTTGTTCTGATAAACTTTTCCGTCTGGTCCGATATACATGATGGGACTCTCCTGTCCTTAATAGCCGTAATCAAAACTTTCCCGGTAGTTGAGTTGCCCGTTATTTTGGTAAGTCTGCAAGATCCCGTTCTGCCAACGCTGTTGCCCCTGGTTGAATGCCTGGTTCTGGGCTGCCAGTTTCATCTCGTCTGCCTTGAAGCCATAACCAATGTCGTATTGCCGGGCTGCTTCGTTTAACTGGTCGTACTTGATCTTGTTGTCGGTGAACATATCCGCTGCCAGTTTGTAGACGCTGGCGGCACTGCTGACGCCATCGGTGGCAGTCTTGGCGGTATCCAGTCCGAGTTCGGCAACATCCAGATTACGATTCCAGCTTTCTTCCCTGGCTGTATCCCGGGTCTGGTTCTGGATGGCGGAAAGCCCGGCTGCTTTATGAAGGGCATTGCTGGTACCAAAACCGGCGAATCGTGCCGAGTTGGGATTCACGCCCATCCGTCGCATATCCCGTTCGTACTCCGCCTGTTGCAGATCCGCATTGGCCTGATAATCACTGCTGGCTTCTCCCAACCGGCTCTGGAGCTGGGCATCGGATACTGTTGCATTGTCGCCCAGGTACTGGAAGTTGGTCTGGTAGTTATCGAACACATCAAACAGTTTGTCGCCGTATTCCTTCAGGGTGTCTGCGGCATCGGTGGCTGCTTCGATATTCAGTTGAGAAGTGCCGTCTTGATCATCGTAGGCATAGCGGGGGGCGATTTCGGGCATTTCTGGTTGTGTATTGTTCTTCCACGGCCAGGAGCTGGAGCCCAGAGAGAAGGTATTAAAGCTCCCCATTTGGTCCAGACTTTTCTGATAGGCACTGCCAGGCTTCAGTCCCGAACTCCCACCTCCTGAAGGTACCCCGTAACGCATGATTCCCTGTGATGTGGATATGCCCATAATTATTCTCCCGTAGCAGTCCAGTGAATGATTGAGTTGGTCAGGCTGATATCAGTTGCTCCCAGGTCGTAGCTGCTGCTGTCCCAGTAGAAGGTATTGCTGGCGGAACTGCTCTGGCCTTTGGCTTTGCGGTAGTAAACGGTGGCGGTGATGTTTGACACGGTGACGCTGGCATAGGCGGTAGGCAGATAATTTTGAGAACTGGTCATACTGGAGTAGGTGTAGCCGGTCTTGGAGATAAAGAGTTTGACCGGGCCTCTTATCGCGCCATCTTTATAAGTACTGTCTGACCAGTTGACGACAATATCCCTGCTGTCTTCAGCCCTCCAGTTGTTATAATCAACCGGCTCGTCGGTGTTACTGTAAACCCGGTATTTGGTCACTCCGCCAGACCCGTTAGGCACTTCAATGTAGGCTTCGCCCGGTACTTTACCGTTCATTATCCAGTTACCGTCGTAAGTAGTACGGGCCTTGATGGTAAATTGCACTCTGGCACTGTAATCAATCCGTGTTATCTCCCAGCCACTCAGGGCAGGGTTGCCAATGGTGATTGACTGACTGTAATCCTGGTGGTACTCCCATTTACCGGGAGGGCTTTCCAGTACTTTTGACCAGTTGCTGCCTGCTTTATTGGCCTGAGTGTAATCGTATTGCAGCACCCCGCTGGTAAACGTCCCGCTGCGATCCTGTGCCGTCAGCACCACGGCAATATCATACGTCCCCTGACTCAGGCTTTTGCTCACCTGCAAGCCGTGGGTATTGAACTGACTTATATTCACTGAGGTGGAGCCGCCACTGGTCCAGCTGCCACCGACTGGCCGATATTCCAGTGCCAGTGTCACCTTGCGGTTCTGGTAACTGTTACCGCTGCCAGTATGGCGCCTGCTGGCAGCACGGTTATTGACGGTGACTTTCTTCAGGCTTTTTACACCAGTCACTTCCCACCGCTGGCTGTTATTGCCGCCGACATAGGTCAGGCCGTGAGTCTCGGTCTTGCCGCCATCAGCCAGTACTAAACGACAGTAAGGCGTAAATACCCAGGCTCCTTCAATATCCGGGTGTGGCAGTACCGGACTGTGTTCCAGTTCAAGCCGTTGGGACTGACTGGGATAACTGGCGTTGTAGATGGATATGTCACGGGGAGCCAGATGGATTACCGGCTGGCTTTTGAAGTAAGCCGGAATGGTGACCTGTTGGCCACTGGTGGCAGAACCGCTTTCATTCCGGCGCACCTCCTTGTAGCGAACATGACCTGCTGATGTCGTGTAAACAAACGACTCGATCCGGCCTTCCTTGATGACCAGGTAATCATTGGTGGCGATGCCACCAGCACCGGTAATGATGATCTGTCCATAGCCATCGCTGGCGGTACTCATCTCAATGGATCCCTGCCCAACTGTAAGTGCGGTGCCGTTTTGCAACTCCCCGGACTGAAGCTGGCTGATGCTGAGCTGGCCGTTAATCATCACATCCGCATCCAGCATGATTTTGTAGTCGGGGTTCGATTCAGTACCGATATTGATAATGCTCATGGGATGCACCAGCCCGTTGGGGGTGGTAAAGAAAAAGTTCTCGGCGGCAAAAGCAATCTCGGAAAAGGTTTCTCCGTCGTCTGCCTGACCTGATGCCACGCCAATTCCGGCTACGGTAATCTGCCCGTTGCTTTCCTGTCGCACCTTCAAAGTGTATTCAGCTTTGAGACCATCTGTGACGGTCTGCTGGGTGGTTATGCTGGTGGTGTTCTGACCTACGGTGCTGGTCAGGTTGGTCAGTTGAGTGGCCTGGGTAGCGGTGGCCTGTTCCAGCGTTGTAATCTTGCTGTTTTGCTCTACATCGCTGTTTTCCAGTGTGGTAATAGCCTGCGCCTAGTTATCGGCATAACTGGCCCAGTCCGGGGTAAACCAGCTTTTATCAATTACACCTTTAACCTGTGCCTGAATCTGTTCAGTACCGGCCTGACCTGCAGCACTAATACCGTTAAACAGGTTATAGCCCCCGACCTTGCCTATGTCGTTGACGTGGCGTATCCAGTAGTAATAGGTGGTGGTGTTGCCGGTAACATCGGTGTAGCGGCTGCCATTGGCTTCATGAACCAGCGATGCCTGTTCACGGTCGTCTACCTGTGTTCGCCATACTTCTGTATGGTTGTGGCCTTTATAACTGGCTGGCTGCCATTGCAGGATAATGGCTCCCATAATACCGGCGGCTGATAGCGCCTCCGGTGTCGTAGGGTTATCCGGTAGCTCCAGCGGATTGACCGGTTCCAGGGTATCGGTAATAGAACTAACGGAAGTGGCTGGCATGCTGAGGCGCTGTCCTTTTTCCTTCGCCAACCCCAGCTCGGCCAAATCGCTGTGCAGAACCGCTTTATCTCCAGCGTTGCCACTGCGGCCAGCCAGCCGGTTCAAAAACTCACGCACATAGCGGTCTACCGTTGCAGGCAGTGCGGGGAATTTAGCCATAAAGGGAATCTGTCCTTAGAGTTCAGCCATGGAGCTGGCGACAATTAGGGCGGTAACGGTATCGGTGCCTGCCAGCTCAAACTGCCATCGGCTGCCACGGCCTGCGGGAAGTCGGAAACCCCGGTCAGAAGTGACCGGCAGTTCCAGTATTGGTTGTTCATCACGGAATATCCGGAATATCAGGTCGGTGTAGCTGTCGGCCATAATTCGTGCCGAGGTAAAGGCGGCAGGTTTTCCCTGGAATACTTTGCTGCGCCAGCGGTAGGCCATCAGCTCTGTGCCTTTGTCCCACGCCTTGATGGTGTTGCCAATGGCCAGATAGAGGCTGTCATCCTGCAGATCACGGAAACAGGCATCGGCATAAGTGCCCAGCTCGGTGAAGGTTCCACTATCCGGACTGAATATAAATCCACCGCCGTTTGATGAATCACCATAAAAACCAAAATAACGACCGTCGTGAAAACAGGCATGGATGGTGTCTGGCTGGAAGCGTTCCCGCCAGTCTTCCGGGTTGATGATATTGCGGGTCATCAGGTCAGCCCGGCCACCAGCGATCCGGACCAGGCCATCGGGGGATGCATACAATGCCATATCGCCCATATCCACCATACTGCGTTTGCTGATACAGGCATGGGCACTATCAAGCCGTTCCAGGGTCATTGCACTGGGCTCGGTGCCAAAGGCCACATAGGGATAGCCGTCTGTGGTAATGATGCCACTGTTGGCGGCAACAGCCAGTGACTGGATTTCATACTCAACGGTCAACCGGTAGGCCAGTGGCCAGGCATATAAATGGTAAGGCTCACTGAACATCAGATCCTTGCCTGAGAATCCCACGGCTACACCACCGGGCAATACCACCATCCCTTGCAGGTTATGGGGAGGCGCCACCCAGCCGATGGTTTCCAGAATATCGCCCCGTTTATCCATTGGGGTTTCATCCATGACACTGGTCACACCAACCGGGATATCAGTGGCCACGGTTCCGCTGTTATTAATCTGAGTACAAAGTTGGTACACACCCACTTGCGTACTCGTGTAGACCCTGAAGTGAGTAATATTCATGTCAACCGAACCCGGGCCAGATGCTACTGTCAGGTTGACAGTTTCACCGGGCAGCACGCTGATCTCACCGGAAGGTAATGATGGTGGTCCTTCACGACCATTTTCGTCTATCCAGGTGTAAGTATAAAAGCGTGTTTCGGCATCCACTTCCTGTGCATCATCCAGCGGTGTGCCACTGAGGCTGACCACGGGAGCCACATCCGGCTCAGGCATCCCTAACTGATGATCATTCACTGGATAGTCACTGCCGCCACTTAATGCCAAGCCGTTATCGGTGTAGCGTGGTCCTTTCAAAGTACCGGTGTAGTACACCCGGTTATTGGGATCGTCAGCTACCGGAGAGCGGATCACGTCCACATCTTCCGTCCAGTCGAACCAGTAGCGGTTACCTTCGTTTCGATACAGGTAAATTGACTGCGGAGTCTCCGCCAGAAACTGTTCATCCTGTGGCGTACGGTAGGCTCTCAGACTGCCATTGGTTAAACGACAATCCACCGCCGCTTCTGCCTGAGTATCTTCCAGCAGGTGGCTGTCCAGCCAGGGGACTTCTCCGGTAAAGGAAGTGATGTCGATTTTCATGGCTTACCCCAGCACACTGATCTGCTCAGGGGTTAACGCCCGATGCCAGATTTTAAAATCCCGGATATGTCCATACATGCACTGGTCGCCACCGTGTCCGAGAGAAACCTCTTCCGAAATATAGAGTCGGGTCAAATTTTCCTGGTTACCCGAACCTGTCAGCTGGCCATCAAGGTAGACCACCAATTTTTGCTCTTCTCCAGATGTAATCAACCGGTGCATCTCCGTATCGGTAATGATCGGCATCACCAGATCAATTCCCTGACGAACACGCATACCACCATAGGCATCTGAACTGGGCCAGACCACAAGCGCCCAACCATTGGTTCCCGAATCAATATTGTGGCCGTAGCAAAAGATCATATAACCCGTTTTACCGGGTACATCGCCTAAACGATTAAAATCTATGCTCCAGCTCATGGGGACTCTTGAGCTTTCCACCAGGTTGCAGGCTCGCTGGAAACGCAGATAATCGGGAGACCGGGTAGCCGTGCTGCCAATGGT
The DNA here is from genome assembly GCF_002864045.1 of Endozoicomonas acroporae. Taxonomy (GTDB): domain Bacteria; phylum Pseudomonadota; class Gammaproteobacteria; order Pseudomonadales; family Endozoicomonadaceae; genus Endozoicomonas; species Endozoicomonas acroporae. The sequence continues at coordinate 9,110 of NZ_PJPV01000175.1, forward strand.
TGGAATATAGGAGGTAGCAAAAGGCAGTGGTTCCAACTGGGCTCCATAAATAAAAATGGTGCCGGGTACACCGTCGTTTTTACGGATCTGGAAGCCGTGAATATTGTGATTGCCATCACCAGGATCAACAGAACTGACCTGGTAGCGCTGCCACCGGGTGGTGAGAATAAAGGTATCTCCCTGTTGCCCCACCGATGCCTGATTTTTAAAATCAATCTTGATTTGCTCACCACCCACACTGCCTTTCATCCAGATAGAAGCGGTATGGGCTTTGGTCTGGTCGGCACTGCCTAAATTGTACGTCAGCAGCCATGCGCTATTGCCAACAAAGTCTAATTGGGATGCAGAACCTTCAATGCCATCGGGACCGGTTTCGGCATTGTCCGTAATCACGGTGGTCGAGCTATCGGGGTACTTTACCCAGTGAGATGCGAAATGATTACTACGGGGGACAATATTGGTGCTGCTACCCTCGACCAAAATCCCTTCTTGTTCAAAGGCAGGCTCATTGATTTCTGCTTTAGTCAGCACTCCGGATTTATTGGTATACCACTTGATGCTATCCCGACTGAACGACGCTGAGCGGGTAGGCAGATTGACCAGCTGGCTGCCATCCTGCTCCGTTGAAATATCCAGTTGATCGGCAGGGCCGAATCCTTCACGAATATACAGGTCTGAAACCAGGGGAAGATGAAAATCCGGCGCGGGCACCGCTGAGGCGATCAGGGCATCACGGACGGTTTCCAGTTCAGCAATCTGGTCTGCGCGATTAGCGGCAGCATCGGCCCTGTCAGCATGGCTTTCTGCAAGGGCGTTTTTTTCGGATGAGCGCGCGGCTTCATTTTTGGAACGGTCCGCTTCGGTGTTGGCCCGGTCAGCCTGGTCAGTAGCATCGGTAATGGCCTGATTCACATCACCAAAACGACCGGCGAAGTCTTCAACATAATTCCGATGGGTTTGAGCAAGGTTGGCTTCATTGAGTGAACGATCCGCCTCGCTGCTGGATCGAGCGGTTTGGGTATCGCCTTCTGCAATGACCCGACTGATCTGGTTGTTGCCTTCAGTCTGAACCCTCAGTACCTGACCATCGCCTTCAGCTTTTACACGGTCAGATTGTTCAGTACCTTTGTCGGCGATAAGCGTCTGCTGGTTGGTGCTCTCGGTGCTAACCAGGTTTCGCTGGTTGATACCTTCCTGGACAACGTCATCCCGTTCGGTATCTCCAGCATCAATCACCCGCTGTTCCTGGCTTTCTCCGGTAGCGATAACTCTGGTATTTTGCTGGTCGCTTTCATCAGTGAGTGCTTGCAGGGCATTTGTGACGGTAGTGTTGAATACAGTGACGGTATTACCAACGTCTACCTTATCACTGGCAACCTGCGCTTTATCTTCTGCCACCGTCGCTGCTGTGTTCAGCACGGTATTGTGTTTGACGGTGATATCTGACTGTCGACTGGTCACATCGTTCTGGCGATTGATGATATCAGTCTGTCGGTCTTCCACATCTTGCCGGTTGCTAGATACCTCTGACCGATCCGCTTCCACCTCCCCATGTTTAACGACGATATCTGTATGGCGGGTCGCAACATCACTCTGGTCGTTGTCCACATCAGACTGCATGTTTTCAATATCAGCCTTCATCTGCTCAATGGCTATCTTGTCTTCCGCTACGGCCTGCCGTTGAGCCACAATCAGATCGGCCTCACCGATCAGGGATACCTTGATATCCGCCAGTTTCGGGTCTGACATATCCTTGTCCTGTTTTTAGCGAATGGAGTGTGTGACGCCGGAGGTGAGGGTTATGGTACCCATCATAAAGGTTCTGACACCGGTACCGTCCGGAGTGGAAAGCTGGATATCGTATTCGTAGCGATAGGGTGTCAGTTCATTGGTATCCATCGGTGTGACAATAACCATTGCCTCAGTACCGGCAACGGTCTGTCGCTTTTGCAACACCGCTTCACTGTCAGGCTGCATCCGGTGAAATTTCAGGGTGAAAATTAATGTCCAGCCCGACAGGTCCGCTGGCTGGTCACTAACATCAGTAAACGCGACCGGAATAGTGAAGCTGTCGCCCCGAAGGATAGGTGGAAGATCTGTGGATGTGGGCAATGGCATCAGACAAATCTCCTGCGGGTCACCGACTGTTCACCACCACTGGCACCCACCAGTCCACGAATGCGCTTTTTATTCAGCTCCCGTTCGTACTTTTGCCGGTTCACTTCTGACAGTTGTGGATTGGTCCAGGGCTCGTCAGGCATCATTTGCAGATCAGCCAGTACGCCCCAGCAGGCAAACTCCAGGGTCAGCTGGCCCAGATCATCCGGCACTTCCACGGCATCAAAGGCAGGCATCAATGTCAGTTCAATGTCGTGCATCTCATTCTTATCCGGGATCGGTGCGACGGTCAGTGTCGTTGTCTCAAAGTGCCGGTAGTAGTATGGAGTTCCAGTGGAAATGTATGGTGGCAGCAGGTCACGGCTTTCCAGCCGGGTACCGTCCTCCCGCTGGATGTTCTGCACCGTGGCAATCTCGGTTCCCGTGGGTGCGGTCAGCGAATATTGCTTTATATCCTTGACCATAAACAGCTTGTCATTGTGCCGCCACAGGTTCGCCCGGTGGCAAATATCCCGCAGGGTGATGATCAGATAGTTTTTGATGACCCGATCCGGACAGCCCTTGGCATAAGGCCTGATTCGGGAAAGATAGGCGTCCAGTTCCATTTATCCCTCCACCTTGCCCTGAAGCATCTGACGGAACATTTGATCCACGTTCCACTTCAGCCCCAGGTCATTGGCAAACATGGCCAGGTAACTCTGGGCCTGCTGCATATTGGCTTCTGTTTCCATATCCATGCTGAAAGCCCTGAACAACATGTAGTTGATCACAGGATTCAGCCACAGCTCATTAAGACTGAGTAGCTGAGTATCCGTTTCAAAATCGGTAATGGTTATTCGTGCAGGTGCCTGACTGACCAACAGGTTTAGCTGATGATTCGCTGGTGGTACCGGATATACATAGAAGACAGCGGGGCTTTTTTGATCGTAGACGAATTGCTCCACTTCCGTGCCTGTGGCCGTGATCCAGTTGGGCAACAGGCTATCCAGGCTACTGCGGGTAGTCGCAATCACCGTTCTGCCAGTGCCCGGGTTATCCACAATATCCAGCAGTCGGTAGGTGCCAGGCGGCAGCGACTGAACTGCCTGTTCCTGACAGGTAAAAGCTAGTAACTGCGAGTTCACGTCAGGCCGGTTCTGCACCACTGCCAGCAGTGCTTCGTTATAGGCATCCAGCAGATCGTTATTGCTCCACCTGGGAACGGTGGTATTGTCCTGAAGCAGGTTGCGAACCCGCTGGATAATGCTGATGACCTTCATGGCAGATCCCTACAACCGATTGCCTTGCTGATCACAAAACTCCAGATCCACCCCGATTCGTTTAGCCAGCCGTGGATTGTAATGAAAAACGCTGTTGTTATTTTTGTTCAGTACAAACCGCAGCTCTTTATTACTGGCTGCTGGCCTGAATTGATCTTCCGCTTCCTGCAGCCCATCCTGCTTTGCGGGTGGCTCACCGCCGTTCATTAATTGACGTACTTCGTCTTTTAGTTGATCCAGCTTGTTCCGCTTATCCAGCTCTACGTTAAACATCTGCCGGGCAAAGGCTTCCAGTTCATCTTTGCTACGGCAGGTTTCCAGATCAAAAGCCATGGTTAAGTATCCTTATCATATAAAGAGCCCGACTCAGGTCGGGCTATGGGAAGTTAAGACCGCTTGGCCGCCAGCAGCACACCAGCGTCGGGCTTCAGCACTTTGTAGCCATACACCTGCAGGCCTCGATGCCCCATGCCGAAGTGCTTTTCCAACGTCAGACTTTCATGCTTGATAAACTGGGAAGCAAATCCGGCGAAGTCTTTCACACCTGCCAGGCACTGGGTAACACCGGCTGCGTTGGCCAGATTGTTGCTGCAGTAAAGTGTGAAGCGATCAATGATCCCAAGGCGACCATTACGCATGATGGAAGTACCATCACCAGCCAGAGAAGCATCCTTCAGCTCGGACTTCTTGATCATGCCGCAGACCCAGGGTGGCAACACCAGCCAACGGCCAGACTCGGGGATGTTTTTCTCATCCAGCAGCGTGCCCATATCGACGATGTAATCCAGCACGTTGGACTTATCCACAACCAAACCGGTACCGCCGCCGTCGATCTTGTTATCCACATGCACATCGGTGTAGATATTCCCCAGCACATCGCCGTCTACCGCGATCTTCATGTTCTCTGCAGCATCGGCAGAGGACTCGTTGATCAGCTCGATATTGGCCTGGGCGCTCTGGATGTAGTCATCCACAAAGGCGTAATACTTGGTTTTGTCGATGGGCAGTTCCACCTTGGGTGGTTCCAGATCCTGATACTCAACCCCGGTGGCACGATCATAATCGTCCACATTGATATCCGGACGGGTACGGATCACTACCTTGGAACCTTCCGACTGGATCTCACCTTCCCAGTTGGTGTTGCAGATAGCAGACAACACAGTTCGTTTATAGAATTTGGCGTTGAGCTTTTTGGAATAGATAACGGACAGGGCATTCGCCATAGCGCCCGTTGGAAACGTAGATGTTGCCATGATTCAGGTCCTTTGAATCTCTTTCGAGACTTCGTTAGAGCCGTCCTCCCTGCTTTATCCACTGAGCCAGAATCTCATCGAGTTTTTCTTCATTGTCGTTAAACTCTTTCTGCGGCATGGCCGCAATCTGGTCCAGTGTCATGGCAGGTTGACGACCTTGTGTGGTCGGTTTTGAACGGGACCGCACCGGCGGTTCGCTCATCTGTTTTGCCTGCTGCATTTTTTGCGCTGGGTTGGGCTTGGGAGCATTAAGACCGGCTGACTCCTTGTAGAGTGTCATCACCTGGGCAGCTCCCAGGGGGCTTACGCGGCTTAACTCCTGCACGTCAGCTCCTTGTCTGGCAAACCAGCCCTTAAAGTCTTCACTGGCGGAAATCTGCTCCACATCCGGATGAAGGCTTCGCACTTTTTCCCAAAATGCCTGTCGGGCCTGCTCGGCCTCCTGCTCTTTACGAGCCTGCTCAATAGCGGCCAGCCGTTGCTCCAGTTTCTGGTTCAGCTGCTCCGACTCATCCAGTTTGTTGAACACCGGGTCCAGCTCCTGGTAATCCTTGCGGAGTTCCTGAAACTTATCCAACGACGATGGTTTGCTGTTAGACGACGGTGCACCTTGCTGGCTGATGCTCTGCTGACTAAGCAGATCGACTTTGGCCTGCAGCATGGTCATCTGTCGTTGAAGGTCGCTATTGCTGCGCTCCAGATCGGCCGCCTTCTGCGTAGCCTGGGTCATCAGGGCATGGGCATTCTTGCGGGACTCTTCCGCTTTGGTGTACTTGTCCTGCCAGTCTTCACCGCTGTCTTCACAAGATGTGGGGGCAGGCGGCTCTGACTCTTCGTCAGCAGCTTCCGGCTCCGGTGCAGGTGGCGGGGGTAACTCATCAGCGGGCGGATTCTGGTCGGTGGGCTTGTCCTGCTCGTCAGGGGCTTCCGGTACCATTCCCATTAATGCTGCCAGTTCAGCATCCGTTTCCTGATCCAGCTTTTCGGCATCAACTGCCATCTTCACTCTCTCTGTGGGGCGCTATGGCTTGTCCACAATATGGATTGACCTTCGGATCGTGGGGCTCCGTCGCTTGTCCACTTTCTTCAAGCATTCACCAGTAAACGCTCCATGCGTTCCTGGCATTCTGTCCATCTCTGGACATTCCCCGAAAATTGCTCCTCGGCAACTGCTCCTGCGTTGCTCTATCTCCTGCATCCATGCAGTCGTGCATTTTCGGGATACCGCCCATCCTTGGGCATAAAAAAACCGCCGAAGCGGATTAGTTTTTACTGCTGTTTCAAATACGTCGCTGCCCTGAGCTGCAAGGCGATAATGTCATCCAACTCCTGCACTCTACCCTGCAGGATGCGCAAGTTGGTTGAATCCTGGCACGTTGTCAGCTTCTCCAGCAGTAACTTGCGCCTGCGCATCAGGTGTTCCTCTACCTCTTCGTACTCCGGACGATTGCTCATCGTCAGAACGGCTTCCGCCTCCTGCGGCTTCAGGTGCATTGGATTGGGCATAGAGTTCTTCCTCTGGTCTCAGGGCTTTATCTGGATCAATATCCAGGGCTTTCAGGTATTCGTTATACAGATAGCGGTGATCGGTCATGGGACCCAACACCGGATTCATGCTGACGTTCAGGGCATTCATCATCCGTTCCGATTGCAGCTCTTTAGCCACCAGTGCGGTACTGCCCATGGCCACCACATCCAGATCGCCCCGCTTGGCATCTTCACTGTCACTCCAACGCATGGCGAAATTGAACAGGCTGTCAATCAGGGGAACAGTTGCGTAGTCGTCTATATTTTTCACCACGCTTTTCAAGGCCACATTGGCGGCTGTCATCAGCATACTCATACCGCTGGCGGTTTTGTTCAGGCTCTGGGTCTGTTCACCGTGGGTGTAACTGGGCAGTGAGGTTTCTTCATCCGCAAATCGCCGGAACATTTCAAAGATACCGGACAGGTCACCCTGGTTACTTTGGATGTTAATGGCATCAATCATCGGGCCTTCCCCAGCCTCACCATCGTAGAACCAGAGTCGGTAGGGGTAGATCTTCTTGGCGTCTTCCAGTGAAACACCTTCCGGCAGTTTGCTCACATCCATCTGGAACATGGGGCCTGCTGTCAGCGCAGCATTGTCCAGCAAGGCTCTGCCGGTGGAGTTCATTACATCCTGGCTGTCGTTCATCATGTAGGGGATGCCGATTCCCCAGAAACGATGAAGCACACTCTCGTAGGGCACAAATTTATAGGGGATAGCTTCCGGCTTCAGCGGGTTGAGCCTGGCCATAATCATCCGGCCATCGCAGATCCAGATATTGGCCTGGTATTCCGACTGCTCATCAATATCCGTGACGCCGTATTCCATCAGCTGGTGGCCATCGACTGGCCCCCAATACTCCAGCACATCGTAACGATGGGGCGTAACGTACTGCTCATCGTTATTGTTGATATTTCGCAGTTCCCGCTCGTAATCTTCAGGCACATGATTGCCCTGTGGGCATTCCATCAGAATTGTGTGAACTGTGTCGTATTCAAAACCGGGGCTTCCTGCCAACTCTCGCAGCTCATGTTTGGTCAATACATGGCGACGGAACAGATCATTGGGCTTTCCGGGGTCATGAGAGTAAGGATCGGGGAACATATCAAAAACACTGGCCCACTCAATGTCAGGCTCGATGCTCTGCTGCTCGGTCAGCTTCCATTCGTCGCCTTCGCTTTCCCACTTCTCATGGTTACGGATATTGAGAGTGGCCACCTTGATACAGCCTGTGCCCAGTGTTACCTGCTCCCGCACCATCTTTTTTATTTCAGTTAAACCGTTGGCGTTGATCAGGTAGTCCTTAATCAGCCGCTTCATTTTCATGGCGGCAGTGTTGGCTTTTTCCATCGCTTCGGCTAACAGTGTTCGCTCCATTTCATCATTGCGCTCCTGAATCAGCTGGTTTCTGGTTCTTGGATCCAGCTGATAAGGCAGCAGTTCCTGGATAGCCATCATCCGGATCTGTCGTTTGATAGAAGCGGGGATATCTGACATGGGACTGGGGACTATATCCCAGAATGAATCGACATTTTGAAACAACAGATCAATTAGCCGGGAGTAGGCAGCATTCACTTTGGTGGCGGTGATTTTGATAAATACACGGCTCAAGGCCTGCTGCTCTTCCATCACCTTTTCCTGCTCCGGACCGTATTCACCTTTTACCGCACGCAAGGCATCCAGCCATTCATCTTCCACTTCACGACGAGATTCCCGGTACCCCTGCCAGCGGCTGTACAGGTCAGAAGCAAAGGCATCTTTCACCGCCTGTTCTTTACCCTGGGCTTCCGCTATTTCCGCCTGAGTGACCTCGTCCGGGGTGGCGAGCTGAATCAGTCCGTATTCCATGCCAGTCCTATTTCCTTTTGCCGCTGCGCCGACGCCACTCAAGCTGGTGACCAGCCATAATGGCTGGCCAGTTCCCAACCATCTGCTGAGTAAAAATTATGATTGTCCTTTCCATCAGTACGCTGATTTCCCCGGGGAGCGATACTGCAGCTCGTTGATATTGATCTTCCGTCTTGGCAGCTTCAGTACCATTTGCTGAGCTATCGAGTAACTGATCACCTGATCATCAAAGCAACCTTCCTGAGCGTTAGTGGCTCCGTTGTCTTCAATGACGTAGGTTTGGCATTCCTTCACGGTGTCGAGATTGCAGATCCCTGCGTCGGCATCCCGGAGAAGTGCTGCCAGATGGTCAATCATTAAGGGTTTTGATTTGGTGGTGGTCAGCCATCCCAAACGTTTGGTGCGCTTTTGGGTGCGCTGATCCACCGTGGTTTCCATGTAGAGATTGGGATATTTCAGGTCTTTCAGTTTGGTGATGGTGGTCAAGCCGTGGTTATTTCTTTCCACTCCGAGCAGGGCATTGTTGTAGTAACGCCCGAGATGGTTAAGCATCTTGCCCAGGTCATCCGGTGCCACATGGCCAGACCAGTGGGCCACTTGGTATCCGGAACGGTCCAACACGTCGATGGATGAATAATCGCCGTGCTTGTGTTTGTCATTGATCGGAGCTAATCCCTCAGCAACATCGCAGCCAATCACGTATTGCTGGGCTCCATCTGGTGGGTACCATATTTTCAGTAGCCCTTTTTTCTGCCTGTTCAGTCCATTGGGTGTTAGCTCGCATTGCCACTTGGGTGAGTAGCACTCATGTCTGGCGGCTTCGGTGTGTTTTGGATCAAAGACAGGCCGCCCGGAAAACAGAAAAGCTTCCTGGATATTGCAGGGATATTCCTGCTTAAATTTATGGCTCTTCGCCGTTTCATATGGATTTCAGGATGTCTGCCACAGGGCTGGCGATCAGGTAAATCATCGTTATGAACGTGCCTGTGTTCCGGTAACCTTTAGCCCTTGCTCTGGCCGCTTGGAACAAGCTGTTCAACCCTTCCATACGGGCATTGGTATAGGTTGAATACCAGCGCTGCAGAATCTTGTCGGCATGTCGTTCCACCGTTTCCAGTGCTTTGCGCACGGGCTCCAGTATCTCAATCTCACCCAGCCGTTTCCGGGCGTAATTG
>NZ_PJPV01000176.1 GCF_002864045.1 Endozoicomonas acroporae
TTTGCCGTGAAAGAAAAATTGCCACGGAGACACAGAGGCACGGAGACAAGATAAAGTTTGCCGTGAAAGAAAAATTGCCACGGAGACACAGAGGCACGGAGACAAGATAAAGTTTTACCTCTGTGTCTCCGTGCCTCCGTGGCAAATCTTTCATACCAGAGGGTGAAGAACAATCGTCATGAGTATTTGTGGCCGCAGTTCAGACAGATGCTGATAACCACCCTATCTATATGAAGTTTCAATGCCGTTGATAACTTCTAGTACATGGTTTTAATGAGTTTGACGGGTTGTCGTTATCATAAGTAGTTAACCAAATGAAATCATATATTTCTGACTAAGTGGGCAGTCACTCTGCGGCGTTGCAACTCCGGTCACATAGCTACGGCTATGCTCCCTACGTTGCGCCTTGCATAGTAACTGCCCACTTAGCCAGAAATATATGATTCCATTTGGCCAACTACTTAAGCCTCTGCACTCCGTTCGTCCTGAGCCTGTCGAAGGGCGCAAACTCCTGCCCATGATAGATCGTGCCAAACACCCTTCGACTCCGCTCAGGATGAACGGAGATGGTACACGTCAATCTCATTGAAATGATGTACTAGGAGGCTGTCAATTAATTTTTTTCAGGGACGGCGGATATATAAGCGCATCTTACCATTTCAGGTAAAAGATCATTGATCAATAGTCGTTTACCTGTTCATCAGGGTCATCGCCGGGTATTCCAGAATATCTGCAAGCCAGTCAGACCGGTCGTCATCAGACCAGCTGATCAGTTCGTTCAACCCAAGGGGATCTTTCCTTTTCTTCTCATAGGTTGTATGCCAATCAAGCAGCGTGACCGCATCGATACGGTGGCACATTTTGTCGATCACACTGGCTAATTGTATTGGCGTCATCTGGTCGCGATAAGGTTGCAGTATTTCAAGTTCTGCCTCCCCTAACACCTGAAAATGATCGAGGGTGGCCATCGCCGTTGCCAGGGTAACTTGTGGTCTGTGCAGGGAGTTATCAGTAACCGGCGGCGGTGGAATCAGAGACAATGGCTGAGTAATGGTTGCCTGATCAGCCATGTTTCTTGCATCAATCTCTGTCAGCCTTGCGCTAACTGCATTTTTAACACTATCCGGAGCAATAGCCGCCTGCTGTTCAATGACCGGGGCGAGTGCCTGGCATAATTTGTCAGTTAACTGGCCATTTTTGGCATAGTAATCCAGTGACGTCCAGACCACGAGATTTAATGGCAGGCCTGACTTGATAACACTGAGAATAACACTGGGAGGCACTCTTTTTTGGTTCGCGGCTTTCTGGTTTGTGGCTTTGGGGTTTCCGTTTTTTTCGGTCTCACTGGCTCTTGCCCGCATGCGTGCCAGTCTCTCATCAAGCCTGACCACGCAGGGTTCTCGCGGGTCCCGGGGCTTTTTATACCACCGTTCGGTGAATTCCGTTGCCGTGAAAAACGTTTGCACCTGTTCCAATGACCAGTTATTAATCACAAAACCGCTACCGGCGAGGCTAAATTCCGGTTTGGGCAGTACAATCGATCCACTATCAGACAACCTTCCACACAACACCGTCAGCTGTTGCTTCTCAAACTTATACTCTGGTGTCTGTTCAAGCTCGATCAGCATGGCGGTTATAAAGTTCCATAGCCGTTTATTTCCCGGCATGGCGGCATCACCATTGATCACCACGCCTTTGCCATTCCTGCTGGCCACCTGCGATGAAAAGCAAAGATCCGGTATATGTTCATAGTCGTTCAGGTAATGATGTGCCAGCAGCAGCCCTTCCATCAGTAGCTCTTGTGCTTTTACCATGAGGGTTTCGGCAGTGTTAGCCCGCCGGGCAATACAGGCATCCAGAAACCCTTGCATTTTTTTGGGTCCGAATGCCTGGTGTATCCGGTACAGTTGGCGGATGGTCGGCACAATTTCAAACACAATGTCAAAAAAGCTGTCGAGTTTTTCCCCATAGCCCGGGCGTTTCGCCTCTGGTTGTGACCAGAGAATCTCCAGCATCATTGCTTTACTTCGTGCCATCGTAAATTGCTGGTCAAGCTGTTCGCGTAGCGGCTTCAATGCATACCATTGGACCTTGTCCGGGGCAGGGCTCAGGTTTCGGCACAGCACAATGTACGTCAGACATTCGGATTCAGGCAGCTGCGTCAGGGCAAACCTGACGGTATCCAGGGGAGCAGGAATAGAGAGCGCCTTCGTTAGCAACCGTCTATCCTGTTGGTCTTCATTATGCCTTGACAGCCAGAAACGCACGCCTGCTCCGCCATGGTTAAAGAGCATCGGCAGCAACGATGCCAGCGCAGAGAGCACCTGGCTTCTGTCATTTTGACGAGCATTTGTGCAAGACGTCAGGTATTGTTCAAATTCCGCAACATTCATACGCCACTTGTTGGGGGCAGAACAGAACAGTGCCAGGACTTTCATCTGTTGGTCTTCTGCCCGCTCATGATCCGGCTCATTATCCGAGTCACTGAAGTCGTCGTCACTGTCTATGGAATACTCTGGAAGATCGGGAAGATACCGGCGAAGTGCCCGCTCATTGGCAGTCAGCAGGCGTGGTTCGGGCAGTCCGGAACCTGCAAACACTCTGCTGGCAATCTTCAGGCAATGCTTTTTGTTTTCCCGAGGTAGCCAGCGAATAAACGCGCTTGTGTGCGCCTCAGCCGGGAAGCCTTTGCCACTATTCATGGAAGCAATGTGCATGAGCAGCGCCCAGTCGATCGGCTTGCCTTGAACGTCCTCGTCGCTGCCCTGCTGCCAGCCCTGTCTCAGGCAAGGTATGGTCATAAAGGCTGCCACTTGCAGCTTTGTCGGGAAGCCTTTGCAACTATACATGGAAGCAATGCGCACAAGCAGATCCCGATCAATAAGGTTGTCTTGAACGGCCACGTCATTACCTGGCTGCCAGTCCTGCTTCAGACAAGGCATGGTCATGAAGACTTTTACCTGCCCTCTTTCCGGGAAGCCTTTGCAACTATACATGGAAGCAATGCGCACAAGCAGATCCCGATCAATAAGGTTGTCTTGAACGGCCACGTCATTACCTGGCTGCCAGTCCTGCTTCAGACAAGGCATGGTCATGAAGGCTTTTACCTGCCCTCTTTCCGGGAAGCCTTTGCCACTATTCATGGAAGCAATGTGCATGAGCAGCGCTCGGTCGATCGGCTTGCCTAGAACGTCCTCGTCGCGGCCGGGCTGCCAGCCCTTTCTCAGGCAAGGTATGGTCATAAAGGCTGCCACTTGCAGCTTTGTCGGGAAGCCTTTGCAACTATTTATGGAAGCAATGCGCTTGATCAGCTCCCGGTCGATTGGCTTGTCTTGAACCGCCTCGTCACGGCCGGGCTGCCAGTCCTCTTTCAGGCACGGCATAGACATAAAAGCTGCCACTTGCTCTCTTGTCGGGAAGCCTTTGCAATGATTCATAGAGGCAATGTGCATGAGTAGCACCCGGTCGATTGGTTTGTCTTGAACCGCCTCGTCACAGCCGGGCTGCCAGTCCTCTTTCAGGCACGGCATAGTCATAAAAGCTGCCACTTGCTCTCTTGTTGGGAGGCCCCTGGTACTATTCATGGAGGCAATGTGCATGAGCAGCACTCGATCGACGGGTTTATCTTGAACAGCCTCATCGCGGCCGGGCTGCCAGCCCTCTTTCAGGCACGGCATAGTCATAAAAGCTGCCACTTGCTCCTTTCTCGGGAACCCTTTGCCATTGTGCATGGAGGAAATGTGTATGAGCAGCTCCCGGTCGATCGGCTTACCTTGAACAGCCTCATCGCGACCTGGCTGCCATCCCTGTTTCAGGCAAGGTATGGACAGAAAAATTTCTACTTCCTTCCTTGACGGGAAGCCCTTGCCATTGCGCATGGAAGCAATCTGTTTCAAGAAAGGCTGACTGGCAATAAACCTGATCACTTCCTCACTTTGTTCTGTAAAACCCTTTATCTGATACTTCAGGTTCAGCATGCTGGTGAGACAGCCGGTGTTTTTAATTTGATTGGTATTGACCGCCGAAAAGAAGACAGAGGCTTTGGCAAAATAGGTTGAGAAAAGCTCTGGCGTTTTAGTGATACTTAACGCTTTCAATTTGGCAAAAAGGGTAGGAAATGGCGGCTTGCTTCTGTTTTTAGATAATTCAATCTTCCTCTCACCGAGGAGTTTCAGCAGTTTTTCGGCATTTTGGACGATTATTTTTAAATCATCCCTGGCTTCCAGATTCTCATTAATCAAGTGTTCCCGTAATGCTTCCTGATGCTCTGGAAGAAACTTTGAGAGAACCTCAGCGGGGATTTCTGCAGGCTCTTCATCCTCCATTGGTTCAATATTATCCGGTGCCGGGGCGGTCTCACTGGTGGTAGAGAGAATATTCCCGCTTGTGGGTGGTGTTGTTTCTGGTGGTGGAACGAATACAGCCACCGGCAGAGACTCTGTGCAAGCCGTTATCACGGGTTCTGACTCCATTGGCTCTTGTGCGGGCTGCTCGACCATACGCCGACCGTCATGAACACGCCTTAGCTTTATCGGTGGAGCAAACGGTTGTTCAGGGGGCTGTTGATGTTTCGTCAAGATGTTGACTGCGCTGGTCGTCTGTTCAACCTGATAACCCGCCTCGCTGCGCTTTCTATTTTGTCTTTGAGATCCATGGTTTGCCGGAGTCCCGTTGCCCGTTGGTGGAGGCACAGCACGATCTGCCCAGGGGATTGGCATGAAGATTCACTTTGACTATTTAATTGTCTGGTAATTGAATAGTTAGCAACACGTGAGCTGTCAATTAATTTTTTTCAGGGACGGTGGATATATAAGAGCATCTTGCCATTTCCAGCAAAAGAGCATTGATCAATAGTCGTTTACCTGTTCATCAGGGGCATCGCCGGGCTATTCCAGAATATCTGCAAGCAAGTCAGCCCGGTCGTCATCAGACCAGCTGATCAGTTCGTTCAACCCAAGGGGATCCGTCCTTTTCTTCTGATATAAGTAGTTAACCAAATGAAATCGTATATTTCTGACTAAGTGGGCAGTCACTCTGCGGCGTTACAACTACGGTCACATAGCTACGGCTATGCTCCCTACGTTGTGCCTTGCATAGTAACTGCCCACTTAGCCAGAAATATACGATTTCATTTGGCCAACTACTTATAGCAGTATTCATAACTACCTTTGCTTTTCATGATCCGGGCTTCAGTATCCGTGAAGCTGATTTGTTTTTTGTCGTCTAATGAAAGGCACGTTGACCGAGGTGGTGGTATTTTTTCTCAACTTCAGAAGTGTCGATGTGTTTGAAGATATCAGCAAACACAAAACAGTCATGCGTTTGCGGGAGCAAGTCGAAGACATTGGTCGCAAACAACTGGTGCTGGTCAAATTCTACCGGGGCATCTTTAAATAAGCTGGGGCAGCTCTTTCTTTTTGCACACATTCAAGACACGGGTTTGCCCACAAGGTCCTCGCTATGTGGCACAATAGCTTTCCAAAGTTGTGCACAGCCAATCTGCTTCAATGCAAAAACACACTGGAAAAATGGTTCTTTCCTCAAGCTTTCAATTACGGTACCCGTGCCTCTGTACTGTGAATGCCAATTGTCCTGGCGATAGTAAAATTGCACCAGGCTCGCGTTGAGATTCACGGCCTGCTTGATGACAGAACGCCTTACGGTTTCTGTTTTGGGTTTATCATAAGGGTCTTTCATGACCGTATGCCCCAGAGTAATCACCCGCCCTTGGCGATTGAGAAATAAATAAGCCAGCAAACCATCGGTATCTGTTGTCCCAAAATGTCTTTCTACGTATGCTTTGGCTGATTGATTGCTGGGAATACAAGCCGGCGTAAAGGCCAGATACTGTTTCAATTGCTGAGGGAGAGGCAGGGGCAATGCCGCATATTCGCGTGACACAATTCTTTTTTGGGAGAGTTGCTGTTGAATGGCCCGCCTGCACAGATGTTTCAGGGAACCAACCGTCAGATGTTCATCTTCGTGCAGGCCATAAAGCTCAGCCGCGGTACCTTGCCACTGACAGCCAACAAATGGACACCTGAGGTAAAATTTGCTGATTTTACGTCCCGTGAAATTATCAACGTTAATCAAATTACAATAACTGATATTTTCTGGAGTATCCGGCTTATTCTCAGCTGAGCAATGGTGACATAATCGATCTGTTGGTAGTGCCAGGGTTCTGTAATGGCTACAGTCCTTGCATAGCAAATGGCCACACATTGTCTGAACTACCCTTCGTGGTATTCCGCCACAATCAACGCAAACGCGATCCTCTGGAAACCGAATGCGCTCGCTGTTTTCCGGCAACCACTGAGCATTGCTTACAGCGTATCCGCCCCACAACACTCTGTTACTGTCGCTATCTACAACGCCGCCATGGGCACTGCCCATCAGTGGCAGTATCGGGCGGCTGACTGCTGGGTTCATATTCATAGGTGCTCCAAACCCTGGCTTCGCCAGTCATGAGAATTGGTCATCTGGCTTCCCGGTCGCCCTGCACAAATACGACACTCTCAAACTACAGGGCGGGCCGGTTGGTGCCTGGCGCAGAGGCTTTCCCTGGAAAAGCTACCGCGGAGTATCAATTGCTTCACGAAAACTTTCCAAAGTGTCACACCATCAATTTGCGCCAAATTGTCGCAAGCGTCCCAATGCACACAATTCCATCGCAAGGATTCAGCTACGGTGTCATTACCTTCACAAGCGGGATCCCATTTTTTCGGGTGGTAGTAAAACTGTATATAGACCGCCTTGCAATCCAATGCCTGCTCGCGGACAAAGCGCTTTACAGCTCTTTTTTTGTCGGCATCAGAGGGATCCTCCATGATCGTGGACCACGTAGCCATCACCCGGTCCTTATTATTGAGCAACAGGCAAACCAGCAAACCAGGGGATGTCACAAAGTACTTTTCTACATATATGACATAAACGACCTGGCGGGGTTGTCAGGGTTCGGTATTCGCTGCAGTCTTCACACAGAAGGGAGACGCAAGCTGTTTGTACTGCGTTGCGCGCCAATCCCTGACAATCAAAGCAAATACTCCTCGGTAATGAATAGAGATACTCTTTATTTTCTTCCGGAAAAGCCTCCACATTGCAAATGTGGTATCCGCCCCACAACACTTTGTTGCTGTAAATATCCGTAACTGGACCACAGGCACTGCCCATCAGCGGCAGTTTTTGGGCGCTGGCTACTGCGTTCATGTTTCCCGATCATCCAAAATCAATGTTGTAATGCAAATGTCCCCGGACAAGTCATGGAAATCACAGGTTCGTAGTGTGATGCTCAAGATCAGCGTCCAGTATAGCCATCATCAGCTCTGCCTGCCGAAGGGGGGCACAGGTAGGGAGTTGGGGGGCAGGTCTTTCTTTTTGAACACCTTCAGGATTCAAGGCCTGACACCGGTTTTTGACACCGGTTTTTTCTCTGGGAAAGGCGTAGAAGACAGTCGTACAATCCTTTTCGATAAGCGTCATTGCGGTTCAAAGATTACCTATACTCAACAGTATCAGATAACACCGCCTGCCGATCATGATCAACTATCAGACCACCGGCCAGCACCCAAGGCTTGGCTTTGAAGTGTGTCAGGGTTTAAACCTGAAAACGTTAACCAGCAGCCAGAGGCTTGGTCTGAAACATGCGCTTTGGCAGCATGGGGTGGTCTTCGCCAGAAAGCAATATATGACCGCCAGTGAGATGGAACAATTTGCACTGGATACTTTCGGTCCCATGATAATAGGCGACAATCGCCAACGTAAGGATCGTCCACCTTTACCACCTGAGCTGGTCAGCAATCATGTGGCCGTACTTGGCAACCCCCTGGGCCCTGTTGATCGCCCACTGGAGTCAGCTGCATGGCAATGGCATCACGACAAGGATGCGCTTCCCCACCTGGAGGGGCTGGCAATGAATGCGCTCTATATAGTGATGCTTCATATACACAAGGTGCCCGCGACCGGGTGCGATGGACAGTCTCACACAACGCACTTCCTCGACCAGCTTGAAGCCTGGCGCGCGCTCAGTCCTGAGCGGCAGGCAGAGTTGAGAACAGTAAAACTGATCCACTCGCCACCTTTTCTGACGCCTGATTCATGGACAGCGGAAACACCGTTAAAAACCCACCCCCTGGTTTCTGAACATGAACTGATTGCCAGGGAAGGGCTCTACATGGGATCGGATACGGCAATACCGGTTGGGCTTGAAAAGGACCCTGAAGCGGCCAGAACATTCTGGCAAGCACTGTTAGATGAAATCCTTGCCAGCTGTGTCATATACGCTCACCGGTGGCAGGAAGGCGATATTGTTTTCTGGGATAACTCTCAAGTTATGCACCGTGGACAACCCTATGACTCAAGGCATCATCAGCGAGTTGGCCTCAGGTTAGGGGTTGTGGCCCGGGAAGAAACCACTCTGCGACATAGCGAATTATTGAGGTGGGGAACCTTGCAACTATAAATCTGTCGAATCCAATGGATGATTAGTAACCGGTAATGAAAGAATGAATTCTGCATATTTTTCTTTTGCCACTACTGCTGCTGCAAAAATCAACTCTATTGTGTACAGCTCAAAGGCTAAGGGTGGAAAACAGCAAACATCAAGGACATTGTTCAAAACGGTAACAACTTCGGAAGAGCCGGTAAAGCCGCGAATAAATAAGCGCAAAGCAATGGATGAAAGGCCCATCGTTGCGGATCTCGGCAAGAAAAGTTGTAAAGTAACCACTCCTGATCACCAGATTGCTGTCAGGCAGAGTCCACAGCCTTCAGAATCAGGGCAAGCAAGTATCTCAAAGAAACCTTCTGATCCCGCCGTCTTACCAGGTCAAAATATACAGAGGGCCTTGGATCAGCCCGTTGAAATAAATGGAAGACAATATACTCGTCAGGAAATTGCCAGGTTAACCGTACCAAAACTTAATCAGATTCTCAGGAAAGAAGAAGATAAAGAAGTTTGCAAATTTGTAAGATATTTGCGAAGAACTGAGAAGAATAAAGGTTACTCTGAAAAAAGCAGAGGATTGAAAATTGCTAAAATGCAAAAAATTGATAAGCAAATAAAAGTGATGCAATTGGAAAAGGATAGATTGAAATCGGAGAATAACAATCTATCCCGGGAAATAAAGACTATTAATGAAAAATGTAAAGATATTGAGCGGTTAATTTACATTAATAAGAATCAAATGAGAGACAGAAAGTAAACAGCGGTCTGTCTTTTTGAACATAGTAAAGATACAAGACCTACTGTTTTTCTTTTCTAGCTATTTTCAAATAGCCTTTTATTGTTACTACAAAAAAGTTCTAATCATCAAAAACCGCCACCGAAGCTAGAGTCACAGCCGCCGCCGAAGCCTAGTCATGATTCCGGATATGGCAAATTTTCTATGGTTTTTTGGCTTTGTTTCCTTTAAGGAAACTATCGTGAATAAATTCAGTCCAATCCCATGAGTCAGGCAAACTGGATTTATTGAACGATGAATATTTCAGGCAACTATCAACCAATGGCCCAAAGTGGAAACAATCTTCGGCACTGTCAATCCTGTCAGAATGAACGACAAGCCTTGCAAGAGGCGGCCCTGGATGAAAGCTCCGCAGTGGTGTGTCTGGGATGCTGTTTCTGCATGGAATTAAGTTTGGGATACGGCTGGATTGCGTCTGGTTTCTTTGGTGTGCTATGTGCCGAAATGTGCCAGCCATTTTTATTGAACCTGAGCGTTGATTTAACTGATGAGCGGCTGAAAGATCGCAAGTGCCATCACACGGATAACTTGACGCCCCGGCTTAACGTTAGCGATAGCAGCACCAGAACCGACATTGCAGCTGATGCTCCCAGGGCAACGGGTTCAGTTGATGACCGTCCGACTACACAGCCCCAGCCTGTCACTGTTCAGCCAGAGGAAAACTCAGACAGATACCCTCGCCCAATCAGGCGTGGCAGAAAGAAACGTCGCCGGTAGCGCTGGAATTAACCTGATCTGATATAATATGACAACACTTCCACTCTTTAACGTGTTTATCAATAAAAGCTTGAGTCATAAGACATTGCTTTTCTACTTTATTTTCTTAACCGGGCAGCAGTGATACTGCCCACATTATCATTATCAACATCTTCATCAGCAACACGTTGCGATTCGACAAAATCAGCCCACACAGCAACGTCATGTTTATTGTACAAACAAACAGGAATTTGCCAGCAATATTTTTTCAGACTATCAGGCAATGGCAACTGGTCCAGAACTATATACTGATCAGTGGCTGCATATCGTTTGATGATCGACCGGCACAAATACTTTAATGAGTAAGGGCTATCCACAATATTCTCAATGGACAAAATCTCATTAAAGTTCCTGTCGATAATGCGCAGTGGACTTTCTACAAGAAACTTTCCTGTCAGTGAGGTTACCTTGGCAATGCATTGAAACGCACTGGTTTTATCAGGTATTTGTTGAAACAGAATTCTGAGTATTTCATCCTCACCATTAAGGGCGGCGAGGTAAAATGCACGGGAGTCATAACCCATGACTGCCTTGTGCCACCCCCTGCTCAGGATGAACTCTACCTCACTGGAAAGACCACCTGCGATGACCGTCAGCAGCGGAAACCAATGATTGTGGTCAAGTGTGAAGACATCTACCTTTTGCCGGATCAGGAACCTGAGAAGATCTGTGTCTCTGGACTCATTGGCATAGTAACAGGCGAGCTGGAAGACAGAGGTGAAGGTTTTACAGTTCCTTGCATTGATATCCGCACCATATTGTACAAGTCGTTCCGCCACCTGTTTATTCCCTTTGCGGCAGGCGGACATCAGTGGAGTCGAACCATACCTGTTGACCGCTTCGATATCTGCTCCGGCCACTAAAAGCATCTGGGTAACCTCTTCGTTGCCTACTTCAGCAGCAGCATGCAAGGGGCCGAACATCATCGAGTCTGTCTTCTCAATATCTGCACCCGCAGCCAAAAGTATCCCGGTGATTTCCGTGCAGTTCTGGTCGGCAGCCGCTATCAGGGGTGTCCAGCTGGCACTGTCGGCCTGGTTCACGTCAGCTTTTGCACGAATTAGCTTTCTGACATGCTCGGGCTGATTAAAATAGGCGGCTCTGGTCATTAGTGTAAATCCTTCATCATCCACTGTGTTCAAGTCACCTGACGACAGAGCTTCATCAATTGAACAACATTGGTCTAATACTCTGGGCAGAGTATCCGCTCCGTTCAGTTGCCCGTTCAGTTCAGGGGGGAGCGTTTCAACAGGTTTCACTTTACGATTGTCCAGTCTGGGCATCGTGCCCACTTCAAGCTGGTTGCCAGTGGTTGGCAATTGACGGTTAGTAATCTGATCTTCTGGATATTGGTCGCTGGACAGACGGTTAGGGACAACCGGAAGCGAACTCGATAATCTTTCTGCTGGACCCACACTACCTCCCGGGAAATCAGGACAATATGACAGCATCTCTGTTAGAGAGATAAACGTCATGAAAGTTCCTGATCGGGCAGCTAATCGCAATAGCTCATGACTTATTAGTCATGATGAAAAACTATCCTTGCAATGCGGGGTGGACAATATACGACACTGAGTTATTAACTGGTTTCATTAGATCCTTCATAAGCAACCATATTAAATGCCCTGGAGCGCAAATTGCTGGCCAGTTTGCCTTGGGCTGGATTGGGGAAACGGTTCTGAAGACGCTCCAGAACATGCATAAGCACAATGCGTGATACGAAATCAAGCTTTGGCTCTGAATATTCAAGGACTGCCAGGACATTAATGCGCGTTATTGCCATCAGTGAACGGACAGGGCTAACGCTAGCAGCCTGATTGATTGCCAGGTTGAGTTCATCCATCATAATGCTGGTAAGTGGCCTTGCCTGCGTCGAGTCACCTGAAGGCAGCACGGGGGAATCGTAAGACAGCAGTGGTGACGGGCCTGAGTCCATCGGGGAGATCAAGTCAACCACATAAGCCCAGTCTTTCTGGAAATAACTTCCACTTAAAGAAACAATAAGATTGCAGCAGCAACAGTTTTTGCCGTAGTAGAACTTGTTGTCATCGTCAGGAACAAACAGTTGATATTTACTTGGCACGTTGTCGTCTATGTCGGCAGCTTTCTTCAGACGGATACAGATTTGTTGTTTGATTTCACTGAATTTCTCCTGGTCAAGTACTAAAAGATCGGTATCCCTTGGCGTGACTGAGCGTTTAATAACTTCATCAGATATTTCGGCTGGTAACAGATGGCTGCCGACTGCCCGCTCAAATGCATGATTACCCCAAAGTGACTGAATCTGCGTCTGATAAGCACGGCTCCCCAGATAGACCACAGGCAAACCCTGATGTTGCAACGCCTGCACTTCGCTGGCTATATGCTTCTGAAAATAATCTCTTTTACTGAGGGTCTCCGTAGTATCTGGCCGTATAGTTATTTCTTTGGCAAAACCTGCCAGAGTATCACTGTGATTGATGACTTGATTGTTGAATTGACCTTTTTTATTCTTACCTGACTTCGGTTTATGCCTGCCAGTTGTGTTGGCTAATGATAGCTCTGTAGAGTCATTCAGCTCTTTAACGCATTTTTCTATGAAAGCAATATTTTTATTCAATCTTTTCCCACAGCTAATGGTAGCCTGTTCAAGGTTGGCAATAGTTGGAAACTCATTCTTGAGAATTTCGTTCCGTTTACTGGTAACGGTAATCAGGGCAGAGTTCAAATGCTGAAGTTGTAACAAGCTGAGGTTTAAAGTAGCCTGAACTGACTCTGAAAGCACAATTTCCAAGCATTTGTCTTGCCCATTATTGTTGTGTTCTCTGATTTTTTTTAATTGACTGAAAGCATGGTTGAAAAAGGTTTTGAAGCTTTGGTTGAATTGGTCGAATCTATCAATTTTCTCTTTAATCCCGGAAGCATTTGCTCTGATTTTATCTTTCCATTTCTCTTTGGTCATCTTAAGTGAGCGTGATGCTTCACTTGTATGAATGCTGGTAAGACAGGTCTCCAGATCACTGAATATTGAAGCGCATTCACAAATATGCTCAACGAGCATGGCACAGTGATAACTGCAGCGGAAGAATGTTAGCAATAATTCTCTGTGCGGTGTTGGTACATCGTCTGCAAAAACTTTAATTAAGTATTCACAGGATTCTCTGTTCAGTGCTGAGATGTTATTGTTTGGGTTGAATGTATCCCACCCTTTATTAATAAGCGTTAAAATATCATTATTACGGAGATGTATTTGTGTCAGCCGGGATTCCAGGTATGCAGGAAGCTGTTGCGGATTGTCATTTGTTATCCCATCCGAGGCGGTATGTTGCATGATGACTTTTTGGGCCTCATGAAAGCTTTTCTTGATGGCCATCTCGTGATTGCTGGTCAGAGTCAGCAATCTTAGCCAGGCGAGAGGTAATCGGCGTTGGAAATTACAGTTTTTCATTGCATCACTGGCCCAAAAGCCAAGCTCCTGCAACTGGTCTGCCCATGTATCGAGAACATCCAGTATTTGTTTCAGCTCTTCCGTCTTCATTACCTTTATTAAGGGTGACTGTTTCTCCGTGGCACTCTCCTTGTGAGCAAGAAGGGTACTCAGGTAAGTAGAAGCAGCTTCAAGCCCAAGGGTAAAATACATGCCAAGGGGGTAGGGGCGGGATTGTGTGTATTCATTAAAATCATTATGCCAGTTCTCAATGTTGATTCCTGCAGTATTGTTATTATGTTTAAGTGCCTGAATTACCGGCTCCAGTGAATACGTGCCATGGAAAACTATTCGAGTGGTTGCTGCACAAGCCTTATCGACTTCGTCCCATCGTCCTGCCATTAAAGCAGCATGGAATAACTCTGCACAAAATAGATGTTGCCCAATCGTCTGTTGATTAATGCAGACTGGTTGGAAATTTTTTTGATCATTCGCTTCTTTCCTGTATCGATCAATTGAGCTGAAAAGGTATTCAGAGGTGGTTTTCAGGATATCTTGAGGAGCTTCCCTGTTCAGGGTTTCCCATGTCCCTGTGGCAATGGCAGTGAGCATATTGCTGATCCCTTCATTCAGGGTGCCAGTTCCGTGTGGCTTTAAGTCAAAGTGTTCCCGGGGGGGCGCATACAAAATCTTGCAGGAGTTAACTGGCTCTGCGGGTGAGCGCACGGCGATGCGCTTGTTGAAATCAGCGTATCTTATCAAGCCCTCCACATGACAACAGATGTATGACAAATGGCAAACAAGAGATTCACTCAGAAAGCTGATGGCTTGCTGGTGCGGGTAATCAACCCCAGAGGGCCATCGACATAACATTTTGTTGAGATCACGATAGAGCGCGCCCAGCCTTAGTATTTCCTTACACATATCATCACTCAAAAACAGCTGTCTGGACAATATGACATTGATACTTTTGAAGGCCAATTTTAGTTCGTTATACCATCCAACAAGTGTGTATGAACTGTCTTTGAGTGTTTGATATCTATCAGCAAGATGTTTGAGATAAGCCAGTCTGTTGCAGATTAAGCTATGGAACTGGTAACTATCTGTGTCCAGAAACTTTCCATCGAGAAATTCCTGACCAAGTTCCATTTTAAAGATGGATAATTCGTCCTTGAAGTTTTGGACATCCTCGATGGTAATTTTCAGAGGCTTCGACAGTGTCATGTCGAAATAGGGAAGAGTGCCCATAATGGTGTCATCATCATCAGTCAGAGGCTTCATGAACTCGTCAGAGACAAGACCGAAGGCTGTTGACTGTGCCGGCTGGCTCTGCCCGGCAGCTGAGGTCAGTTCAGGTGCATGATACGTTTTATCGACAGGACTGGTCTCCGTCTGTCTTTCAGTCAGTGACAAATCACTGGGCTGAGAGTATTCCGGGTCATTGATGATATCACTGCCCGGGGAATGGAGTTCTGGTTTGATTGCAGAAGCCCTGGCAGTGGTTGATGTGTCCGCCAATTCTTCTGAGCCAGTGGTGTGCCCTTCAGGGACAGGCCGTGGGCAAGATGGCGGCGTAAATGTGTTTTCGATAGAGTTCATAATTATTATTAAAAGAACGTTATGCAATAATTGGATATGTTTTATTAATCAGACATAATTAATCCAATTTGGTTCCATGGAATTAATTACGCTCAGGGAGTTGGATGCAAGTCTTTCTTTTTGAACACATTCAAGAACTGATGTTGGTTTTTACGTGCTACCGGTTCTGCTAATTTTGGAACTTTAATACATAAAAGTAATCTGATTTAGAAATAACCTTTTCGGCTTAATTTATGAACCCAATAAATGATATAACCTGAGTTATCCTATACCACTGATAAAATTATCAGTAGCTCAAGCTCAGCGAGATCATGCTTGTCATAAAACATTAGAATACTATGATCTCGCCTATTCTGAAGCGCAAATATTATCTCCGGTTCCTTATTAAAGGCTTAAAGATTGGTTACCTGATTACATTTTTATTCAGACTCAAATCCCAGCAAATTCCTGATGTTGTCAGCTATAATGGTGCCTCTACAAGCCTGCTCAAACATTTCTAATGCTTCTTTATAGCTCTCTCCGCAATAGAGGGAATGAGTGTTTTCTCCACCACCCTTGGAGGTAAATTTTTCACCACAGTACACGACATTATTGTGAGAATCGTATTCAAAAAACGTTTTACACCGAATTGGATTCAATGCCAGGAGGAAAAACGTGTCATCATCAAATTGTCCAGCATACATTGAATGCGGATCGCTTGGTTGAATATATTTATGTAGACTATATCGGCGGGCATGATTCAAATCTATATCATTGAAAATATAAACACCTGTAAACTCTTTCACGGTATTTTCACATTCCGAGTACTTCTCTTCGTGCAATAATCCATCGAATGCCAGGGAGTATTTCAACATGTCCTTATACGTAAGGGTATTGTCCTGGCGTTCAATTTTTATCATATTCCTGAATTCAAGCGGAGGAGGACCTGATGATGAAGTAACTGATTGCATGCACCAGCTTTTCATAAGATAATCTTTTTCCGACTGTGACTGGAATGGGTGAAAATCAGGTTGCAGTATTTTGGTAGCTGGAACAACTTCTTTAGTCGATAAATTATTAAACTTTGCTGCGGTACCTGTGTTTGCTGTGGCACCTGTGTTTGCCGTGGCATCGTTGGTTGTTTCAGGTTTTTGTTGTTCTTGCCACGCCATTTTTGGGTAAGTTGATGCTGATATGGGTGAAGTCATAAAAATTACTCTTATTCTAAATAATTAAGTTGATGACAAAGGATTATGTTCAAAGCGTTTCCAATGCTCATATGAATTCCCTGGCGCAAGGTTAATCTCTGTCGATTTGACCACTAATCCAAATGAAAGTTCCATGATGATGGATAATTCCGGCTTCTTGGTGGAAAAGTTATGCTGCTGGTGACTTTTCGCCCAAGGGCATGAGCCATGATTTTTTTGAATCGAGGCCCCCAAGCATAAAACAGCCAACGCTGATTGCCGTTGTACCGGAATTGAAGATGAAAACTCCTGTTGCTGTTTCTGCAACGATAACGCTGATGGCCTGTTGCATATTCTCTATCTGGTTTGCAGTGATCTTGACTGTGATGCCGAGACTCTCAAGGCAATCTAAGTAGTTAACCAAATGAAATCGTATTTTCTGACTAAGTGGGCAGTCACTCTCGGCAACTGCTCCTGCGTTGCTCTATCTCCTGCATCCATGCAGTCGTGCGGCGTTACAACTCCGGTCACATAGCTACGGCTATGCTCGCTACGTTGTGCCTTGCATAGTAACTGCCCACTTAGCCAGAAATATACGATTCCATTTGGCCAACTACTTTCAAGAAACGGTGGAAAGTCGAGGTCTTCCATAAAACGCTGAAATCGAATGCTTCAATGGCCAAGTGACCGGCGCATACGCTGAGAACGCAGAGTAATCATATCTTTCAATCTACTCTACCTTCAGGCTGGAAGTACTGTCATTGAAAATAAAGCTGAATCACATTCAGCTTAGAGCCAAAATCTATATGGCCGGGCTGAAAGCTTCATTGAGGCAGCTGAGAGAATTGTCATTTGCGTAACTTGAGTTCATCACCTCTCTTTGCATCATGCATCAATAATATTTCAATAATGCTATCCCACCCTTTAAGATAAGCATTATCCAGTGGGGTTTGGCCATCTTTATCAGGTTCACTGACATCTGCTCCATACTGTACAAGTAATTTAACCATTGGTAGATCCCCATCAAAAACGGCCCTCCATATTGGTGTTGAATGATAAATACCCGATTTTGAGTTAACCTCAGCACCACAATCTATCAGATACTTTGCGATATCAATCTTTCCACGGAAAACAGCTTCCATCAAGGGAGTTTTGTCATGTTGAGATGATCGTATAGTATTTAACAACTCAGTGGTGATACTACTTTTCAAAGCATCCAGATTTCCTTCCTTTATAGAATCAAATATGGGGTGACGGCTCTCAATAGTTCTTAGCTCATAGTCTGTTCCATATTTCCCACTAATACATACAAGGGCTAATCTATAGTCATGAAAAAAAGACTGATGTTCAGTAAGAGGAATATAAGCTGCTTCCATATTACTAAAAAAGCTTCTAGCCATTAATTCAATATCACCATCAGTCAATTTATCCTCGTCAGGGCAAATTTCGGAATCCTCAAAGTCAATAAATGCGATTAACCTTTCTTGTGGGTTGAATAAAACATTACGAATATGGAGATCCGGACCAATACAAATATTGTATGTGTTATGAAAATGCCTCAATGACATAGCCGCATCTATCGCAACATATTCATCAAGGGCCTGCCTTTCAACATCACTCAAGCTTGCAAGAGACTTATATGGAGGTGGGAAATACTCAATCGCAATCGCCCTCTGTAAATCAAGGCTGTCTTTTTGCTGCTCTGAATGTAGAGCTTTATCCCCCTCTATAAAATCAAGAACCACATCGCTATCCTCAGACTCCCCAACCATTCTTACGTAGCATTCACCGTAGAATTTCGGGATGTAAGTCGGCCACTCTATTCGCTTCTCTAAACAAACACTCTGAATGTGCCGATAAATTAACAATTCTTTTTGGTAGCTATTAAGAGTCATATTGTCCGGTTTTATGATAAGTCGAACCATTGATTCATTCTCGCAAACTCTGATATATCGACTTTTAAAGCCAGTGCTGATCAATTCAACAGTTTTAAAAATACTTTGAGTAATTTCACATTTATTAAAGTTATTAATTGGAATCATATTCATTGTTCCACCTAAAAAAATAAAACATATGGAACATAAGTAAAATACACATCCAAATGCAAAATCACTAACCGAATAGCAAGTTATTATAACATCTTAACTACTTAATCCCTATGCTAAAGTTGGATGCTTGAGCATAGATAATAAGGGTAGATCGTTCTCGGACAGCCTTCTGTTGAAATCGGGTGCCTCTGCCTTTATCCATTGCTCAAAAGCCTTTAATGATTCATCTATTTTTGTGCTGTCATAATCATTGATATCCCGAAACCATTTCTTCATTAATAAATTGCACTCATATTCATTCTTTTTATGTTTGTCCATATTCGCTGCAAAGTCATCCAGCCAATATTTTTCTTGTTGATTAATGATCAATAGTTTCATGAATTCTACAGTTGTAATAGGGCTGACAGCTATGATTTTGTGCTTCAGGCAGTATTTGGCTATTTCTAATCGACTCACATCTGAGCAACTTTCCCATATTTTTATAAAATGATTTCTGTAATCTTCCAGGGTGTCTCTACAACAAACGGTAGCTTTAAAACGATCCACCATGTTTTGACCTTCATGATCTAATTCAAAACACGACATGGTGTTATTTTCCGTGCTCCTGAAAATTTTTTCGGATTTCTGCTCTCCCCCATCGTTTGTGTTGATGCCAAATTCTATGTATTCGTGTTCAAGAGGAAACATGACAAATTCTATAATGTTTACAATTAAAGCCAGAACCTCTTCTTTGGGTGCATGGCTACACACATCTTTTTCAGGGTCAACTAAATTTGACAAATCGGTCAGAAATGACGATGTTTCAAAGCTAAAGTGCTTTTCATACTTTTGCTTTTCTTCACGTACTTCTCTAAGGAAGGTGGTTCTGAAGTCAACGTAAAAATTCCTGACATTTATAATTTTACGCTCATGGAATTCCGGGTTCTTGTTGATAAAATTCGATATAGTTTCAATATTATCCATCCTTAAACTAAAAATTTCTTTAACAATAAATTGAAGTCTTTCCGGATGCTTGCTAATTACATTGTCAATCTGTTCAGCGAGGATTTTTTTGGTTGTTTCATCCATAGGTGTCCTGCCAATGATGCGACTCTCGAAAAAAGCTTTCGCCACCACGAGACGACGCAAGTAATGACTTTTTTCCATCACCTCCAGCCATAGTTCCAGATTGAACTGACCCTGACTGTTGATACATGATTGCGATATAGCCTGGGATAGCTTGGGTATACTGTCTGTTACCGGCTGATCATTAATTAATTTTGCAGGAAAAAATGTTGCACTTTTTAACACTGATGATGCAAAGCATTCACCTTCAAAAGAGCAGCCTTTAAAAGTAATCTCTTCAAGGCTTGCGTCGTTTAACTGCTCCATAGTGAATTTACAGTGCTTGAATTTAGTGCTTTTAAGTTTGGTATCATTCATTGAGCAGCCTCTGAAATCCAACCCTTTAAGCGTGCCCAATATGCCAGTCTTTATTTTCAAACCATCCAACGATTGCAGTTTTCCTTCCAGTAGTCCTGGATTTTGTTGAAGCAGCAACTCTAAACTTTCTTCGCCACAGGCCTTGATGAGCATTTTGATGTTTCCGGGGATCCGGCTGAATACAGCAATTAACTCATAGTAACGAGTTGACGGGGAATACTGAAAAAGCGCTTCCAGCGGGCGTCCGTCGGGCCAGTGGCTGTAGCGTCGCTTGAGGGCATGCAACAGATTTAGCCGGTCTTCCGCAGAGCTGACGTGCAACGATTTCAGTTCATCAAACAATGACAAAGGGTAGGCAAAGAAGATCTCGTGATAGGGGGCTTCCATCACTTCCTCAAAGTCACCATGCGAGCGCAGAATTATTTTAATATTACGTCGAAAGGCCTCCAAACCGGGGTGGAAACTGTGATAATCAAGATTATCTTTAATCGCACAAAGATCGAGGCGGCCGAGCGCCTCAGATTTGATCAGCGCGGACAATAGCCCCCCATAAGTACTACGCCCGATTTTATGCTCGACAGGCTGGATACGGGCAAACACATCACGGGCGTCAACATTAACCTGACGCTTCATATCTTTCGTAGTGGGCTCCAGGCCAATGTCCATCCGTCGCTCAAAGGAACAAAGAGTGCCATCATTTTCCAGGCTAGCCGTGACAGTCTTATTACTGTCCCTGTTGCCAAGAAAACTGACATTGTGACCGGGACAGAACAACCGGGCAGGGTTTTTGGCAATGTCATGTGGCAGCCCTGGAAGGAAATATATCAGTCGTCCTGCACGAATACGAAGCTGCTCCTCATATTTGAGGGGCTGTTTAAGCAGCTCTTCAAGAAACGCTTTTTTTCTGGCGATTACCGAAACATCCGCGTTAATATCTGCTGCCACGGCACGGTTCATATCACCAAGGCAGCCATGATAGTTGGCCAGTGCGTCCAGCCACCGTTCCTCCAGGTCGCTGGCATCCGGTCGCTGACAATGAATTCCCAGCCCTGCCAACTCAGTGAACAGCGCTTCAACCACAGATTTACCGTGTCCGGGCAAGGTCAGCGCCAGGCTATTTTGCATGGCCCGGGCATTAGGTAACCACTCGGGTATAAACTCAATATGCCCCTTCTGACTGACCGGTTTCAGTTCCGCCACTCGGACAGGTGAAGCATGCAGGCCAGCATAATCAAGCTGAGTCTTGTTAACATAACTGACGTTCTGGCCTGTTTGCCTGGCGAAACCGTGACTGAATTCAGCCAATTGTACTTTTGCTTCACTATTTTCAGCGGCCCGCGAACAGACCCGTGCAGGAAAGGCGGGTTCAGGCAGTTGGATTATGTTCAGGGAATTCTTGCCAATAGACGGCCTGTCTGCTTCTAAAGACTCCCTGCAGATGGCGACATTGGCTTGCAGGTTTTTTATGGCCTTGTCGATGGTGTCGTGATCAGATGGGTGCCATCGCCCTTTATCCCGGATTAACTGCTGCGCCAATTGGTCACACTCATCGGCCAGGCTGGCCAGGTCGCTGCGCCAGTCCCGGTAACTGGCGCTCAGGTGGCCCTGAAGGTAATTGGTCCATGTGTTCAGATGGTGCAACCCCCGATCCAGAGCCAGGTTGTCTGCCAGTCGGTTGCTGGCATCCCGGACCAGCTGGAGTGACATCCGGGTAATCGGCTTGCCGTCCTGATCCAGTCGCTGGGTAAGGCAGAGCTGTCCGCCGCGGATATCCTGGCCCTTAACCTGCAGCCAGCCCCCGCGGATACCCGCCGCTGCGATGGCCTGATACTCTGCCATGGATACCCGCTCTCCGGCCTCGACGCTGTTGGCAAATCGGGTGGTGAGCCAGGCGATTCGATCATGAATCGTCTGCCGTAACCAGCTACGGTCACCGGGCAGGAAACCGCTGTGTTCGATCTGTTGGTCCAGAGCTTGCCAGTCAACGTCGCGCAGTATCGCTTTCAGGGTCTGCCCCAGCAGCTCATCGTCCAATTGTGACAGAATAGCCACGCAGGGGTTGTGGATAACGTGGGAGTTCATTGCTGGCGCCCGGGGATCCCGCAGTTTTATCAACAGCAACGGCATGGAGGAAAAATCATCCTCTTTGGAGGCGGGTTCTGGTTTATCCGGACACGGATAGCGTGTGGCCATCCCGGCGAATTCCCAGTTCAGCATCACCGGCTCCCCTTGCGGGGTCAGTTCAATGTTCTCCCAGGCTTCGTTGACCATGGCTTCATTACCAACGATGGTATTGACCAGTAACAATCTGGCCCACTGATTTGCAGGCAGGGATTGCAGAGGGTCTTTCCCACTTTTCAGGTTACCTGGCCAGTCAGCGGGAATTTCACTGACCACATAACTGCAACCCTGTTCCTGATGGGCAAAGGTGACGGGGGCATTAACGCCCAGCAGTCGGGCGAGATTGGCCATCAGTGCCTGATTGCGGGCGCTTTCCACAGAGACCGCCGTTTTGATGTAGTAGCACTGTTGCTGAACGGGGTCATTATACAGCTGTCCAATCCTGCTCCCTCGCACGCTCTCGCTCTGCCGGTTCAGCCGGGCCAGGGAAAAGGCGGGTTCTGGCTTCACCGGGTGACCGGTAAAAGGCGTGATCAGCTTGCTGATGAAATCGGATTGTGTGCCTATGGTAAATAACTGATACTCCAGTGGCGAAGGATGGTGTTCCCACTGCTTTTTCGTGTTTACACACCGGGTAGAGGTTTGGCTGAAAAACTGTCTGGCTGTTTTGGCGCTGTCTTGCAAGTCGATGGGGTACCAGAGATCGCCCTGGCTGGCAATCACCCGGCAGACCTCTCTGGCCAGAGAGCGCCACGCTTCACGGCTTTGGTCATCTTGGCAGTCGGCAAAACACTCCAGCCTGTCCATATAAAAACAATATCTGACCCGCATAACCTCCAGCGTATCGGCATCATGGAGCAGGCTACGCAGCGTCTGTATCTCCCCGGGCAGATGCTGGCAGGCATCCGGTCGATCCTTGTAGCGAATTGCTTCACCGCACTGCCAGGCCAGGGACTGCTCAATGCCACAGTTGCGCAGGTGTTCTTGCAAATTGTCACCGCTGGTCTTCTCCCATTCACGGGTGTCTTTTCCATCTCCTTCACGGCCTGAATCATGGAACAGACAGGCCTTGACCAGTAACGGTACCAGGTGCTCAGGAAAGGTCAGGGCTCGGTGATCTTGTTGTTGTTTGCGTTGCTGCAGTATTGCCAGCGCCCAGATTGCACTCCGGCAGCTGTGCTGTAGGCCATGAATAAGACGCGCTATGGTCTGGGAGGGTGGTAAAAAACTGGATGGGTGATATTCCTGAAGCAGGGCAGTTTTTACCGGAATCTCAATGGATTTGATAAACGATTGGTCGATTATTGGCAGGCTGGACGTTTCCATTTTGGTGTGATGGCGGACCGATGCGCTTTCAGCAGTGGTCAGTGTCGGCTTTTCATAAGCCGTTAAGCTGATTTTCCGATGAGCGTTGCTAACCGCTATCTTGGGTATCTTGGGATCGGGTGTGCACTGATCACTGGAAATAAAGTTTTCGGGCTTATTCGAAAGGGCGTCACCTGAGGGCATTATGTTGTCATTCACCTGGACCGTTCTGGTGAACGTCGTGCATTGTCTGTCGTTGTCGTTTGGTGGATTAACTGTGTCACGGATTTGTTTATCAGGGGCGTTCACATTTCTGGCGCTGGCCGAATTAATCATTAAGTCCACCTTTATCGTTCCCGGTTCCATTTTAAGGGGGCTGTTTGAGAATAGACCGATGTTATTCTCGGGCAGCCTCTCAGGGTTTCTGAATTACTCGGCAATAAATTTTTGTAGTTCTTAGCCCGGATATCTCATAAACGTGCTCCCGATCTCGCTTGTCCTTTGCTGCTCGGGGCGACAAAGTCCTCGGCTTAAGCATCCTGCGTCGCCCTGGCTCTCACATCCATGTGGTCGTACGCGAGATTCGGGACAGTTTATGAAACACCGGGTTTGACCAATCGATCAATAATTAGTTCCCGTCCAAAAACGCATCGGGCAATCCATGCTGAAATTTGAGGAGCACCGGCAAGATGTTCTGATTGATTCCGTCAGGTCTGCTTACATGATGGTTAGGTTAAATGCCTGGAGTTAATGTTATAACTTTTTAATTCTGAACTACGTACGAACAAAGCCTAGATTTATTGCAACCATGTATCAGTAACGGGAGTAACTCATGTTGGCCAAAATAACTACTTTCAGAAGCATCAACATTGTCATCAAACGATGGCTGGTACTCATCCTTCTGCCCCTGGCTACCATTGCCACAGCAACCCAGACGCCAGAAAACAACACAGCTGAAGCTGTTGACAATGAGACGATCAGCACGTCAGCAGGTCCTGAGGATCTGGCCAGAATCAATCGGGCCGCTGGTGCCATCATGGGTGTCCTGATTGGTGACGCACTGGGGCTGGGGACGCAGTGGTATTATGATATGGACGCCCTGCACAGGGAGCACGGCACCTGGGTTGACCACTACGTTGACCCCAAACCCGACGGTGATCACCGGTTCGCCAACGTCAGCCGGTTTCGCTACGAACAGGGATTACGCGCTGGTGATCTCTCCCAGACAGGCCAGATTTACACCTTGTTGCTGGAGAGCCTGCATGAAAAAAAACAGCTTGTGGGCAATGACTTCTTCCGGCGTCTGGATACCTTATACGCCACGCTCAGTGGGGAGGCCTTCTCAGGACGTTACACCGATAGTCTTCACCGGGCCTTACTGAAATATCGAGCCCGGGGTATAGAGTGGGACGACATGCATTCGTTCGTCCCGACCAATGATACATCTGACGGCGCATTGCTGCTCGTTCCCCTTGCTGCCACCATCTCCGACCCGGTAGATTTTGCCCGTGCAGCGGACCAGCTGCTGCAGGTGTTTTACCGGGATCACTTTGTCAGGGGGAACCATATCGTCTACGGCCTGGTTATCCAGGCGTTGATCAATGGCATCACTGTTGATGAGCTGGAAGATTACCTGAGACCCATGGCTCGCCACCCTGCCATTGCCCCTATTGTTGGTGGCTACGACCGCTTCATAACCCCGGTCAATGGCAGCATCGCCCGCCGTCCGGATCTGGTCAGTATTCCAGAGCCGAAGTACGTCAGTCATCTCTTTGGTATGGACTGTCAGGTTATGCACTTGCTGCCCGCTGCTTACTACCTGATGTATCGGTTCCCGAATGATTTTGAGATGGCTACCCTCTCCGCCAGCAATGGCGGCGGCAATAATATGGCCAGGGCAGCATTGACCGGAGCCATCGCCGGAGCCATAAACGGCATCAGCAATATACCGCAACGGCTGTTAAAAGAATTACGCAATGGTGACGAGCTGGAAAACCTGGCAAGGGAGGTAGCCAGTCAAAATCACCAGGAGCCTGTCCGAGAATAGACTGCCTAGCGAGATCATGCTTTCCATAAAACATTAGAATGCTATGATCTCGCCTGTTCTATAGCGCAAATATTATCTCCCTGGCAAAGATTGCCTGACTACATTTTTAGTCAGGCTCAAATCCCAGCGATTTCCTGATGCATAAGGGTATTTTCAGAACACATTCAAGAACTGCCACTGGTTTGCACTTTGTTTGTGCTTTGGACGATGGTCTTGAAAAATTGAACTTTAAGCATAAAAATCAGTCGAATTTTATAAAATTGAATCCAACCTTTTAATAACATGATGGTTCGCTCTTCAGGCAAATTGCAATGAACTCATTAACATCAGACTGTGGATTTTACAGGTTAAAGTCCCAGGCAAGAGAGCCGGTGGAACATGACGAAAGATTCAGTATTGGCTCTGCGGTCAGCCCACTCATGGTATCGGATGAAAGTCGACCCCAAAACACTTTTGAGGCAACGCGGCTCCCCGAGCGACTCACCGTTGCTGTTCCTGAATCAATAGCTGTTCCTGAAACAGTTGCTCCTGAGCCAGTTGCTCTTGAAACCGTTGCTCCTGAGGTCATCGCTGTTCAAGAGTCAGTTGCTGCTCAAGAGACAGTTGCTGCTCCAGGCGCTGCTTCCTGTGTTGGGCTCTCTTTGCCCGGAACTTCGCCTGTTGTCAAAAAACAGATTCCCGAACAGTTGCATGATATTTGCCAGCAATGGCTTGCGCTAAGCCACCGCTTCCCCAAAGACCTCGGTTTCGAGCAAACCAGCGAACTGGTCGAGGCCTTCAGAGAAGTATTGCTTCAGCGACTTAGGGGATTGGCATCAGAACCTGCCAAATCCACCACAGGCTTGCAGCCATCGGGGTGGTCTTCAACGCACCACATCAAACCGGCTGACCAGAAAAACGCACCTGATGACAGTGGCCAGAGGGATCATCAGCTGGTGGACCATTTCTGGCTAAGTTACCTGAATGCGATAAGCCGACGTATTACCCAGATACGCAGTGATGATGTCCGGGGGAATGGCCAGACTCCGGAAGAACCGGATTCGTTCACCTTTGAGCAGCTGAACCAGAAAAGCTGGGATTTATATGCCAGGATCGGTATGAGCTATCCGGACAACATCCCGCTGATTCTTAAACAGGCTTCCTATCCTCTCAGCCATGGTGGTGACACTTTCGCTATTATCCATAGTGTTGTTTTTCAGGGCGTAGAGGCCAGTAGCAACTTTGTGAGCAACCTGCTTTTTGCCCTGTGTGAATACTATCAGCCGGAACAACGGCCTCCGACAAACGGCTCTGAGCCAGTGATTATCCGGTTATTCGAGCAGCTCGGCTACTGGCGGCAACAAAACGACAAACTGATTGTCCCGAAAGTCAAAACGGCTAAAGAGGAGATTCGCCCCATGCTTATTTTCAAAAGCATGGAGCGAATTATCCCCAAAGAACACCCATTCCAGCAGGCCCTGACCAAGGTCCAGATTGACAGCGGCCCAATCGGCATACTGGAAGGCAGTGTTACCCGGCAAAAAAAATGCCTGAAGCAAACCATTAAGGCGCTTGCCAGTTCAAAAGCCGCTGATGATCTGGCCAAAGCAAAACAAAGACCATCGCCAGCCAAAACACAGCGAAAGCAAAAAAAAGACAAAAAGACCACCGCCCCCCTCTCCTGCAACAAACCTGCTGCGCCATCGACAGCTACGACATCAGAGGCTGGCAAAAAAAATTCCGGGGAATGTCTGAGCGCATTGGCAGACAACAGCGGCTCACCAATAACATTTGCCAGACAATGCAAACAGCTCATTAATGCTGACAACGTCGACCTGCTGAAAAAACTGCTGACAGAGAATCCGCAACTTTTCCACGGATTAAAACAGTCACAGAAAAATAAAATTGACAGTTTTCTGAAAGCAAAGAAACTTCCCAATTTTATGCGGGATAAACACTAAAATACGCTGGTACTGGATAGGGTTGTTCAGGCAGAATTGCCCGACATAGTTATCTAACAGGTTGACATTCGGGCCACCATAAGAACCTCTAATGCAGAGAGCCACAAACAACAGGCCCTGATATTTAACGCCCTGGACGTAATATGACTGACAATAACAAGCTGCCACTTATCCTTGAACCAGATGTTCTGGAATCCATACTCACTGCTGAAGACCATGCGTCAGTAAAAGAGCGCCTGATTATTATTGATCTTGGTAATCCCCGGCTGTATCAACAGGCTCATGTCCCCGGGGCCATCAATGTGCAACCCCATCAGCTGGTTGCAGGAACGCAACCGGCCCGTGGCAAACTGCCAGCGCTCAGTCAACTGGAGTCGTTGTTCAGTGAGCTGGGCTTTACCGGCGAAGAGCACTTTATTGTTTACGATGATGAGGGCGGTGGCTGGGCGGGGCGCTTTATCTGGACGCTGGATGTTATTGGTCACCGGAAATATTCGTATCTTAATGGTGGTATCCATGCCTGGTTGAAAGAAGGCCATCCAAGAGAGTCCGGGGCCAACGTGAGAGCTTCCACCGACGTTTCCCTGACGATAGATGACCGTGTTATTGCCAGCTGCGACTTCATCCTTGAAACACTGGCGAGCCCGGAGTTCACTATCTGGGATGCACGCTCTCCAGAAGAATACTGCGGAGAAAAGGTCATGGCACAGAAGGCCGGCCATATTCCCGGAGCCATTAATTTTGAGTGGACCCGAGCCATGGACCCGGAAAAGAACTACCGAATTAAAGAAGGGCTGGTGGCGGAGCTTGATGCCCTTGGTATTAAAAGAGATCAACAAATCATCACCCACTGTCAGGCCCATCACCGTTCAGGGTTTACCTACCTTGTGGCCAAAGCGCTTGGATTTAAATCGGTCAGAGCCTATGACGGCTCATGGTCTGAATGGGGGAACCTGCCTCATACACCAGTTGCTTAAGTAGTTAATAAGGAAACACAGCAATCACCGATATAATCACCGAAGGTGCAGGCAGTCATGCCATGAATTACAATGGCTGCCACTTTCCTGTTTTTCGAGAACCATTGTCTTGATGTTGACCAGACAATGATTCATTTGAACAACCTTCAGAGCCTGGCATGATCCCCTGCAAATAGACGACAGGCTCTTATCAGATACCTATTTTAACTACAGGATATTTCATCACCGTGAAAGAAAAACTGTTTGCAGCTATCCAGTATGTACTGCCCCATCACCTGATCTCCAGGGCTGTGTACTATTTTGTGGAATGCCAGATTACATGGTTCAAAAATGGCCTGATTCGCTGGGCTATCGATCACTACCACGTCAATATGAGTGAAGCGAAACGGGAAAGCGCTGAAGAGTACCGCCACTTTAACGACTTCTTTACCCGGTCATTAAAGGAGGGAGCCCGTCCTTTACCCGAAGACCCGGAGATGATTGTCAGCCCGGCCGATGGTGTCATCAGTCAGATAGGCGACATCAAGAACGGCAGAATATTTCAGGCCAAAGGCCATGACTACAGTCTGGTCGAACTGCTCGGTGGTGATCTGGAGCTTGGGCAGGAGTTTATGGGTGGAAAGTTTGCCACCATTTACCTCTCCCCGAAAGACTACCACCGTGTCCATATACCCGCGGCCGGGTCCCTGCACAAGATGGTCCATGTGCCAGGACGCCTTTTCTCTGTAAACCAGGGGACCGTTGAGAATATCCCCAATCTCTTTGCCCGGAACGAACGGGTAGTCAGTATTTTTGATACAGAATACGGCCCCATGGCAGTCATCATGGTTGGGGCAATCAATGTTGCCAGTATTGAGACCGTATGGGCCGGTCTGGTGACACCACAAAGGGGGCAGGTTGCTACCACCACCTATGGTGAGGCGAGCCCGTCGGTTGAATTAAGCCGTGGTGATGAACTGGGCCGCTTCAAACTGGGTTCCACTGCGATAGTGCTCTTTGGCAAAGACCAGATTGAGTGGCTGGAAAACTGGCAACCAGGCCTGTCGATCAAGATGGGGGAGGCATTGGCCCAGGTCAATAGTGCGCCTGTCATCAATTAGTGCCTTCTCCATAGTGGAGATTTTTATCACATTCAGCCTGGTATTCAGAACCTCCGGGAGCGCAACGAATCCGTGTCAGAAACTCAGTTGCTGAAAGACGTTTGTTCTGCGTCTCTCCACATTCGAGCGAATCATCTTCCGGGGAAGGGGCCGTTGTTTCCGGATTGATCAAATCGCTAAGGAAGGCAACTTTTTCGCTGTCAGGCATAGGGCTATGCAGGGTATGGCAAATAACGCCAAGAGTCCCGGTTAAACACTCGACCACTTTATCGGCTAAATACTTTTCATTATCCGTTGTAACACGAGTTTGAATGTCATTTGCGCCATCATCTGGAATTACCTTTATCTGAATGTATCTGGGGTCGACTAACGGTTCAGGAGTGTTATCGAAACTCATTCGGGCCTCGGCAGGCAGCCATTTTTGTTCCCAATCATTGAAATATTCAAACACGTCGAACCCGGGCTTAAACACATTGGGTTTGCGCAAATCAAAATAGTCATATTTCATCAGATGAACAATTACCTTGTGATTAGCGATGAAATAAAAACGGTCAAAATGATACTCATCTGCTTCGTCGAGCCCATATTTACCGGGGGAGAGATGGAGAGCGTGTTTCACGTCGTCAGTCGAGAGGCCATCGTCATACATACGTTGTTCTGCTGACTCAGTTAAACGGGCCGCTTTACAGGGTTGGCCGACATAAATTACCGGTAAGGTCTTACATGCTTGTAACTCTTCATTGGTCTCGAGCCGGATTTGATCGGCCAACTCCTTAGGTGATAACAATAAAGATTGAGGGCTGGCCATTTTCCGGGGAGGGATTTCCGGCGGTTGTCCTGGCACAACGGGAGATGACATTTGGGATTGAACAGAAACTGTCGCTTGTTGTTTAACGTGTAACTGCTCATTTTTGCCTGGCAAAATCTCAGTTTCTGTCGTTATTTTAGGGGTTTTACTGAGCTGTAGAGGATCGCATGTAGAATTTGCCAGTCTTTTTTGAGCAGTTACTTTAACGTCTCTCCCTGAGAAGCATGAAGGGCTTGATATATCGTAACTATTCAGCACCCCTAACATAAATCTGGAATTTTCTGATTTTTATACCATCCTCTTAACCACTGTTTTTTTATTAATATTTAGCCAACATGGTTCAAAAGCCACCTGCACCTTTATCGACTGAGATTCTCTTGAAAGAGAATACACAGC
>NZ_PJPV01000177.1 GCF_002864045.1 Endozoicomonas acroporae
AGTTCATTTTGCTGGCTTACAGAAAATTCTGAAATTGATGTTTCACTGTTAATTTCTGTAGGTAGCGAAGTTGCAGAACACACAATACTCCTGCTGTTGTCAGTAACACGCCTGCGCTTTATGGATGGGATGGGCCCGGATTCAGATTGCAGTTGATGCGGTGGAAATGTTCCAGTGCCCGTTGTTGTCTGTTCCACCTGGTAACCTGACATGGATCGCTTTCTTTCTTGTTTTCGGCTGTTTGCTGGCCGGTGCCTTCCGGCTTCAGTGGATGTTAACGGGGATGCCGTGTCTGCGGTTACTGAGGAGGAAGGTGACTGCATGGTTTCTTCGGGGATTACCTGTTTCCAGTTGGAGAATCGTCTGGGGATGACAACAATAGAACGTAAACGCCAATTTAACCAGCGTAATAGCCAACCCCGCCGGATCGGCTTATTCTTGAGATGCCTTCACTGCCCAGAGTAGAAGCTGCTCCAGTTTCTCAACCGTTTCAGTATGGGTATTAAGGCTTGGATGTACTATAGTCCGGTTTCCGAAAAGCAGGGAACATATGCTCGAGCCGGTCAGTGATACGAAGCTTGTCCTTTTTAACACGGTAGTTAGTCTTTAAAAAAACCAGAACCTTTTCTAAAAATAGTAAGCGGTTACTGGTTTTGACCACCAGCTTCAAGCCTTCGTCGTGTACTTTCTGAATAACATTTAAGAATTGCTCGATTTGATCACGGCTATAAACAGATTCATCACCCGTCATATCACACGCCATAAACACAGCCTGATGCTGCGTTTTGGATAAATCGCTGAGGCAGTAATCGTGGCTGTTCCGATAGGTTCCGGGTAAACAGGGCGGGGCTACCCGACGGATCTGGTCCACCGGAATGCTGAGTATTCTGGCAATATCGTCTATTGATACCGCATCCTCAGTAATCACTCCTGCCGCTTTGCAACCTTGATACTGACCCAGTTGCGATAATGCTTCAGCAGCCCGTACTTCAGGGCTGAGCCACCATTGGGTACGGCAACTGTCGCCTTGTAAATCGTTCAGGTAAACAAAGTTATGGGCTTCCCTGGCAAAGGGGTCAATAAAGCCAGGGGTTGCATCTTTGACAGGAATATGATGATTTGAACTGACCATGATGGCTGTGTTTTCAGTCATCACATGTTTCATTGTTGTTGCCAGAAATTCGTCGCTAAAGAAACCGCCGTTGGCATCATCGATGACCACCAGATCCTTACCGGCAAGCATTTCATCGATCTCTCTATGCCATTGCACTTGATCACCGCCGAGGTCCTGAAACAGGGTACCTGCTTTTTCTATGTCTATATACAGGGTGTTGACACCGTAATCAGTTGCTTTTCTGGTAACAGCTACACAAAGATGTGTTTTTCCCAGTCCCGGTGATCCGGTCAGGAAAAGTCCCATGGGCTTTTTATCCAGGGCTTTACCCTGATTATTAATCACAGCGTGAGTGAACCTCAGGGCCGTCTCTTTCATCCGTTCCTGCCGTGGTGAGGCGGGTTTGAACTGATCCAGATCAGCAACAAAATTTTCAGCGGGGAAGGGTGAGCCGTGATGCACCGGTTTTGGTTCCATAGCCGGTGCAACAGGCAACGGCGGTTGCTTATGCCAGGTTTGATCGGACTGCGACAAGAAATATTCCCAGTACACAGTACTGAAGCGAAACGCTGCAGTGATACCAATAATAGGGTGATCATAGGGCAGATTATGGCCAGACAGCTGTGCATAACCCGTTTCCCCCTCTTTAATAGCACGGATTGTCTCAGGTCTTTGTGGGCTGTTATAACCATCAATCAGTAATTTTTTGACCTGGTCATAGGTTTTCGGTTCAACAAAATCGTCCGGACCAAACCCCAGATAGAGATTGTGTCCGCTGCTGTTTTGCCCGGTGCATATCAGATTAAAACCGATTGCAGCACCGATTTTGTGCTTCTCGCAGTATCTGTCAACG
The DNA here is from genome assembly GCF_002864045.1 of Endozoicomonas acroporae. Taxonomy (GTDB): domain Bacteria; phylum Pseudomonadota; class Gammaproteobacteria; order Pseudomonadales; family Endozoicomonadaceae; genus Endozoicomonas; species Endozoicomonas acroporae. Next base: position 1,968 of record NZ_PJPV01000177.1, read on the forward strand.
CCATGAATATAGAGAATATCACCCTTTTTGATATCCAGTTCTGAAATTTTTTCAGTATTTGAAACAGAGGAAGTCAGATTTATGAACTTGAGATTTTCAAACAGATTATAGATAGGGTTACCGGCATTAATCGGTTTTATATTGCCAACTGTATTGGCGAAGCGTTCAGGCGATGTGAAAAGCGTGTAGGAAATTCTGAATTTTGAGGCCGGGGCATCAAAGATGCGGTTGAATTCGTCGGTGCCAATGATGGATTCAATGGCTCGATACTGACAGGCCAGCAGGGTCGTGGCACAGTCGGCAACAGTAGGGCCATGAAAAAAAGCATTCAGACACTCACTTGGGGTATGCCCGTTATCCATTGCTATAAAGCCGGAACGGTGTTTTTGGTCAAAATATTCCGGTAGAGAGTGCAGCCCGAGGATTTGACTGCCGGACAGTTTGGGAAGTTCATGGTCATGATAATCCTCAGGATAAAAAATACCCAGACGTTTTCTTGCTTCCAGCAGATTTGCCCTGCGAAATGGATTGAAACCTGCCTTCGGAGCATGATCATAAAAGCGGGTCATGACTGAACTCCGATCAGCGTATGGTGTGTTAATGAGCTGGAGCCAGCGAACCGTAAATTCAGCGAACTGTTCAGCCACGGGCTTATTGCTGACACTCTTCGGGAAGGGTTGGTAAGGGGGGAATATCTTGCATAAAGATGCGAAATGATTGATTAAAAGATTATCATCAAGGATCGGTTTTTTTACTGAAACTTGTGTATTGTAGAGATCACATACGGCATTTATAGTACCGTCAATTTTCCTTTTCCTTACGCCCTGCCTCTGACCGCTTGAATCCGCCATTTTTTTCGGGGTGTCTTGTGTGGTGCTCATCTCAACACTGTTTATTGATGGGGAGAGTCGTACACTAGATAAAGGATAACCCAAAAAGCTCGGAGGACAGCTATTACCAGCAGCTAATTCAGAAGATTCAGAATCTGCTTTTCCGGATTTGAGACACAGGCCGGATTGGCAGCTGGCAGGTACAGTATTCATATTATCCTTTAGTAATTTACATGCTATTAATACCGCCCTTGTCGTCAACTTATGTAACCAGAAGCCTGACTGATTGGCAGTATTCCAAGTAATCTCAATAGAATGTACAAATAATATTCGTCTGATACAGTTAAGTAGTTAACCACATGAAATCGTATTTTCTGACTAAGTGATCAGTCACTCTGCGGCGTTACAACTCCGGTCACATAGCTACGGCTATGCTCCCTGCGTTGTGCCTTGCATAGTAACTGCCCACTTAGCCAGAAAATACGATTCCATTTGGCCAACTACTTATCCGGGCATTTCGACAAAAAGAAAATGAATTAGTTCACTTGGCTGCTTGTCATGACCGCAAGGAGATCTTCCGGGAATTGCTGATCTTGTACCCCTCCCTGGCCGAAGAGAAGAATAAAAGAAGATTGATCGCTCTCGACTTGGTTTACAAAAATGGTCACTCCGCGTGCAAGGAACTCCTTGAATCCTTGAAAATGGAGTCCATCATTATCTATCGTCCAGCAAGGTACAATGAAAAACAAAATAGCAGAACATGAGTGATTAATGGTCGGTAGTGGATGCCCTTGCGTACTGCAGGTCTGCTCAGGCTCTGAATTTTTAAATATTTTGTCGTTTATCGCGCAAGCTTTTATGAAAGACAACGATGGTCATGATAATTTGTAATGTGAATAATACCTTTTCCCCAACACCCACAGTTTCCCCTTAAACCGTAATCACCGAACCATTCCTTGATTCTACCTGACTGGTGACGTTATTAGCGGTAACGGTGGCACACCATCCGCACTCCTTCAGGCATCAACAAGAAGAAAGGACTGATTCTAAATTTTTTCACCGTACTTGGATTTGCATAATGCACAATCACGGACTACGTTCTTTGCGCATTCGAAAGCATTAATTCAGAGTAGGTTATCACATTTTAACAGGTCATGATTTGCTCGGGAGATAGTTGTGGATTCATCCAGGTCGCCAGTTGCTGCTGGTGTGTTAGGAGCAGGTAGTACCGTAGCTGCAGCAACTGGAAATAGATTTAATGGTGATTCTAAAGTTTGCGATTCTAAAGACTGTAGAGTTACAGAAAAGCAGGAACGATTTGGTAGGCATTCAATTGTCAATGTCGAACCATCATGCCAACCAAGCCAAAAAGATCACGACCAGTATCACTTGGCATGTATTCCCGAGTTTCTCACCCTGATGCAACGTAGCTGCAGTATTAGCAACCAGGAAAACCGCCAATTATCACGTACAGTTGGTAATACTTTTATACCCTTAGACATTGATGCCTGCAAAGAAGGTGATAAGGAAGCCCTTCAGTTACTCTTGGAGTACGACTGTCTGACTTCAAACAAAGAAGACCTTGCTATAATAGCCGCCAGTGAACGCCAGCATGATTGTTTGGAACTGTTACTGGACAACGGAGCGAATATTAATACCCCTAATATAGGCACAGGCAAAACTCTGCTTTGTCAAGCCACCTTGGATGGCGACTCCGAGAGCATAAAACTGCTGCTCAAAAAAGGAGCTGACGCCAATATCTCTGATAGCGATGGCAATACGGCTCTTCACCTGGCTGCTCAGAGTGGCCAAACAGACAGCGTTAAGGCATTTCTTAACAACATGGAGCCTGAAAGCTTATTAAAATTGCTCCAAAAAGAAAATAACCATGGTAATAGAGCTTTTCACCTGGCTGCTCAGAACGGCCAAACAGACAGCGTTAAGGCAATTCTGAACATTGACCATAACCGCATAGGCCTGCGCACATATTAAAACTAGCTGCTTTTGATAAAAATGAAGAGAATAAAACGGCTCGCGACTTGGCTATTCAAAATGGTCATAGAGAGGTTGCCGAGGCATGTCGCGGCTTCTTGGCCAAAATTTTGAAGATAGCTCTCTCCCAGGACCCCATTACCATTAATATTATGAATTTTGCCAAACGTGTGGTGGGCATTGATCACTCCCTGGCCAGAGATACGGACAACAATGGTAATACGGCTCTCCACCAGGCTGCTGAAAGTGGCAGAACAATTATAGTCAAGGCATGGCTGGCCATTGATAGCTCCCTGGTCGAAGAAACGAATAGAGATGGCAATACGGCCCTTCACTTGGCTGCCCAAAATGGCCATACAGATACCGTTAAGGAATTTCTGGCAAGCCCCCACATCCAACCTGGAGATACGAATAAAGACGGCAATACGGCCCTCCACTTAGCTGCCCAAAATGGCCATACAGATACCATTCAGGCATTTATGAAAAGCAACCCCATCTGTAGCCTGTTCCAAAATAACGATGACAACACGGCCCTTCACTTAGCTGCACAAAATGGCCATACTGGTACCATTCAGGCATTTCTATGTCCAGAAGTTAAAGAAACTGTAATGGAGCAGCTATTCACTCGGGATGAAGTGGCATTTGCTTATTTGATGGGGACAAGAGATCCAGAAAAAGATGCTATAAGTTTGCTAGTTGGATTGTTTGAAAAGGATAATAAAGATGGCAATAAAGCTCTCTACTTAGCTGCTCAAAATGGCTACACAGATACCGTCATGGCACTTCTGGACATCGACTTTATTAATCAAGGACTCGGCCAAAAATCTGACCATACCCTTCTTGATTATACCCTTAAGGCTTGCCAGATAGCTGATCAAAATAGCCACCCGGAGACAGCTACGGAATTGCGCGGTCCCTTGCTTCACTTGGCTGCCAAAAATGGCGATAAAAGGGTAGTCATGGAATTGCTGCAAATTGATAGTTCCCTGGCCAGAAAAAAGGATAAAGCTGGCGATATGGCTCTCCACGTTGCTTCTCTTAAAAGTCGCACCGAAATCGTCCAGGAATTGCTAGACTTCGACCCCTCCCTTGCCAAAGACAAGGGTGCAGATGGTAAAACACCGCAACACCATGCTGCTGGTGGCGACGAAGAGTCCCTGAGCGAAAATTGCCTTGAATTATTAATTGGAGCAGAAGCGGATATCGATGCCACTGATAACTCTGGCAACACACCATTACACCAGCAATTCCCGATGAATCCTGGAGCTCCACCGCCACA
>NZ_PJPV01000178.1 GCF_002864045.1 Endozoicomonas acroporae
TTCAGATTGCAGTTGATGCGGTGGAAATGTTCCAGTGCTCGTTGTTGTCTGTTCCACCTGGTAACCTGACATGGATCGCTTTCTTTCTTGTTTTCGGCTGTTTGCTGGCTGGTGCCTTCCGGCTTCAGTGGATGTTAACGGGGATGCCGTGTCTGCGGTTACTGAGGAGGAAGGTGTCTGCATGGTTTTTTCGGGGATTACCTGTTTCCAATTGGAGAATCGTCTGGGGATGACAACAATAGAACTGACTTGGTAAGCCCGGTAAAGTTCCAGGCAGTCGGTATCAGGGAAGGCTGACCTGTTTTGTCAGGCAGTCTGGCTGTGAGATGTGTTACGGGATAGCGCACCGCTGGCTTTTACATTCCAGGGCAGGAGTGCTTCCAGCTTCTCAACCGTATCCGCATACGGCAGTTCCTCCAGTACGTAACAAAGGTACTCGAAAGGCTCCAGTCCATTGGCTTTGGCACTTTCGATCAGGCTGTAATAAATGGCGCTGGCCCCGGACGCCATCAGGGGTATCGGCAAACAGCCAGTTGCGGCGTCCCACAGTCAAGGGGCGAATGGCATTCTTAATGCATATCACAGCCCTTGCAGGAACTCTTCCATCCAGTCATCGTTGTTGACCAGTTCTGACTCTGTCGCCAATGAATCCAATGTCGCCAATGAATCCAAATCCCATTCCACTATTTCATCAAGCCCAAGTGGGTCTCTTCTCCTTTTCTCGCTGGCTTCAGTCCATTCTTTCCGTGTTTCTGAATCCACTGCGTAGCTCATTTTGCAGATAGCAGTGCTTAATTCAACATAAGTCATTCGGCTTCGGTGGGGTTCCAGCAGTTCAAGTTCTGCATTTCCCAATTCGCGAAAACGGTCCAGAGCTTCCATTGCCGCGTCAAAGTTAGATAGCGGCCCTTGAATGCGACTGTTGGCAACCTGGTGCCCTTGAGTTGGTATGCTTGCCCTTGCTGGAAGTCCTTGCTGAGGGATTGAGGTTACTACTGGCGTTTTTGCTGCCTCAATCCGTT
>NZ_PJPV01000179.1 GCF_002864045.1 Endozoicomonas acroporae
TTGGTTCAGGCATGACCTGCACCATCGCTGAGGTATGTTCATTGCCAGTTAATAGCCTGTTGTCGCTGACTGTTGGTAGATTTCTTGATAGGGAACTGATCACTCCCGGAAGCCTGGAAGCTGCGTCAGCAGGCATGGCCGGTTCGGTCTCCATTGGCTCCGGATTAGCAGGTAGCGAAGTTGCAGAACACACAATACTCCTGCTGTTGTCAGTAACACGCCTGCGCTTTATGGATGGGATGGGCCCGGATTCAGATTGCAGTTGATGCGGTGGAAATGTTCCAGTGCCCGTTGTTGTCTGTTCCACCTGGTAACCTGACATGGATCGCTTTCTTTCTTGTTTTCGGCTGTTTGCTGGCTGGTGCCTTCCGGCTTCAGTGGATGTTAACGGGGATGCCGTGTCTGCGGTTACTGAGGAGGAAGGTGACTGCATGGTTTCTTCGGGGATTACCTGTTTCCAGTTGGAGAATCGTCTGGGGATGACAACAATAGAACTGACCTGGTCAGCCCGGTAAAGTTCCAGGCAGCCGGTATCAGGGGCACCGGACCTTAGTGGCACACAGAACTGGCCGTGAGATGTGTTCCGGGATAGCGCACCGCTGGCTTTTACATTCCAGGGCAGGAGTGCTTCCAGCTTCTCAACCGTATCCGCATACGGCAGTTCCTCCAGTACGTAACAAATGTAATGAGAAGAAGAAGACAGAGTGTCGACAAATACCGGTCATGGTAGCCAGAGACCGGGATAATCAGACGGTTGATGGCATTCTGGAGAATCAGAGTGCAGACGAGCTTTGTCGTCATTTGAACGGTCGAATAAATATTGAAGCAGTCGTATGCGCCGATGCAAGCCTTGCACATGAGAAGCTTGCGAGAACCGTTCACCTTTAAAGAACTGGTGTCATCCTCTGGAATACGGGTTATAGAAGGTGTTTTTCACCTGCAACGTGTGAATGCATATCACAGCCCTTGTAGGAACTCTTCCATCCAGTCATCGTTGTTGACCAGTTCTGACTCTGTCGCCAATGAATCCAATGTCGCCAATGAATCCAAATCCCATTCCACTATTTCATCAAGCCCAAGTGGGTCTCTTCTCCTTTTCTCGCTGGCTTCATTCCATTCTTTCCGTGTTTCTGAATCCACTGCGTAGCTCATTTTGCAGATAGCAGTGCTTAATTCAACATAAGTCATTCGGCTTCGGTGGGGTTCCAGCAGTTCAAGTTCTGCATGTCCCAATTCGCGAAAACGATCCAGAGCTTCCATTGCCGCGTCAAAGTTAGATAGCGGCCCTTGAATGCGACTGTTGGCAACCTGGTTTCCTTGAGTTGGTATGCTTGCCCACAGTCGCATTCAAGGGCCGCTATCTAACTTTGA
>NZ_PJPV01000018.1 GCF_002864045.1 Endozoicomonas acroporae
GCAGACATCCTGAAATCCATATGAAACGGCGAAGAGCCTGAATCTTTAACCGCTTCGGAATAAACCAACTGTCTGGCTGCCTTCGGTAGACCCTGTAAAATCGATATAATCAGGCCACGCTTTTGTCAGCGCGGATACCATCAAACACGGAGACTCAATGATGAGCCCTATCAAGCTGGGTGTTTTTGGCTCAGCATTTGACCCACCAACACTTGGGCATCTGGATGTGTTACAACAGGCAGCCACCTGCCATGACTGCATCCTGCTGGTTCCCAGTGCCTTTCATGCTTTTGACAAAAACCCTCTGCCATTCGGCCTCCGTGTGCAGATGCTGCAATGCTTTATTGATGAAGCAGAGGCTGGCTGCCCCCTGGAGGTATGTGATCTGGAGGCAGAACTGCTGGAACAGAACCCCGGCAGGCCGGTATACACCTATGACCTGATGGCAGCCTTGACCAGTCAGTACCGGGATAAAGCCACACTGTCCTTCATCAGAGGGCCGGATAATGCCAGGCCGGAAACCTGGAACCGATTTTATAAATCGCAGGAAATTGAGGAAACGTGGCCGATCTTTACCGCCACTGAACGGGTGGCCATCCGCAGCAGTGAGGTCCGCAATATTCTTGAATCCGAAAAAATAGCCGATGATCTTCAGCAGGGGTTGAATATGCTGCTACCTTCTGTTCAGGCGTTTATTATCAATAACAACTTATACCAGACAGGGAACCCATGAAGCTTTCAGGTCTTGATGCCCGCGATGTACAGGTTCAGGAAGAGGCAAAGGTTTATTCAGGCTTTCTGAAGCTCTTTAAATACACGATTACGCATCGGCTCTTTAACGGGGGAGTCAGCCGTCCCCTGATCCGTGAAGCCACCGTCAGGCCACCCTCTGTGGGCGTTATATTGTTTGATCCGGTTCATGACCAAGTGGTTCTGGTGGAGCAATTCCGCATGGGACCTTTTTTGAGTGACGATGACCCCTGGTTGCTGGAAGTGGTTGCCGGCATCAGTGAGCCTGGCGAAACCCTGGAAGAAGTTGCCCTGCGCGAAGTAGAGGAAGAGACCGGTTATCAGATTACCTCATTAATGCCGGTCTCTGATTTCTATGTCAGCCCCGGAGCCAGTAACGAAAAACTCAAGCTTTTCTGTGGTCTGGTAGACGCCACGGCTGCTGGCGGCATTTTTGGTGTTGCCGATGAAGGTGAGGATATCAAGGTTCATGTTCTTCCCTTCCGGGAAGCTTATGATATGGTGGAAGACGGAAGGATTGCCAATGCTCCAGCGGTCATTGCACTGCAATGGCTTAAGCTGCATCACCATGAGTTATGCCAACATGAAAAATAACCTCTTCCCAACCTGGCTCCGGCAACGGTATGCCTTTATCTTTATTGTCAGCTTTTTTGCGGTGACGCTCGCTGGATGCCAAACGAACGGCAAGATTTTCCCTGAATTGAAGCAGGAAAAGCTCACGAAGGATAATAATTGGACCGTATTACCCTTTATCAGCCACGCTAAAGTTCCATACGAGGATCTTATTCAGCTTGAACGTATGTTGTTGGTCCAACTGCCCTCGAAAGGTATAAAAAACCCTACAATTTATCACTTACCTAAAACTTTCTCGGTTCCGGATTACCTTTCCGAGGTCTTCCAGGTTGAGCAAGCCCGCGTGTGGGCCATCAGTCAACACATCAAGTACTCCATATCTGCTGAAATTCTTGAATGGCGCTATGACCAGCAGAATCGCTTTTCCACAGCTCTGAGCTTGAAAGTTAATGATTTATCATCGGGAGACCTGGTTTGGAGCATAGATGGCCTGGGAGAAGGGCGACCTGGTGAAGCGGCCTACGACGTGAGCCGCAAACTGATTGCTGATCTGGTGGCTGCCATGCCGCTTCAATAAGCACAGCGGCACCGGAAAACGGATACCAATTAATCAAAAACGAGAGAAAAGGACATGCTCTACGTACTCAGGGATGATAACAATCAGGTGTGTGCCGTTTCAGAGAAACCGCTGTCCAATGAGTGGCAACAGACCGGGATGGACGACGAAAGCCTGATGCTCTTTCTGCACAATAATCCGGAAATCAGCACCGGCATTATGACGTCTTCCGATGCCGATTTTATCCGGGTACTTGAAGATGTGATTGATCTGTTAATTGATAAGCAGATCATCCAGTTCACCGAGTTTCCGGATGCCGTTCAGGCAAAACTGCTCCATCGTCGCAGATATCGTGAAAGTCTCAGGAGTAATGCGGATACTACGCAGCTTCTGGAAGACGGTGATGACAGCATCTTTTAACTGAAAATCTGCCATCGTCAGAGTCAGATGGCTTTCACATGAATTCTCAATGCCTGGTCAGCAGGCTATCTTTCCGCCGAAATCATCCCCGGTGGTGTCATTCGGGCATTGATGGTTGGCCAGTTTTCCGGCCAACAGCTTTGGGTTTCCATTGATATATTGGGCACCATCAGCGTTGTTTCATCAATCCGTTCCGGAAACAAGATCCCGTCCAGGTGATCAATTTCATGCAGCATAACCCTGGCGGCAAACCCATCCAGAACAGCCTCAATAATATTGCCCTGATCATCAAAGCCCCTGACTTTCACGTTTGCCGGTCTGTTCACCCATCCTCTGATACCCGGAACGGACAAGCATCCCTCCCATGTCCAGCAGGTTTCCTCACTGACTTCTATGATCTGGGGATTGATCCAGAATGAAAGCGGAATATCGGGCACGACGGGATAACGTGATTTCGTCTCCTCAGTCACTCCTATGCACAATACCCTTGCCCCCCAGCCAATCTGAGGCGCGGCAATACCAATACCGTTTGCCTCAATTTGCCTGTTACGCAGAGTCTGGAGATTGTGCTGGAAATCATCGGTCAATATATCATCAACCCACACCTGTTGATGTTGCTGAAAAAGCAGGGGATCACCCATGATGACCAGATCCGGGCTATCAGGCAAACGCATCATTACAAGAACCGCTCCACATCTGGTTATAATCAATCAGTGTAACTTAATGACCCCGCAGAACGGTGAAAATTCCACTGAAGCACTGATCAGCATCAGGCAAAATATGATTTCATAGCGACTACTACTTATAATTGCTGCTCAATTTACGTTTATTAAGCACCATGAACAGAACTTATCGTTTACTTGTTTCCTGCCCGGACGCTACAGGCATCGTAGCCACCGTCAGTGACTTTATCGCCAGACACGGCGGCTGGATTGTTGAAGCCAATCACCACGCTGATCCAGTGACCGGGCGCTTTTACATGCGCAATGAAATCAAAGCGGACAGTCTGCCTTTTTCTCTGGATGAATTTAAACATCATTTCACCCCTGCTGCTGAAAAGCTCAGTCTGGACTGGCGCATCAATGACTCAGGAGTTCCCCAGCGTGTTGCCCTTCTGGCCAGTAAAGAGGCCCACTGCCTGTCTGACCTGCTTTACCGCTGGCGAAGTGGCGACCTGAAAATGGAAATACCCTGTGTCATCTCCAATCATGAAGATTTGCGCAGCTATGTGGAGTGGCATGGTATTCCCTATCACCATGTACCTGTGGATAAAGGGGATAAGGCATCGGCCTTTGAGGCAATGACATCACTGCTGGAACAGTACAGTGTTGATACAGTTGTACTTGCACGTTATATGCAAATTTTGCCACCGCAACTGTGTGAGCAGTATGCCGACCGTGTCATTAATATCCATCACAGCTTTCTGCCTTCTTTTGTGGGTGCCAAGCCCTATCATCAGGCCTACGAGCGAGGCGTTAAGCTGGTGGGTGCCACCTGCCACTACGTGACGGAAATCCTTGATGCGGGCCCGATCATCGAGCAGGACGTCATCCGGGTTGGGCATCACCACCTGCCAGAAGATATGGTGCGCTTAGGAAAGGATGTCGAGAAAAGTGTACTGGCACGGGGATTGAGGTATCACATCGAAGACCGGGTTATTGTTGATGGCAGCAAGACCATTATTTTAGGATAGTGCTATACGATTGCCGCCATCCTGTGGATAAGCTGTGAAAGTCTGTGCATAAGCTATGAATACACAGGGTATAACCAATCCATGACGCAGATATCGCTCAGGGAAGAGTCATGAAACTACAGTCCTGCCCCTGTTGCCGGGGTAAAGCCATATTTGCCGACCTGATCATCGGCAAAGGCAGTCAACGGGTAAAAATGTGGCAGGTCAGCTGCACTGGCTGTGGTTTATCCACAGAGATGGACGAAGATAAAAGATATGTGGCAAAACGCTGGAATCTTCGCCAGGAGTACGCAAATCTGAAAATGTGGGTAACATTGCTGGCAGCCCTGCTGCCAGCGTCGATCATCATCAGTCTGCTGCTTGGCAACCTGATGGGTATCAGCCTGATCAGCTGAGTTTATCACTCTTCTTCACCGTACCCTGAATACAACTGGTGATGTTATCCACAAGCTGGTTGATAAACGTTGCATAGCTTTCAGGTCCGGATTGAATATTTTCTGCCAACGGGTCAAGCACACCAACCTGGACGGAAAGCCCTTCTGTCAGCCGCTCAATATAAGCAGGCTGGAACTGTGGCTCCCGGAAAATGCAAGCTGACCCCACTTTGTTCAACTGCCCTTTCAGGCTTACCAGGTGCCGGGCCCCGGGTTGCTGCTCAGGATTCAGGGTGAAATAGCCGGCAACTTCCAATCCATACTGCTCTTGTAAATAGCCATAGGCATTATGAAAAACGAAAAATGGCTGCCTGCCTGATTGTTCTACTTTTTGACCGTTGCGTACGTCCGTCTGGTCCATGCTGTTCAGAAACAGAGCAAGATTACGCTGATAGCGAGACTGGTTAACCTTGTCCACAGACATCAACACCCGGGCCATCTCTCTGGCAATAACCCTGGCGTTATCGGTGCTCAACCAGATATGAGGGTCATAGTCACCATGATCGTGATGCTCTCCATGCTCGTGAATATGGTGCTCATGCTCTTCACTGCTGCGCAGGCGAATGCCATGCATGTCCATCGCGGATACGGCTTTTACCCCCTTTGCCGAGGCCAGCATTTTTGGCAGAAAAGTCTCCATTGAAGGGCCTACCCAGAAAATGACATCCGCATTTCTTAACTTGCGGGCATCAGAGGGCTTGAGGCTATGGCTATGAGGTGAGCTTCCCGGAGGCAACAATACCTCAGTATGAGTCACCCCCTCCGTCACCGCCTGGGCAATCAGCTGCAAGGGCTTGATGCTGGCAAGAACCTTTGGTGGCTCAGCACTTGCGAAGCAGCTGACAGTCATTAGTAATGCTGTCATCAGCAACGGTTTAACAGGGACAAACTGCATACAAAATCCGCTCTTTTGGAAAGCGTTATAATATAACACTTCAATCTGAATAGGTATCAGGTGAGTGGTCTTCACTGGATGCGATTAACACAGCAACAAGTTGAATTCTCCAGTGCCCACTGGAAAGGCTATCATTGAGCTATGGCAGGGCTTGGCTCCTTTGCTTTTGGAGACGCTGCCAGAAGGCGATTGGAGAAGTACAAAAGCAGATCGCATCTCACGCCCAAAAATGTGATCTGTTCAGAAATGGCTGTTCTTCTCTATCAGTTATTCGTGATTGAAGAAGACGAGAGTCAAGGTTTCATCAGACTTGACGCCAGACGGACGCTTCCCGGAACGCTGGCCTTATCCCTTTTTGAGGGTGCTCTTTGGAATCTCATTGGCCGGGGAAAATAATAGACACCTCCCCGGGCCAATAGCGATGGGGAAACAACCCGGTGTTAGCTATAAAAGTGCAAGCTCATTTCAGGATTTGCAAATACTTTTTTGCAACAGAATCTGTTTAGACCTCTACTGGTCGTTCTCGCTCCCCTTTTACAGTGATGCCTCCGTCCGGGATCCAGAAAAAACTAACGGGCTCAAACTGTGTTGGTCTGATTTTGTCCTTAATCGTATCCCAGCACAGAGGTCTCGGGTCGTTGTCTCTCACCATAGTGCTGATTTTTCCATTCTTGCCAAATTTGTTGCTCCAGGCGATTGTCTCGCTGCTTTCGACAAGCGTTCTGTTTTCCTCTCGCCTCAACCAATGAAAAGGGGCGGGTGTCTTTGATTTGTCCGCCAACAAACAGGCCAGATAGAATTCAGGCCGCTTGCCCGGCTCTCGGTCATTCAAAGATAATTCATCGATTCGCTCGACTCCATCTTGTTCAGCACCGCGTATGTACATTTCCAGCATAACCCCGGCTTGGCGCTGCTGAAGGTTTTCAAGCCTTTGAATCTCTGATTGATTATTCTCTAGCTTGGCTGCCCAGAGTTTTTGCCCTATCGTCTCGTCAAAGACAAAGTTGTTGTCTATGGTTTTAGGGTCAACCAACTTATAATTCAATGATCGTCCCATCTCGGGCTGTTTTTTGTCCAGATCGGGGTCATAGCAGCTCACTGCGTAAGCGTAACAATTGACGCCAGGATTTCCGTACCAGTTGACAGCAGAGCCTTTGCCGGGTGTACTATACAGCCGGTCCTCCATAGCATCAAACAACCGTTTCCCGAAAGTCGTTAATACAACTTCCGGGCCATGCCCTGCTCGGTTCTCGCGGCAACTATAGTCTTTCAAAGCTTCGTGAATATCGACTTTGCCGTCATTTTGGAGCGACTCAAGGTCGGTAACCAAGTCTGAAAGTACATGATAATTGCCGCCTGTTGCGGCAACCAGCACGTGAGCTTGAACCGCCAATCGGTCTTCCGGACCAAGCCTCAACATGGCGTCCGACAAAAAGGCGGCCTCCAGCCTGCTGTCCCGATCTGTGAACAGTTTGTCAACCTTTCCTTCAACAAGTTCTGCGACTTCTTCAGGCAACTGCCTGATTGCTTCTTGTGATATGTCTTTTAGTTTTTGGATCTGAATGTCTTTGTGAAGATCCCGGATTCTATCGTACGGCAGAGTCCTCAGTTTTTCCTTCACCTCTTCGTGAAGAAGCTTGGCGACGACAACATCCGTCTTGGTGGAAAATGTGCCATGAGTAATGGTCTGTGTGACCTTTCCAATGATGGTTTCTACTTCATTATCCGTGAATCCGCTCTCGCGCAACGCACTTTCAACGTGCTCCCTGGCTCGCTTGGCCCGTGTTACGCCGCTAGTTCCAAACAACCACCCAGAACCCCACTTTATCTGAGATGTCTTTACGTAGATTGTCTTCCCTGTATTGTCGGTTGATTGGTCCGTGCGTAAATGCTCATTACCCTCCGCGGCTTCGGCAGCCTGTAAGATGTTGTGCAGTTTGTTATGCAGAATTTGATCCATCACTTGATTCTCTTAAGGGGATTGATTTGTGTTGTTCAGACCTTAAAAAGACCATCCGTAATCGGGGCGATATCTGCATACGGACTTTCTTGTGAATCATCGTTTTCTGCTGTTAAACCGCCCTGCATCATAACGGCCTGCCAACGACGCGCACGAGCGGTGAAGTTCTCAACCACCGTCCGTAACATTGAAAGATCCAGATCTGCAACAAACAGATCGAGCAATTGCATCAAGTTTCCGCCTGGCTCGGTCAAAGCGATCCGAATCCCTTCCGTGGTTTCAAATAGCCAGTTGTATTCCAGCAGCGTTTGATACGTATAGTTCTGCCGCTCTTCGCCAGGCTTGCCAATCGGGGCGATCAAAGTGAGCTTTTGTAGTTCCGGGCTATACAAAAAATCAACCCACACCGATTCTTCGTAGACCAAAGTCCACCCACTCTCATCCTTCTTCTTTACGATTGCATGAACATCTGTTAACGGGCCGACATCAATCATTAGTTGATTGATTTGTTCGAGTTGTGACATTCAATACTCCCTTATCAAGCAATGGCACCTGCGCAAGCATCTAACCCTCAAATTACCTGTGTAATGGTCTTGCCACTCAGGATTCAATTAATACCTAAATCATGAAATCCAGATTTCAAGAGGCCAAATAAATGAATTGAACAAGCCTTCCTAATTCAAACATGCTGCCTTCGAGCCAATATAGCCCTTTCAAGAGAATACGCCACACCTGATTCGTCACATTTTTGCCTGTTTTGGTGCAATATTTTCACGCGTCATGGGCATTTGTTACAGGTAATTGTCATCTGTCTTCTATCTATCAACAGTTCACCTTAAGTGTCAAAATAACCCGCGTTCTAACCTGCTGAAATTTGATCAGGGATCATAAGGCCTCTGATTAAGGCCGATGAAGCAATCCAGAAACCAGTGAAGAACAATGACTACAAAATGGCTACATTGAGTGGCAGTGTGGCATGGCTCACCAAAAAGCCGATGTCGACAAAACGACATTAAACCATCACAAAAACCAGTTTCAGCCTTGCTAAATTCTTGACGAAAGGACGGAGCAATTGAAAATCGCAGAGAGTCGTATTTTTGCGAAAACAAACCTTCGCCAGCGAGTACGCAAAGGTTCGTATTTATTTGAAGTGGTTAGATGCCTTCCCAGTAATCTTCCCCAAAGATGGCGCTGAGCCGCTTATCTTCTTCCCGATCCTCAAGCGCTCTGCGGATTTGCAGGGAGCGCTTGGAACCTTTCTGCTCAAGTTCAGGACGGATCAGGTGCTCATCCAGAATGAACTCTTTCTCGGCTTTTTTACCTTTTCCCATAACAGCATCCTCTTCTTGTATTTGTTATTAAATGATGCCTGATTACGATTACCAAAATATTAAATTACTGATCGTACGACAACTACTCATGTCGTATAAAAATGTGCGATAAATCGCACAAATCAACCATTACAAGACCTCATGGCGCAGTTTCGCTAAACTCTCACTGTTCTGGAAAATACTCTCCCCATCACCAGGGGGCATCGACTTCTGACTGAAAGATTCTTATGGACGTAACCTCAATACTTGATTCACTGAATGATGCACAGCGCAGTGCTGTTGCAGCTCCCGTCAGCTCTATGCTGGTTCTGGCCGGTGCCGGTAGTGGTAAAACCCGCGTACTTGTCCACCGGATCGCCTGGCTGGTGCAGGCTGAAGCCATGTCCCCTTATTCGGTGATGGCCGTCACCTTCACCAACAAGGCCGCGGCAGAGATGCGCTCACGTATTGAGGAACTGCTGGGCATCGCCCCCAGGGGAATGTGGGTGGGTACGTTTCATGGTCTTTCCCACCGTCTGCTCAGGGCACACTGGAAGGAAACAGGACTGCCCGAAAACTTTCAGATTCTGGACAGTGACGATCAGCTGCGCGTGCTCAAACGGATTATGAAAGCCATGCAGCTGGATGAACAGAAGTGGCCGCCACGTCAGGCCCAGTGGTTTATCAACAGCAAAAAAGATGAAGGACTTCGTCCCGATTACATTGATCCCGGTTACGACCCATTTGAACGCACCATGGTTGATGTTTATCGACGCTACCATGAGTACTGCGAACAGGTGGGAGTGGTGGACTTCGGGGAGCTGCTGCTGCGGGCACACGAGCTGCTGCTGAAGCGGGCCGATATTCTCCAGCATTACCGCGAACGCTTCCGATACATTCTGGTGGATGAGTTTCAGGATACCAACGCCGTGCAGTATGCCTGGCTGCGATTGCTGGCGGGAGACCAGGACAAGCTGATGGTGGTGGGTGATGATGACCAGTCCATTTATGGCTGGCGCGGTGCCAGAATTGAGAATATACGTCAGTTCACCCATGACTTCCCCAATGCCCAGACCATCAAACTGGAACAGAATTACCGCTCTACCGGCAATATCCTGCAGGCCGCCAATGCCGTTATTGCCAATAACCCGGATCGTCTGGGAAAAGAGCTGCGTACCGATGGTGATAAAGGCGAGCCAGTGCACCTGTACGCCGGCTTTAACGAGATGGACGAAGCCCGATTTATTACTGACCGGATTAAAGATGCCATCACCAAAGGCACGGCCCGCAGCGATATTGCCATCCTTTACCGGTCCAATGCGCAGTCCCGTATTCTTGAAGAGGCGATGCTCCGGGCTGCGATCCCCTACCGAATCTACGGTGGGCAGCGCTTCTTTGAACGGGCAGAGATCAAAAACGCCCTGGCCTATCTCCGGCTTGTCCGGTCGCCGGATGACGACACCTCTCTGGAGCGGGTAATCAATATTCCCACCCGGGGTATCGGTGAGAAAACCGTAGAAAAGCTCAGAGAGGCGGCCCGGAGTCAGGGTATTTCACTGTGGCAGGCGCTGAAAAACCTGGTGGCAGCCTCGGCGGTTGGCGGTAAGGCGGGTAAATCCATGGCCGCTTTTGTGGAATTGATCGAGTCCCTGAGCCATGCCGGTGAAACACTGGATCTGGGTGAGCTGTCCGACCATGTGGTCACCATGAGCGGCCTGATTGACCACCACAGCAAAGAGAAGGGCGAGAAAGGTCAGGCCCGGGTGGAAAACCTGGAAGAACTGGTGAATGCCTGTCGTCAGTTTGATATGGACGAACTGTTCCTTGATGACCAGCAGGGTGAAGAAACCGAAACCATGACACCTCTGGATGCCTTCCTGGCCAATGCCGCACTGGAAGCGGGTACCAGTCAGGCCGATCAGTTCCAGGACAGCGTGCAGATGATGACGCTTCACTCTGCCAAGGGGCTGGAGTTCCCGCTGGTCTTTCTGGCCGGTATGGAGGAGGGGTTATTCCCCCATAAAATGTCGTTGGATGAAGGCAACCTTGAGGAAGAGCGTCGGCTTTGTTATGTGGGTATTACCCGAGCCATGGCAACCCTGTATCTGACCTATGCCGAAAGCCGACGCCTGTACGGCAGTGAAACCATGAACCGCCCTTCCCGTTTTATTCGGGAGATCCCCGGTGAACTGCTCCAGGAAGTGCGCCTTGGTGGCACCATTACCCGACCGGTAGCGACTCGCATGGCACCGGCATCCCCTGACCACGGTCTGTCACTGGGCCAGCGCGTCCATCACAACGTGTTTGGTGAGGGAATCGTGATTAATTACGAAGGTGATGGCAACCAGGCCCGGGTGCAGGTCAATTTTGATTCTGAAGGCGCTAAATGGTTGATGATGGCTTACGCTAACCTGTCTCCAATCTAAGGGCATTGCTGATGGTGCATTGCCTCTTGCCTGTTTTCGCCGCCGACGCAGGCAGCCTCGTAAAACCCTGGAGCAGGAACTTTTGTTAAATTGCCAGATCTTAATGCTCAGGAACTGAATAAATGATCAGGCAGGTAATAGATGATGATTCCAACACCCTTGGGATACTAACCTACCATGCCCGTATAAATTCCATTCCTGTGTCAATTTGACCGGAGTTATCATGCAACCAATTGCGCAAGGCAGTGCAGCCGCAAGCAGAATAGAAACCAATGAACGGCAGTTATTTAATGATCTGAAAACGCTGAATAAATCAGTGGCTGCCTTTAACAAACAGGTCTCAGAAATTTCTGGACCGGACCAGTTCAAATCACTTGAACGGTTGAGGCTGGATTCACCACCTGAATTGACGTTCATCACCGCTATCGGTAAGCGTAAGCTGGAAATTATCGGACTGAACGTTTCCATGGTGCCGCAGTCGCCAGGCATTGGTTTGGCCGATGCATCGCAACAACATGATGAGCAACAGAATATTCCGTACGATAGTCACACCGAGCCTGAACCGACAGATAATACTATAGGGCCTGCTGGTGCCATTTCAGCAAATAGTGGCAATACCCTGACAAGACCATCAACTGACGACTCATATACCGAATCATCAACTGACTACTCAGACACCGAATCATCAACTGACACCTCAGACACCGAATCATCAACTGACACCTCAGACACCGAATCATCAACTAACATCACCTCAGGCACCAAATCATCAACTGACATCATCTCAGGCACCAAATCTATTGACCCAATCAAGGCTCGTATTATCCAATGCCAGGCCAATTATCTGGAACTCAAACTGGCGACTGGCGTCGGTTGTTATATTCGCGATGTCAGCATCAGCCCAACGAGTAAAAACCTGATTATCAATGGTTGCGACGATGAGAACGAGTTTAGTCTGAGCATCTGGCGACAGGGTGCGGATGGCAACTGGTTGCCAAAAGGGCGGGTCAAGAGTTCTGATGCAATCTTTCGTTACCAGCTTAACCAGTCGGAAAATACACTCCTGAGCATCAGCTATGATGGCAATATCTCGATGAGTACGCTGAACAGCGATGGCCGTTGGCAGGAGGCGGTGGTGCTTGAGCACACCACCACTGATGAAAAGTGTCCGAGGGTTAAGGCAGACTTCAGCCCCTTGCAGGACAAAATAATGTCCTACGATCCACAGACCGGCAAAATCAACGTATTGCGCGAGGATAGCAACGGTCGGTGGACCCCGCTAACCCAGGCTAAAGAGATCAGTCACTGTCAGCAAACTGTGCCACATCAAGTGCCTTTCGAGGCCACGAACCATTATTTACTGACTTACCAGGGTACAACAGCGACCATTTGGGGCTGTAGCGATGAGACTCACTGCCTGGAGGAGCAAAAGGTCATTGAGTGCAATAGGCAAATTGCCGGTGCTCAGCTGAGTCATGATGAGCAACATGCCATGATCTTCACCGAAGGTGGCCAGGCTATCTTTCTGGGTTGTGATGTCGATGGCAATTGGTCACAGATCGGGGAGATCTGTCATCCTGAATGGAGCATGAATGAAGACTACCAACCTTGCGCCAAACCTATTTGCGAAGCCGCCTTCAACGCCTCCGGGCACCTTGCGCTGACCCGTGATACCGACAATACATTTATTATTTCAGGTTATGACGCCAACGGTGACGCTAACGACAATCCCTGGGTAGTAAAAGCGAAAATTCACAGGTGTGCAGAGGCCAAATTCAGCGCCTCCGGGCATAAATTATTGGCCAACTCCGGTATTGGCTCCTTTAAACTCTGGGACTACAACAGTACTGACCATCGGCTGGTTAATGGCCAGACCATTTACCACAGTGGCAGTCACAAAGCTATCTTCAGTCCCTCAGAGAACCTTCTTCTGAGCTATGGCAATGAAACAAATTTCGCCTGTATTTGGGGGCATGACGAGGAAGGTGATCTGATTGAGAAAACGAGGATATATCATCAGGGGGGGATTGACTATGCTGCCTTCAACGCTCAGGAGGACTGTGTGCTGACCCGCAGTCGTGACCGGACGGTAAAAATTCAGGCCCTCGACAGCCAGGGCAAACGTCAGGAACCATTGGTGGTTCAACATCGAAACAGTATTATGGACGCTCGGTTTTCCCGATCAGGGCGGCTTGCCTATACCATTAGCCTGGACGACACCGCTTGTATCCTGGGGCGCAACGATAATGGCCAGTGGATGAAACTGGCGGTGACGGACTCTGATGCCGACTTCATCAGGGACGCTAGTTTTAATGAATTGGAAAACCATTTTCTAACCTATGGCAACAAAATGAACAAGAAGGACAAACACCAGCCTGGCCTTGTGCAACTCTGGGGTATTGGTGATGATGGCAAATGGTCAAAAAAAGAGCAGATAAAACTGGATCATCCCGTTAAATCGGCCAAATTTAGCCCTGATGGTGATCATTTATTGATCTACTGTAACGATGGTATATGTTATTTTGCTGACTTTTTAAAAGGCGGTACTGCATTACTCTGGAAGATTCCTGCCAGCCCGGGGCAGTAATAACCCACCTGGTTATTTCATGCCCGATTTTTCTTCCTCATATCAGACGGCATTCCTGCTCTTTTCTTGCCTATTCCTGCTGCAGTGCTTTCAGCTCCAATGACGTTTTTGCCCCTTTGGCAATCAGGCGTTCTGCGCACGCAGGGTTGCTCCTGTGTTTGGCGAGGTCCAGTGGTGTGATGCCAGGGCGTTCAGTAGCGACGGCATTGACATTCGCTCCCTTAAAGAGCAGCGCTTCCACGCAATCGACCCTTTCCCAATTGGCTGCGTGGTGCAGAGGAGTGAGGCCAAATGTACAGGTAACGTGGATATCTATCCCCGGGGTGTCGAGCAGCAACTTCAGGCTATCGGTGTTACCCTTTGCAGCGGCCCAGTGTAAAGGAGTGAGACCATAGACATCCTTGGCATTGATATCCACCCCGGGGTGAGCAATCAGCAATTTCAGGCAATCAGTGTGACAGGGGGTACCATTTGTAGCAGCCCAGTGTAAAGGGGTGAAACCATCGTCTTCGAGGGCACTGACATTCACTCCCGGGGTCTTGAGCAGCACCTTGAGGGAATCGGTGTCACCACAAAAGGCGACCATGTGTAAAAGGGTGGATCCATCGCTTAAGGTAGCGTTGACATTCGCGCCCGCCATACACAAAAGCTCCAGGCATTTGCTATTCCTTTCCTGCAAAGTAATTAACAACAGACGTTTATCCAAAGGTATGCTGGCACCATGATCGGCTTTAATCTTCAGAATCAGTGCCAGTGCTTGCCAATTTCCGGAGCGGCAGGCGTACTCCTCTAGCGATTTGGATTCGCAAAGCAATGGCAGCACGGGAAGCTTCTGACATTCGGAACAGCGGCGTTGGCCCAGTTTGAGTTGCTGCTGATCAGTCAGTAGGGGAATACAACCAAGGTGAAGCTGGCATCCATACTGACACGATGCCTTGACTTGCAACCGGCCAGCAAATTCGTTTGTGGTGCCGCCATCCTGCTCCTGACAGATACTGCATTTAAACGACTGATCGCCAGTATTAACCCTGATACTATCCATGTTTGCACCTGTATTCATGACTATTAACTGCCATGAGACAATAAGCGGCAGAGGAAGTTCCTTATCCTGAGTAACTTCCATTTTTTTCCTGCTCGTAACAAAACCTCAACAGGCCCTGAGGCTCCTGCTTCAAAGCCTCTCTATTAATGGCAGCTTGTCAGCTTCCACCTATCCAATTACTATGCTTCTGTCGTGTTCCCTATAAATAAGATTAAGAAAACAGGGTCTTTTCATGAAACGTCGTAATTTATTGTCCTCTTTCGGGGTCGCTGCCGCAGTTGCAGCACTGGCAGGCTGTGGCCAGGGTGAACAACCGCAGCAAACCACCAATACCGGATCATTAGCACCAGAAGCTCAAACAGCCATCGAGTGGAAGCTGGTGACGTCCTGGCCAAAAAATTTCCCGGGTCTGGGTATCGCGCCTGAGCGCTTTGCCGAGTCCGTTAATAAAATGAGTAATGGTCGGCTGACCGTCAAAGTGTATGGTGGCGGTGAACTGGTGCCACCACTGGAAGTATTTGATGCCGTATCCAGTGGCACGGCGGATATGGGGCACAGTGGCGCTTATTACTGGAAGGGTAAAGACCCGGCCACCCAGTTCTTTACTGCCGTTCCCTTTGGTTTGAACGCTCAGGAAATCAGCAGCTGGATTCACTATGGTGGCGGGCAGGCGCTCTGGGACGAGGTGTATAAACCATTTAATGTAAAACCGATGGCCGGTGGCAACACCGGGGTTCAGATGGCGGGCTGGTTCAACAAGGAGATCAACAGCCTGGATGACCTGAAAGGTCTGAAAATGCGCATCCCGGGTATGGGCGGTGAAGTACTGCAGCGCCTTGGCGGGGTACCTGTGAATATCCCCGGTGGCGAGCTATTTACGGCGCTTCAGACCGGCGCTATTGATGCGACTGAGTGGGTCGGCCCATACAATGACCTGGCCTTTGGTTTCTATAAGGCCGCTTCTTACTACTACTACCCGGGCTGGCATGAGCCAGGCAGCATGATGGAATTCACCATCAATCTGGATGCATGGAATAAACTGCCAGAAGACCTGCAAGCCATTGTCAAAACGGCAGCCCGCGCAGCAAACCAGGACATGATTGATGAGTACACCGCACGGAATAATGCGGCGTTGCAACAGCTGGTGAATGAGCACGGGGTAACCGTAAAACGTTTGCCGGATGACGTACTTGTTGAACTGAAAAAGGTAGCTGATGAGATTACTGAGGAAGTTGCGGCCACCAGCGATGTGGCTGGACGAGTTTATCAATCGTTCAGCGAGTTCCGCGAGCAGTCCAAGGCTTACCACAGTATTTCAGAAGTCGCTTTTTATGAAGCCCGCTCTTTTGAGTAATTGACAACGTTCTCGCCGCAATGGACGCCACCGTCTCCCAGTGACGGTGGCGTCATCACCTCTGACCCGACGGGTAAATGTCTCACGGCAACAAATCCCATTTTCTCCAACGCTGGAACCAGAGCACTTACCTGATCATCCAGCCCTGTGTGCATAAAGAGATCGTGTGGTGCTGACTCTGCATCAAACCCGGCCGGGTCCAACAGGCTGGCAACCCTGCGGGCAATAGCAGAGCCTGAGTCGATCCAGTGAATGTCGGCAGATACCTGCTGCAACGCTGTTCTCAGCAAAGGGAAGTGGGTACAGCCAAGAACTACCACATCCGGTACCTCTTCTTCGGCAAAAAAAGGGCCAAGAATCCGGTGCAGATCGTGCTCTGAAACCGGCTCGCCCCGAAGGTGCTGTTCAGCCATCTGTACCAATTCGCTGGAACCCACTCGAATCACCTGACAATCCCCGGCAAAATCATCAATCAGCTGGTCGGTATAGCTGCGGGCAATCGTGCCAGGTGTCGCCAGAAGCCCGATGCAGCGTTTTTTTGAGTACTCACTGGCCGTCTTGATGGCTGGCACCACGCCAACAACGGGGAAATCCAGCTCTTCGCGTACCCTGGGCAGAGAGATGGTACTGGCGGTATTGCAGGCAATAACAGCGAGCGAGGGATCAAACTGTTCGGCTAACGCATTCAGGCAGAGGCTGGTACGCTCAATCACTTCCTGCTCGGGCTTTGGGCCGTAGGGAAACCCCTGAGTATCGGAACAGTAAACCACCGGAGCATAAGGTAAAGCCTGCTTTATTTCCTGATAGATACTGAGGCCGCCGACACCGGAATCGAAAATAACGATCGGCTTTACCTTTTTATTCACGGCTGTTTTCACAAGATGTTTCCACAAAAATGGTTTATTTAGCTTTTGACCATCAACAGAGTGATGAAGTTTCTCCAACCGCCATTGATGACGCAATAAGCGTTGTTTCCCATTAATAGTAAGTCTGTGAGACGGCAACCTGAAGGTAATGCATTATCTTTGGTCATATGTCGCCCTGCAACCAGCCTGCACCCGGACAACTCTGCGGGTGTGGGAGAGAAAAGCAAAAGGATGGGGGGAGGGGAAGCCCCCAAAGAGGCTTAAGACGCGATAACTAACGTCTGTCATTTAGCCAGAGACTGAAGCAGTTGAAGATCCTTATCAATTTGTACTGCCATTGCTCCGAGTGTGGTGATGTCAAGTCTATCCTGGCTGAAGACCGGTTCAGGATTCTGGATACCATCACCCATTTTTTCCGCTTTTTGCTCACCCTCCATACGGTTTATAACCGGCCTCATATTCAAGAGTTTTGGCTCAAGCTCGTTCTGATGAGCCAAAATAGCCTCCCCTAATTGATCCCTTACATCCTGGGGCATCTTGCTGAGGATATCTTCGCAACCAATGAGGCTGCCGCCGTGTTGCAAAAAGGCTTTTGCCGCCTCATAGTTGCCGGAGCTTAACGCATAATGAACGGGTGTACCTGAATGACACCACCAGCCTGCCTCATTTAACTCGCCCTTGTGGAGACTATCTTCGATATAGTCGCTCATAGCAGCATCCTGAAATACCGGGACCGTATAGAAACTTCTGGGAGCGATTTTATCGGCGGTGCACAGCGCGGCAATCATCTCAGGACTGCCAGATTCTGCCAGGGCATAAAGCAGGGGCTTATTGTTGACTGACAGTTGCTGTATAGGTTCGAGCAACAACTTTAATTCTGATTGCCGATTATTTTCCACACATCTTTGATTATGTGCTATCACTTCATCCTTCATCGCCTCAAGATGTTTGTTAAAATCCTCGACATTATTTTCCTTCAATACCTTGGAGATATCTGCCGCCCTGGCGGACTGACCGCATATCATGTTATTGATGCCGCTGGCGATCCCTGAGAGTGCTTTGGTAATAGTCCAGCTGCTTTTATCACTGTGGACCGATCCACCGACTCTCGGAACATGCTGTTGACTGGGGGCCGCACTTATTGTTCTCCCATTCCAACTGCCCTCTTTGCCGATTTTTCCGGATTTTTCGGGAAATTCGCCTCCTTGTTCAGGGATTTTTATTGGGGCATTCCCGGGTTTATGTAGTCCATTGGTGCCGCAGGTCATAATCAAATCCTTTTTTAATCAATCCTCGATTAACTTTAGCTAAAGTGTGATTCCGTTTCTGTTACTGGTAAATCCATATCCCTTCGAGCCCTGTAAACCATTGAAAAAGAGCAATGGAAATTCTCTCTTTTCCGTAGTACATAAGCAGCCTTGAATCCTGTCACCGGAGTAACGCTATGAATCACAGAGCTTTTCAGGATCAACTGGCTCAGTTCCCGGCTAATGCTGCGGATATCCTGCAACAGTTGATTCACCAGCAGGGCCGCCTTGAGCCAGAGCAAGTGAATGAGCTTCAGGGATTAATGGAGGTGCCATCGGAGCATCTTCTCAAAGCACTGCTTCCTCTCGCTGCCGCCATGAGCACCTGCCCGATCTCAAATTTTTCCGTAGGGGCGGTTGTTGAAGGCTTTCGACCGGAAGGACAAGGGCCGGTCTATCTGGGTGCAAACCTTGAAATAGCCGGGCAGCCTCTGAAAATGGCCATTCACGCCGAGCAGGCAGCGATCTGCAATGCCTGGCACCAGGGAGAAACCCGGCTGCGCCGTCTGATGGTCAATGAAGCCCCCTGTGGGCACTGCCGACAGTTTATGAACGAACTGAACGGGATCGACCAGGTGGATATTCTGGTCAGTCAGCTCAATAGTGACCAGCAGCGCCACTATAGGATCTCAACCCTGCTACCAGACGCCTTTGGCCCCGGCGATCTGAAGCAAGACACTCGACTGATGAGCCCGTCGCTGCTCTCCTTCGAGAGCCCGGACCCTGCTGATAAGCTGGTCAATGCAGCAACAGAAGCGGCCCGCCGGAGTTATGCGCCTTATTCTGGCTGTCACTCAGGCGTTGCTCTTCTTATAGATAATGGAGATATAATTTCCGGTAGATATGCTGAAAACGTAGCCTTCAACCCGGGAATGACCGCCGTAGAGGCTGCCCTGGTTAATCTCCGCCTATCCAGCCTGACCAAGGCACCGGGTAAGATTATTGACGCTGTTATGGTTGAAAACCAGGCCTCTATCTCTCATAAGGCCATGGCAGATTCAATCATTAGTCACACAGGAACAGAATTACGCTATTTCGTTGTATAAACTTATAGGAACTCATTGAGCAAGGAGGCCAGATTGTGAGTTCCGGTTACAGAATTGATTCATCATCCTCTCCCCATCTTGACTACGGCCAGGGCAATGGCGACAGTACGGGTCACAATGACAGCAATGCAAATCCTTCCTCTACAGACCACAAGTCTTACATTGACCGCTCAGGCTCAAGAAAGGGTCGGGATAAA
Source organism: Endozoicomonas acroporae (assembly GCF_002864045.1). Classification (GTDB taxonomy): domain Bacteria; phylum Pseudomonadota; class Gammaproteobacteria; order Pseudomonadales; family Endozoicomonadaceae; genus Endozoicomonas; species Endozoicomonas acroporae. The sequence continues at coordinate 19,417 of NZ_PJPV01000018.1, forward strand.
TCTCTGGAAATGCGTAAGGCCCGTAAAAAAAACCGGCGCAAAAAGAAAAAAATCTCTGAGAGAAATACCAAAGAGTTTAATGATGGCCAGACCGATGAGTGAAGGCCATCACCAGACTGCAGTTAACGTTCTTTCTCAATAATCCCTTCTCAGCCAATAGCATCTTCCCCCGAAGGGTGCCCCCGGACACTTCATTTGACTAATTCCATTCCCGGTGAAAAGATCCTGATGAAGATAGATGGTGTGCGCTGCTGCACGGATTTATGACGCTTACATACAATGCTTGCTTATGAAAAGAACAGACGCACAAAGTGATGACCAGCAACACTACGATGTACTTATTGTCGGCGGAGGTATGGTGGGTGCCACGATTGCCTGTGGCCTTGGCCAGCAGGGAATAAGGGTTGCCTTATTCGACCACTGTGCGCCATCGCCATTACCAGCGGACGCACTACCTGAACTGCGAGTGTCTGCACTCAGCACTGCATCGGAGGAAATTCTTCGCCAACTGGGCGCATGGCCACATATGCAGTCCATGCGTATGACACCGTATCGTCGTATGGCAGTGTGGGAAAAACTGCACTCCCCCTTTGGCAAAGAGATAGATTCAAGAGCCAACCGGGTGATGTTTGACGCCAGGCAGATTCATCACTCGCAGCTGGGTTTTATTGTTGAAAACCGGGTGACTCAGTCAGGTCTGTTAGAAGCCATCAAATCTTACCCATCCGTCTCTTTTTTCTGCCCGGTCAGTATTCAAACCATTCATACCTCTTCGACGCCCCCGGTGATTGAGTTGTCCGATGGTCGTCACTTTTCCGGTGATCTTTTAGTGGGGGCTAACGGTGCTAACTCACGGGTTCGCCAGGCTGCCGGGCTGGCCATGAAGCAACGGGACTATGAGCAGCAATGCTTGGTGGCAACGGTCGAAATTGCGGGCGGTTGTCAGGACATTACCTGGCAGGCCTTTACCCCGACAGGCCCGGAGGCCTTTTTGCCACTGCCGGATATTAACGGCAGAAGTTACGGATCTATTGTCTGGTATAACCACCCGGAGAAAGTTCGGGAACTGCTGGCACTGTCCGAAGAGGACTTCATTGAAGCGCTGGTAACCACTTTTCCTGCTGAACTGCCGGATGTTATTGAGCTCCATGAGCGTGGTGCTTTTCCTATTGCCCGCCGCCATGTTACTGAATATTTTCGCCAGGGTGTCGTTCTTGCCGGCGATGCAGCTCACACGATAAATCCCCTGGCAGGACAGGGGGTAAACCTCGGTTTGCAGGATGCCGCCTGGCTGATTGAAATTCTGGTGGATGCCTTGAGGGCCGGTGAAAACCCCGGCAGCCCGGAGGTTCTTGCCCGGTATGAACAGGCCAGACGAAGCGATAATGCCTTGATGATGAACACCATGGACGCTTTTTACCATACCTTCAGTAATCAGAGTAAGCCGCTGCAGCTTCTGCGAAATCTCGGCCTGACTCTGGCTGGCAAGCTGTCACCCGCGATCAACCAGGTAATGAAGTACGCCATGGGACTTTCTGGCAAACAGCCCAGGCTGGCTACCGGAAAAAAACTATAAATCCAACATTGGTCTTGTTGTTATGGTTTGCGGTGTGTTCAGCGCCATGATTTCTGACTCTCTGTACTGGCGGCTCATTTACATATCACCGTTAAATTGCCCTGCCCGGGCAATTGATTATTGTCTGACTTTTGCCGATTAACAGCATTACAAATAAACAAAAATAACACATGAAGACAGCCTCAATTTAAAGCACGCTCATCGTGCTTCTGCCTTCAGGCTTCCCTGGCAGCAACTGTTATGAAGGATTGATTTCAAGGATGATCATGACTAATAACCTCTTTTTCATCGTCTTAAGTCTGCTGTTTTTGCTGTCTGGCTGTGATTTTTCCAAGGAATATAACAAGCGGCCAGCTTATGAACAGTTCCAGCCGGGGGAAGATATGCCCGGTGGCACTGCTTCTGTTTGGGTTTCCGGGTTTAATACCATTGCCAAGCCTTCCGCCAATATGCCGGTATTTAACCGCTTAAACTTCCATAAAGGCAATGCGCTGTTCCGCCAGGACTGGCAGCCGGAATCCGGGGATGATCTGGCTTCGGATGGGTTAGGGCCTCTGTTTCATACTCCCAGCTGCAGCGGTTGCCATATTCATGATCGAAGAGGCCATGCACCAGAAGATGGAGAGGTGACCGATGCATCGGTTCTGGTTCGTCTCAGCATTCCGGCAATCACTGATGAGCAGAAGAAACGCTTGAAAAAATCAGGCGTGATTCCTGAGCCTACCTACGGTGGACAGCTGCAGGTCAATGCCCTTGAGGGTGTAAAGCCTGAAGGAAAGGTCAGGGTTACCTTTGAATATTTCAAGGTAGCCTTTGCCGATGGTCATCAGGTTGAGCTTCGAAAACCGATATTCACCATGGAAAACCTTGGCTATGGGCCTTTGGCTGAAAACACCATGATATCCATGCGGATTACGCCATCAATGATCGGCATCGGCCTGCTGGAAGCCATTTCCGAGAACAGCCTGCTGGCGAATGAAGACCCTGAAGATCAGGATGGTGACGGTATTTCAGGCAGAGCCAACCGGGTCTGGGATATCCAGAAGCAGAGAACCTCCATTGGCCGGTTCGGTTGGAAAGCAGGGGTACCGACTCTGCGACAGCAGTCGGCTGGGGCATTCAACGGGGATATGGGGCTGACCACCAGCCTGTTTCCAGATGAATCCTGTACTGAGTGGCAAAAGGATTGCCTGGAGGCTCCCAGCGGTGCGGCACCGGATGTGTCTGACTTTGTTCTGGATAAAGTGGTATTTTACAGCCGTAATGTGGGGGTGCCTGTTCGCACCAATGCCAAAAAGCCAGAGGTGCTAAAGGGCAAGAAATTATTTAATGAAGCGGGTTGTGCGGGCTGTCATCAACCCAGTTTCCGAACGGCCTCCATGGATGTTCAATCGGAAACCGCCATGACCGTTATTGAGGAGGAGCAGGCCAATCAACTGATCTGGCCTTACAGTGATTTTCTTCTGCATGATATGGGGGAGGGGCTTGCGGATGGACGCCCGGAGTTTCTGGCCACTGGGAGAGAATGGCGCACACCGGCGCTCTGGGGTATTGGCCATACCCAGCTTTTGGATCGAAGAACCGGCTTCCTGCATGATGGTCGCGCCAGAAGCTTAATGGAAGCGATCCTCTGGCATGGCGGGGAAGCCAAACAGTCCCGGGGCAATGTGTTAAAGATGAATGTCCGTGAGCGAAAGGCTCTGGTGGCTTTTATCGAATCGCTTTGATTTCTGCCAATGTGGTTAAAAAAATCTTATTGTTATACCACCATAACTTTTAGAACAAGAAAGATACTTGTTATCATGACGGATTTATTATCAGAGTCCTGAAACAGGTTTAAGCATGGCGGAGCAGATCCTTATTGGCGACGATGGAGTTGAGCGTCAGTCCCTGAGAGCGTATACCGAAAACGCGTACCTGAATTACTCCATGTACGTCATCCTGGATCGTGCCCTGCCCCATATAGGGGATGGCCTCAAACCTGTCCAGAGACGCATTATCTATGCAATGAGCGAACTTGGCTTGAAAAATACCGCCAAGTTCAAGAAGTCTGCCCGTACTGTGGGTGATGTGCTCGGTAAGTTTCATCCCCACGGAGACAGCGCCTGCTACGAAGCCATGGTGTTGATGGCACAACCTTTTTCCTATCGCTACCCACTGGTGGATGGACAGGGTAACTGGGGCTCGCCTGATGACCCTAAATCCTTTGCCGCCATGCGTTATACCGAGTCACGCCTCACTAAATATGCTGACTCATTACTGGGAGAGCTTGGCCAGGGCACAGTGGACTGGGTGCCAAACTTTGACGGAACACTGGAAGAGCCATCCATACTGCCAGCGCGCTTACCCAACCTTTTGCTGAATGGCACCACCGGTATTGCTGTTGGTATGGCAACCGACATTCCACCGCACAATCTGCGTGAAGTGGCCAACGCCTGTATTCACCTGCTGGAGAACCCCAGGGCAGGGGTTGCCGAACTTTGTGAGCATATTCACGGGCCTGATTTTCCAACGGAAGCTGAGCTGATTACCCCTCGGTCTGACCTGATCAAAATGTACGAGTCGGGCAGGGGCTCTTTACGAATGCGCGCGGTCTACCAGCAGGAAAGTGGTGATATTGTGGTGACGGCCCTGCCACACCAGGCATCCGGAGCGAAGGTTCTGGAACAAATCGCAGCACAGATGCAGGCCAAAAAGCTGCCAATGGTCGCTGACCTGCGGGATGAATCCGACCATGAAAATCCGACTCGTCTGGTGATCGTTCCCAAGTCTAACCGGGTAGATACCGACAGCCTGATGAACCACCTGTTCGCCACCACTGACCTGGAAAAAACCTACCGGGTTAATATGAACATGATCGGTGTTGATGGACGCCCCCAGGTTAAGGCCCTCGACAAAATGCTGGGCGAGTGGCTTACCTGGCGCAGTGAAACGGTACGTCGTCGTCTACAACACCGGCTGGATAAAGTGCTCAGCAGACTTCATATTCTTGAAGGTTTGATGATCGCCTTTTTGAATATTGATGAAATTATCGAAATCATCCGTACAGAAGATAAACCCAAAGCTATTCTTATGGAGCGCTTTGGGCTTTCTGACATTCAGGCTGAAGCCATCCTTGATCTCAAATTGCGACATCTGGCCAAACTCGAAGAAGTAAAGATTCGTGCAGAGCAGGACGACCTGGAGCGGGAGCGTAATTCACTTGAGTTGACCTTGGGATCAGAAAAACGTCTTAAGACGCTTATAAAAAAAGAGCTCAAAGCGGATGCTGAAAGTTTTGGCGACGATCGTCGCTCTCCCATCGTCGTAAGATCTGAAGCCCAGGCATTATCACAATCAGATTTGATGATTTCTGAATCTGTCACCATCGTACTGTCCAATAAAGGCTGGGTACGTTGCGCCAAAGGTCATGATGTTGATCCGTTGACGCTTAATTACAAATCTGGCGACGGCTATCGTTTATCTGCAAAAGGGCGGAGCAATCAGACTTCAGTATTTCTCGATTCTACCGGGCGAGCCTACTCCGTTCTGACCCATACGCTGCCTTCGGCAAGAGGGCAGGGTGAACCATTAACCGGACGAGTCAACCCTCCCTCCGGCGCAACCTTTGAAGGTTTGTGTGTTGGTGACGCCAGTGATTGTTATCTGCTGGCCAGTGATGCGGGTTATGGTTTTATTGCACAATTCTCCGATATGGTCAGTAAAAACAAGGCCGGAAAAACCCTGCTGACACTGCCCAAAAATGCCCATGTACTGACGCCAATACCCGTAAGCGGCAACAACCCGATGCTGGCCGCCATCACCAATGAAGGGCGAATGTTGGTATTCCCATTGCAGGACCTTCCCAAGCTTGGCAGGGGGAAAGGCAATAAAATTATTAATATTGCCTCTGCCCGTGCAGCCGAGAGAAATGAGCTGATGACTCAGCTTGCCATCATCAATGACGGTGATGCGCTGACACTCTTTGCCGGCAAACGCCATGTTACTTTAAAAGCCACCGACCTTGAGCATTATCGTGGCGAGCGGGGAAGACGTGGCAACAAGCTTCCCAGGGGCTTTCAGAAAGTGGATAAGGTTGAAGTGATTTCTGCAGGGTAACCTGCAGAATGATTAAGCGTCTTTTCGGATAAGCCTTTCAAGGCTTATTCCGATGAACTTCCCCCATGGAAAAATGTGATGACTAAAAGAGCATTATAAAAGTTTGTTTTAGTTATTGATTCCACAGCCACCCAGTATCATCTGGCAGACACTTTCGGTATAGGCTTCCACGTCCTCGGCATCCAGGTCCTCTTTACCAAGAACAGAAGCAACCTGGGGACCATAGTCGACGTAGTATTGAGTCGTTGCCCAGATGGTAAATAACAGATGAACGGGGTCAACCGGTCTCATCTTACCCTGGGCAATCCAACCATTAATAACCTCGGATTTTTCCTGAATCCAGTCATTAAAAGGCTGCAAATGCTCTTTAATATGCTGCCCTCCATGCAGTATTTCACTACTGAATATGCGGGATGCATTTGAATGAGCCAGCACATATTTCATTTTGGCCCGGATAAATTGTCTTAATGATGTTTCAGGATCATCATCTGGGTTGAGGCCACTGAAAACAGACTGCCATAGCTCCATGATGTGATTGAGCACCGCACCGTATAGCTCAACCTTACTATTGAAATAGTAGTGCACATTCGCTTTTGGCAAGCCAGCCCGGTGGGCAATATCGCGAATAGACGCTCCCTTAAATCCGCTGGCGACAAACTCATCTTCTGCGGCTTGAAGAATAATTTGAATGTTTTTCTGCCGGACCCGACTATTTTTTAATCCTGCCTGATCTGTTTTTGAGGGTGATGGTTGCATACTGAATACCGTACCTTGCATTGATTATACTCGATTTGAATATAGACAAGGGACGGGCTTTTTCCACGGCTTAATAAAAAACGACAGTAATCAAATAAAAAATACTGTCGTTTTTATTAAACTATGTGAATTATCTACTGTCGATATGATTAAGCCTTATCAAGATCTCGGCGCGTATGCAAAGACATCAGAGTGAATATTTTTCGCCTGGAAATTTTCTGCTACCAGTGCATCAAATGTTGCATAAACCATCTGCACAGATCCGCTGATAAAGACCTCACTGCCAAGGAGAAGGTTTTTGTCGTCTATAACCGCCTCAAACAAAAGCCCATGACGCCCTTGCCAGCCCGCTTCTCCAAGCGCATCACTGACCACCGGGTGGTAGTGAAATTGAGAAGAAGCCCAGTGAATAGGAAGATTAGGCATATAAAACCCTTCTGGCGAACGAGCCCCCCAGTACAGGTAGATATCTTGATGCCCTGACTTGTTCAATGAGAACTCAATCATGCTTTTCATCTGGGCAAATCCGGTACCCGCAGCGATAAACACCAGTGGTTTATCCGGAACACTTTCAAGAAAGCACTGACCTTTTGGCATTCGGATTGAAATGCTTCCCTGCTCAAGCTCATTGAATAGTTCAATGGAATTAGCGCTGGAAGATAACTTTTGAATATGTAATTCCAGCTCCTTTTGACCGGGAACCGGGGGACTGGCTATAGAGAACGCGCAGGCTTCACCACCTGCCAGGAGAATCTCAAGGTACTGCCCTGCCCGGTAGTCCGGGAAATAGCCCTCATGAGGCTTGAGGATGACACGGTAAATACCTTCCGATAACAACTGAAGATTGGCAACCTGGCAAGACTGGGTGGAAACTGGGTTGTTCTGCACGAATACCGCTACCTCTAACGCTTAAAACTTCAGGAACCCCGGGCTTCCTAAAGCTATATGCTACATACGTATTAATTATCGATGCCAAGCTGATCCCAAATAGCATCAACCCGATGTTTAATGGTATCTGTCATCGAAATGGCTGTTCCCCACTCCCGGCTGGTTTCACCTTCCCACTTGTTGGTGGCATCAAAGCCGACCTTTGATCCCAGTCCAGCAACGGGAGAAGCAAAATCCAGGTAATCAATGGGCGTGTTGTCGATGAAGACTGAGTCTCTTTTCGGGTCCATACGAGTAGTCATTGCCCATATCACATCATTCCAGTCCCTGGCATTGACATCATCATCGGTCACAATCACAAACTTGGTGTACATAAACTGTCGCAGGAATGACCAGACACCCAGCATAACCCGCTTGGCATGCCCCGGATACTCTTTACGCATGGTAACGACTGCCAGCCGATAAGAGCAACCCTCTGGCGGTAAATAAAAATCAACAATTTCAGGAAACTGCTTCTTGAGAATAGGGACGAATATTTCGTTAAAAGCCAATCCCAGTATTGCCGGTTCATCCGGCGGGCGCCCTGTATAGGTGCTGTGATAAATGGGGTTACGCCGGTGTGTCACACATTCAACCGTAAACACCGGGAATGACTCAACCTCGTTGTAATAGCCGGTATGATCGCCGTATGGGCCCTCATCCGCCATCTCGCCGGGATAGATAAAACCTTCAAGGACAATCTCGGCACTGGCAGGAACCTGCAGATCATTCGTGCGACTTTTGGTTAACTCGGTTTTTCTGCCCCTCAACAGACCGGCAAACGCATATTCTGATAATGAGTCAGGGACCGGTGTCACAGCACCAAGAATGGTCGCGGGGTCAGCGCCTAAAGCCACTGATACCGGAAAAGGGGTATCCGGGTGTTTTTTCTGCCAGTCCCTGAAATCAAGCGCCCCACCCCGATGGGATAGCCAGCGCATGATTAATTTATTCTTGCCAAGCAGCTGCTGACGATAAATACCCAGGTTCTGTCGCTCTTTTTCCGGGCCACGGGTAATGACCAGGGGCCAGGTGATTAATGGTGCGGCATCCCCTGGCCAGCAAGTCTGAATTGGTAGCCGGGTTAAATCAATATCATCACCTTGCAGTACCACTTCCTGGCAAGGTGCCGATTTAACCACCTTTGGTCCCATGTTCAGCACCTGCCTGAACAGCGGCAGCTTTTCAATGGCATCTCTCAAACCTTTGGGAGGATCCGGCTCTTTCAGGTAGGCCAACAGCTCACCCACTTCCCTCATTGCACCGATATCCTTCTGCCCCATCCCCAGGGCAACCCGCTTCTGCGTGCCAAACAGGTTCGCCAACACCGGCATATCAAAGCCTTTGGGTTTTTCAAACAATAGGGCGGGACCACCTTTTTTCAGGGTTCGATCACAAATTTCAGTCATTTCCAGAACCGGGTCAACTTCAAACGTGATTCGCCTGAGCTCCCCCTGTTTTTCCAGCTGATCAATGAAATCCCGGAGATCCTTGTATTTCATGAATATTTCTTCTTTGGCTCTGACTTTTTCAGGCTTTGGCAGTTTTCTCATGAACAGTGAAAACTGCGTCAGTTGAAACAGGTGATAAAGAGATTATTGCTGTCTGGTTATGAGGATCGAATAACCGAAGCTTGCCTTTCACGGTCTTTTCGGCCCGCAAAATGAACGGACTGAAAGATCAAAGTCTGACCAGGTAGTTGCGCAATGGCTCATTGGTAGAAACAGGCTTGCAGGGGCTTTGGCCTTATCCCCCGGCAGAGACTGTGATCGTGATCGACATCCTTCTCACAGTCCTTCCTGTGGGAATAAAAATTACTTCCGTTTCATGGACTGGAAGAATTCTTCATTCGTCTTGGTGTGCTTCATACGGTCCAGCAGGAATTCAATGGCCTGAATTTCATCCATTGGGTGCAGGATTTTACGCAGAATCCACATACGCTGAAGTTCTTCTTCTGTGGTCAGCAGATCTTCACGGCGAGTGCCTGACTTGTTGATACCAATAGCAGGGAAGACCCGCTTTTCAGCCGCCCGACGGTCAAGGTGGAGTTCCATGTTACCGGTACCCTTGAATTCCTCAAAGATAACCTCATCCATCTTGGAGCCGGTATCAACCAGTGCAGTTGCCAGAATAGTCAGGCTGCCACCCTCTTCAATGTTACGGGCAGCACCAAAGAAACGCTTCGGACGCTCAAGGGCATGAGCATCTACACCACCAGTAAGCACCTTGCCGGAAGAGGGAATCACAGTGTTGTAAGCACGGGCCAGACGGGTAATGGAATCCAGCAGAATAACAACGTCTTTCTTGTGCTCTACCAGACGCTTGGCTTTTTCCAGCACCATCTCGGCAACCTGCACATGACGTGAAGGAGGCTCATCGAAGGTAGAGGCGACCACTTCACCGCGCACGGAACGGGACATTTCGGTAACTTCTTCCGGACGCTCATCAATCAGCAGAACAATCAGGTAGCACTCCGGATTATTACGGGTAATGTTTGCCGCAATATTTTGCAGCATCAGTGTTTTACCCGCTTTAGGAGGAGAGACAATCAGGCCACGCTGACCTTTGCCAATGGGAGCTACCAGGTCGATAATTCGAGCGGTTAAATCCTCTGTTGCACCATTTCCCATCTCCATAGTGAGACGGTCCTGGGGAAACAATGGCGTAAGGTTTTCAAACAGGATTTTATTGCGGGCATTTTCTGGTTGGTCAAAATTGATTTCATTCACCTTGAGGAGGGCAAAATATCTTTCTCCCTCTTTGGGTGGACGAATTTTCCCGGAAATCGTATCACCCGTTCTCAGATTAAATCGGCGAATCTGACTTGGGGAAACATAAATATCGTCCGGTCCCGCCAGATAGGAACTATCAGCAGAACGGAGAAATCCAAACCCATCCTGGAGAATTTCCAGAACACCGTCACCATAGATATCTTCACCACTACGTGCATGGCGTTTGAGTATGGTGAAAATTACATCCTGCTTCCTGGAACGGGCAAGGTTTTCGAGACCCATTTCATTCGCTATCGCCAGAAGTTCAGGAACAGACTTTTTCTTCAGTTCGGTAAGATGCATAACCAGTAGTGTGCGAATGTTAAATTGAAAGGTAAGTGGCCGTTGTCTTTGCAGGAAGATCAGAAAGTATTTGACTTATTATGATAAAGGACAGCTAAGTGTTGATTGATGCCTGCGAGTGTTTATAACGGCTGCCCTGTCTGGGCCATATCCCTGAGGTCAGAAGATTCCTGACAGCCCTGTGTAATTACAGTCTATATCCATTTCTGGAAAATAATCAAGAATTAAGACTTCGTCAACTGAATTGATTTAAAAATTTAATCAAATGGCTATAAAATTGAGGCCAGTCAAGTGGCTGTAACGGTCTGTCACAACCACCAATGACCAGCAATTACAGATTGCTATCCAAAAATGCGGTCAGCTGTGATTTGGACAGGGCCCCCACTTTCGTAGCTTCTACGTTGCCGCCCTTAAACAGCATCAGCGTAGGAATACCACGCACACCGTATTTTGGCGGGGTTGCCTCATTCTCATCAATATTCAGCTTGCAGACGGTCAGCTTGCCGTCGTAGTCCTGGGCAATTTCATCAAGAACGGGGGCAATCATTTTGCAAGGACCACACCATTCAGCCCAATAGTCAACCAGTACCGGACCTTCCGCCTTCAGAACCACTTCTTCGAAGGAGTCATCTGTCACTTTGACAATTTCGCTCATGGAATGGATCTCCTAACCAGGGTACTTAATTAGTACTTAAAAGTGTTTAAAGTAAACTCAGGAGCCTTGACCGAGGGCAAACCAAACAGGCTGCCAAAAGATATCACCGGCCCAGAACTGACCTATTATGCCTGATTCATGGAATTTTGTGGCTTTTTTTTCTATAAAAATGCCATCGAGCATGGAGGCTTATAAGATTGCCATATGACACAGGCCTGTTTTTCAGTCATCAGTGTAGCTTTGCCCCGGGCAATACAGCCAGTAGGATTTGTGTGCATAACTCGATTAAAGTTAACCTTTTAACATCGGTTATGCTCCGGTCTGCAACCCGGTATTGTCTGGTTGTTGAAATGAGCATTGAAAGCACTGAAAAACATTATATTTTCAATACATTAGCTATGAAATACCATGACAAAACAAGGGCGTGAACAGTCCGGCAGCCTACCTCTGGTAGCCGCCATAGACCTTGGCTCAAACAGCTTTCACATGATCGTTGCCAGGGTGGATCAGGGTGAAATCCGACCGGTAGAAAGGCTGGGCAAAAAGGTTCAGTTAGCTGCAGGGCTTAACCAGCACGACGAGCTAACGGCTGAAGCAATGAAGCGGGGCTTCAGTTGTCTGGAACAGTTTGCCCAGTACCTCGCTGGCAATACTTTTCAAGCGGTCAGAGTCGTGGGTACCAATGCCCTGCGTAAGGCCCGAAACAGCGATACTTTTGTTGACCAGGCCCAGTCTATCCTGGGCTACCCGGTTGAAATTATCGCGGGCAGGGAAGAAGCTCGTCTCATTTACCTTGGTGTTGCCCAAACCCAGTCCGATGATAATGAGCGCCGTCTGGTGATGGACATCGGTGGCGGGAGTACCGAGTTCGTTATTGGCGAACGTTTTGAGCCAAAGTTGATGGAAAGCCTGCACATGGGCTGTGTGGTATTTACCGACCGTTTTTTTGGCAGCGGAGAACTCACACCACAACGATTCCAGTCCGCTTATTACGCTGCACGACTGGAATTACTCAATATTGAACAATCATTTACCCGTTTGGGTTGGGTTGATGCCGTAGGGTCATCAGGTTCAATCCGTGCGGTCAGCAGCATTCTTCAGGCCATGGGAGAGAGTGATACCATCACCCGGGAAAATCTGGAGATGCTCAAGCTCAAAGTCCTGAAGTTTAACCAGATCGGCCGTGTTCGTTTTCCCGGGCTGAAGCCAGATCGTCAGGCGATTTTTCCAGCAGGCCTGGCCATTCTCATGGCAGGCTTCGATGCCCTTGGCATAGAACGCATGCATTACTCTGACGGTGCACTTCGGGAGGGGGTTCTGCACGACATGCTCGGGCGGGACCGCCATGAAGACGTTCGGGAGCGAACCATAAATGCCCTGATGAGCCGCTATCATGTTGATGAGCAACAGGCCTTCAGGGTCATGAATCATGCCCGGAACTGCTTTGCCATGACGGCTGATATCTGGGAGCTGGGTGACTGCGACCTTGAACTGCTGTCCTGGGCTGCGCGTGTGTGCCAGATAGGGCTTGATATCTCCCATACACAGTACCATCGACATGGTGCTTACCTGATCGATAACTCTGACCTGATGGGTTTCAGCAAGAGAGAACAGCAGCAACTTGCGCTGCTCGTCAGGGGCCACAGACGTTCCATATCCAAGTCACTCCTTTCCGCCTGGCCCAAGGCGGTATCACGCAAGCTGATGCGGCTGATTATCCTGCTGCGCATTGCCAATGTGCTGAGTCATGGTCGCGACGATACCTTACCGGAATATTCCATAAGCTTATCCGGCTCTACCATATCCCTGTTTTTCCCGGAAGACTGGTTAGAACAACACCCTCTGACCGAAGCGTACTTTGACTCAGAACGAAGCTATCTGGCAAAAATAGGCTTCAAGTTACTGGTGGCATAGCAACGTACATAACAACGTACATAACAACGTGGTGAGGAACTAATCTGACCGCACAGTGTCAAAACAGTACGGACGAACTGTTCGGGTCTTTGATCTGACAGGTCGATATACGATCAGTGCTGTTCACTCAGCCTGCTTGATATAAATTAAGGATATCACTGGCTTTTCCAGCTTGCGTGTAGCTTATGGAAACTGGTTGTCCCTATTAATTAACAGGTGTTTCTATGATTCTTCCAGCTACCCACACAACCCAGACCATTTTGGCTCATCCTGTCCAACAGCTTCTGACAGCGCAGTCAACAAACCAGTACACGACTGAAAGTTTTGGTAATCAGCCGGGGGCTGAGGTCCTGGCCAACCGGCTTAATCAATTGGGTGAAAACCTGAAACATGTTCCTGCACATGCACTCATACACATGTGCCATAACTTCACCACTGCCTTTAATCTGCATTCAATCCTGGTGGCAGAATCCAGCCGGTTGAACGCCATAAAAATACTGCTGGCCGCTAATAACTGCACAGACCCGGCATCAATTCAGTTATTTGCCAAGAAATTCCATGATATTCCAGACTCCAATCCCAGCGTGAATTTAAGAGACAATGCGGCGGAAGACAATCAGCTGGTAATTACCCAACCCGAGGTATACCAGGGCCAACCAACGACATTCAACAACTATCGACAAACATTATTAGAGCACTTTATTGTCTGCGCATTCCCGGAGCCAGAATTTACTGTGCAACAGCAGACGCAGCTGAAAGATGCATTAACCCTGGCAGGCAGGCAGATTACCGGCAATTGGGGCTTCGGATGTCTGGATGAGCCAGTATCCTATGGCAACTTTAACCGGGAAACCGTCGCCCGCCTCTCTGCCCGTCTGAGCTACCCCAGGCAGCCTGAATGTGCCGAAAAGCTGGCTCAGATATACATGGAGCTTCAGGAGGCGTTGTTCAATCCGGAGTCAGATTTGATCAAGCTGCTGTCCGACAACTGGCAGTTTGAACTGGTAACCCTGCTGACGGAGGAGAGCGACAATCCGGCCACCCTGAGCAATGAAGCGGCCTTGCTGTTATCACTTGCAGTCAGTGAGAATCATTCGAATGCTGAGAGATTGGCGGAAGAAGGAGAAATTGAGAGGTTGACGGAAGAAATTGGTATTTTTTCAATAGATCTGGGCCGTTTTGCCGACGCAAATCTCGTGTTGAATTTCGCCGGGGCTGCCAACAAAACCCAACTTGTTAATGACGACATCAGGGCCGCAGAGGTAGCAGTTATCCGCTTCGCTGATGAACTTCTGGGTGTAAAAATTCCCCTGGAGTCACTGCATGCATAGTAGTTACCGCTTCTCCCGAGTCTGGAAACCTGAACGAGGTCGGTCAGTGAGTAATTCATGGCTCACTCATTTTTCAAAAGAGCCAGCAACGTTTTTTGGAGGAGTAGATCGAGCCTCAAAATTAAGATCGATCTCTCGATATTCTTCGCGATCCCTGGTTAACATAATCACGGCTCCATCAATAAGACTGGTGCAGGCATCATGTACATGGGCACTGTCATTCATCAAAGAGCTGGCCATAAATGAGTCAACCAGGTTGGAGCGAATGAGTTCATTCAGTTTTCTGTGCATCTGCTCATCCTGCTCACTCAGCTCCAGCTTTAACTGTTCCGCATGCTGACGAATATGATCATAATTGCGTCGTACTCCCAATACATCAATAAGCTTCAGGACTGAGGCAAGGCACAGTCTGAGCTGGTTGTATTGGTGGCGTATCTGCTCATTATCCGAATGCAGGTAATACCCCATATTTTTATAGATATGCTTGACATGCTTTATGGCCTGGACAAAATCACGACAGGCAACTTTAAGCGCAAATAACTCCTGCACCTGCGCTCTGGGAAGATTCCCTTCTATGGCTCCTGAATAGTGGATAATGTCCGCATAGATACCTTTGATATGTCGAATATACAGCTCTTTTATGGTCCATGGCTGATCATCGCGTATCCAGCTGTTCACCAGATCCGTCAGACTGTCCGACTCCCTCAGCTTGTCACCGGTAAGATATATTCCATAACAGATCAGTTCGAGTGTATTTCTGTATAAATGGTCGCACTCCCGGGTCAGGGCTCTTAGCGCCGTATCCGGATAATTCAGTGTTGCCGGGGTTAAGTAGCGCGCCCGGTGAATGGCAGGATTATCCTCAGTGGCAAGATTCAGATGAGACTGCCTGTCAGGATCGACAAAGAGCGTCTCCAGCCAACGGATAAGCAGCTGGAAAAAAGGAAGTTGAACGACTATTCCCATGACATTAAAGAGACTGTGGAACAGCGCAAGCTTCAGCGTGTAGTCGTCTGCCCCGATTGGAAAGAATCCGGCAGTAAAATCCACAAGCACTTTTAACTGGGGCAACAAAAGGATAGCCAGAGCAGCGGTGGCCACATTAAACGTAATATGTGCCACAGCCAATCGCTTCCCTGCTGCATTTGCCCCCATCGCTCCCAGCACTGCCGTTATGGTTGTACCGATATTTGAACCGATAGCCAGTGCTAACGCATTATCGTAAGTCAGCTGCCCCGCTGCCAGGGCAGAAAAGGTGAGTACCAATACCGCATTGGTGGACTGCATGATGATGGTGGCCAGAACACCAAAGATCGTGAAGACCAGAATGCCCTGCATTCCTTCCATGGAGAAGCTACTGAAATCAATCACAGTCTGGAATGCTTCAAAACCCTCTTTCATGTAATGAATACCAAGAAAGAGAAAGCCAATACCCAGCAAGATGCAGCCGAAGCCACTGAATGTTTTCTCCCGCTGACTCCTCAAAATCAAACCGAAAACGAGTAAGGGCATGGCATAGGAAATCAGCTTTAACTTCATACCATACAAGGCAACTAACCATGCACCGACAGTGCTGCCCAGATTTGCCCCAAAAATGATGCCTACGCCTGCAGCCAAGCCAATCAGGCCGGCACTGAGAAATGAAATAACAATGACGGAAACCAGCGAACTGGACTGAAGGACAGCGGTCGTGGTGATACCGAAGGCCAGACTTTTCCAGAGACTGTCGGTGGTTTTCTGAAGGAACGCCTCAAGCAGCCCCCCTGTAAAGACCTTAAACCCCTTTTCCAGATAAACCATGCCCAGCAGAAAAATAACCACACCCGCCGTGATCACCTGAAGCTCTGAGCTAACCCAAAAGCCATAAGTCAATAGCAGCAGTGCTGTTGGAAGAACAACGCGTCCGAGCATATTTAGTCCCAGGCCAACCGGTAACACCCATTCACAATCCCCATGAGCAGAAAATACGGGGCTATAGCGTCTGTTATCGACGGGTAAACAGGATCCCTCCAATGTATCTGTTCTTCAATTAATCACCATCGGGAAAACGGTTGAGCTCTGGCTGAAAAACGACGGGGCGAAAGCAAGGGTTCGGTCAAATATTGCAACATGGATGACAACAAAAAGCCGCATTGAGCCAAAGCTACGGCCCTGACTTACGCAATACAATCCAGCAAAGTATCTGAATAAAACATGTGCCTTATAACTTGATAAATAGAGGGCAGTAACCGACTGTTAACAGGGGGAACCAGTAAAATGAAGAGCTGTATTTTATAAGGATCAAACTCACCATTTCCTTGCCAATCAAACAAAATACATTACTTTTATTCATATTGAACGAGTAATAAGCAGAACCATTCTGTGAATTACCCCATACCTGCATAACTGACAGGTAACCGTTCCAGTCTTGCTTTACAGATATTTGTCGACTTTCTTAATGTCCGTGTTGATGCATTATTTATTGCCTCATACGGTCAAGGGCTCCAGTAGATTGAGGGTATACAATGAAATTACTGGATGAGTTACATCATCGGCTAGGTAGTAAATCCCGGATTCGCTCACTATTCAAAGATGTCAGTGTTCAGGAGCTGGAAAAAATTCTGGACCGCCTGAAAGGGGTACATAAGGAAAAATTGCAATCCAGGGTTAAAGAGGATGCAAAACGACAGAAAAAGATGAAAGACATTGTCGCTATACACAAAGAAATGGCGGAACTTGGTATTACGCTCTCAGATCTCGACAACATTAACGACCCGGGCAAAACGGGAAAACGCCGACGAACTGTCGCAAAGCATACCTTTCAATATGAAAATCCAGCCGGACAAACTGTGTACTGGGAGGGCTCAACCACAGGAAGACTGCCAAAAGACTTTCAGGAGTACCTGGAAAAAACTCAGAAAAAGCGGGCAGAGTGCATTATTAAGTAAAGTCAGGATTCTGTAAAAATACCGTTTCTCATTATCCCCGGCGTTGATCAGTTACAGCTGTTGCATGTGGGTGACCATTGAGCGAATCCAGAGCGTCAGGTCATCCATATCTTCAAGGGACAGTAGTAAAAGGGCCATATCAAGTGGGTCCAACTCACCTTCATGTTGAAAGACCTCACCTTTGCAGGCTGAAATCATATTCCGCAGTTCATCCACAGCCATCTTTACTTCCTGATTAACCTCCAGCAAAGCCCGGGATTGTTGTTTTCTAAATCCTGCGATGCCCAGGCGGTCCTGTTTTGCAACGCCCGACTTCAAGCTATAAACAACGCTGGCAAAGTGTTGATTCAACTGTTCAACGGAACGCTGCAAATCTTCGGTAAGCCTGGGAGGTCGATACGTTAATCGCTCAGCCAGTCGGCAGATCAGGTGAGCCAGGTTATTCTGAGTCTGTAAGAGGGAGAGCACCAGCCCCTTGGGCTGCGCGGTCAATGTTGGCTGGTTGAGTCTGGCCAGAATTTCCTGCTCCAGTTTTTCCACGGCTGGCAGAAAATCAACAAGCCATTTCGCCCGTTCATGCCACTGGTCATCGGCAGTTAACCGGCTCTGCAACTGCCTGTTCAATAGCACCAGGGCGTCCAGGATCACCTGTCGATGCTGGCTTAACGGCTTATAGGCAGAGCCGGAAAAAATACTGGTAAAGGTCGTAAGATCCATAACGATCTTATCGACTCAGAATATCACCGGATTAGGGCAGATTTCGCACCAGCAGTGAGTGGGCATTTGGCAAAACACCGTCAGGCTTTGGTATTTTTACCAGGTGGCCCGACCCGGGAGCTACATCAATACGTTCACCACGGCGATTTTCCAAATGCTCCAGATTGAACACATAGTTGCCTTTGGGGGTCATCAGCTCCAGGGTATCCCCCAACTCAAAGCGGTTTTTCACATCCACCGTTAGCTGCTGATCGTCAAACTCAACAATTTCACCGACAAACTGCTGCTTGCTTTCCCGGGAGTTACCGGTTTCATAATTCTGATACTCATCGTGCACATGGCGACGATAAAAGCCTTCGGTATAACCTCTGTTGGCCAGATTCTCCAGAGTGTCCATCATGCCCATATCAAAAGGATTACCCGCTACGGCATCATCAATGGCTTGACGGTATACCTGGGCGGTTCTGGCAACATAATAAAAAGACTTGGTCCGCCCTTCGATCTTGAGGGAGTGAATGCCCATCTCCGTTAAGCGACGAACATGCTGAACAGCCCTGAGATCCCTGGAGTTCATGATATAAGTGCCATGCTCATCTTCAAAAGCAGGCATATACTGGTCCGGACGCCCCTTTTCCTGCAGCAGGAAAATAGAGTCAGATGTTTCGCCAGTCCCAAGGGTTGGAGTAACCATCTCCGGGCTGCTACTGACCGGAATCACATCACCGCTCTCAGTCTCTTTCGCCTCATGGGCCTGATACTGCCAGCGACAGGCATTGGTGCAGGTTCCCTGGTTCGGGTCTCTTTTGTTGATATAACCGGAGAGCAGACAGCGGCCCGAGTACGCGATACAGAGCGAACCATGAACAAACACCTCAATCTCGGTATCAGGGCACTCTTCCCGGATCTCCTGAATCTCCTCCAGGGATAACTCACGGGACAGAATAATCCGCTCAACCCCCTGCCTGGCCCAGAATTTTACCGTGGCAAAGTTCACCGCGTTCGCCTGAACCGAGAGGTGGACTGGCATATCCGGCCAGGTTTCACGCACCATCATAATCAAACCCGGATCGGACATGATCAGTGCATCAGGCCCCATGGCAATCACCGGCTCCATATCCCGGAGATAGGTTTTCACCTTACTGTTATGGGCCGCAATATTACTGGCCAGATACAGCTTTTTGCCCAGGGCGTGAGCCTCATCAATGCCTTTTTTCAGATTGTCCAGTTTAAAGTCGTTATTGCGCACTCTCAGACTATAGCGGGGCTGGCCAGCATAAACAGCATCTGCACCATAGGCAAAAGCAAAGTGCATATTCTTCAGTGTTCCCGCTGGCGAAAGGAGTTCCGGTTTCATCATGACCTACAGCTGATGTTCTTGAATGGCGCGCATTATAACAGTGCAACCACAATGCAACAGTAGTGAGAGCTCACAGTTCCTAAGTGCAAAGCAGGGGATGGCAGGTTTTGATCCTGAGCAGGAATATTAACAGAGGGGGGAAAGCGCAACAGAAGTGAGTAGCGGTCCGTATCAGTTTGCCTGATACGGACCAGAGCAAAGCAAACAAGATTTACTTGATCTTGTATTCCTTGTACTCAACGTGCTTGCGAACAACCGGGTCATACTTCTTGAACACCAGCTTGTCAGGCGTATTACGCTTGTTCTTGGTGGTGGTGTAGTAGTGACCAGTGCCTGCGCTGGAAACCAGCTTGATTTTCTCACGAATACCTTTAGCCATGATTTATGCTCCTGCTAAGTTAGCTATCTCGACTTAAAAAGATTGACCGCTGGCGCGCAGATCAGCCAGAACGGCATCAATGCCTTTCTTGTCGATAATACGCATGCCTTTTGCAGAAACACGCAGGCGCACAAAGCGCTTTTCACTTTCAACCCAGAAGCGCTTGTGGTGCAGGTTAGGCACGAAGCGACGACGGGTTTTATTCTGAGCGTGGGAAACATTGTTCCCGGTAACCGGGCGCTTGCCGGTAACCTGACAAACCTTGGACATGTGGATAGCCTCTCAAACCGTCTCTTAAACCAAAATCACCAGCCATGAGGCCGGAAAACTTAACTGAATTCCAGTGTCTGCTTCGGGCAGATCTGCCCATGGTTACAGAGTCAAGAGACCTTCAAGACTCATCAGCAGCTACCCTCATACAAAGATCGGGCTTTATACCAGAATTGGACGCCGCTTGCAAATTCCATCAGGGCTACGGATTATGCTTAGCCCGCGCAAAATCAGCAATCCCAAGGCATTTTAGCTATTTCTCGACTATCTTGACGAGAGGCTTGACGAGCAGCTTGACGAGAAGGTTGACAGAAAAGCTCAACGAGAAGGCTGTCAGCAAAGCCAGGCCAACATTGTTAACGCAACCAGACACTGTTTAATCGGCTCATTACCAATAGAGCAAACGCAATTTTATACAGCGGTATTGATCGATGTCACCCAAAAGTTGTCACTGCGGAAAACCAATGATAGTACGTCGTGGTGATCAATTTATTCTGGCCCATAAGCATTGACAGTTATGGTAAGTAGTTGGCCAAATGGAATCGTATATTTCTGGCTAAGTGGGCAGTTGCTATGCAAGACGCAACGTAGGGAGCATAGCCGTAGCTATGTGACCGGAGTTGCAACGCCGCAGAGTGACTGACAACTTAGTCAGAAATATATGATTTCATTTGGTTAACTACTTATAACCCGGCAAATCAGGTGGGACAGTTTGCCGTACTCAATTCCAGTGACAGAGGAATATCATGGACCGCTTTACCGATTTTCGAGCCATCATCGTTAATCAGGTTCAATCGCTTCTGGCAAAGCGCATGTCAACCAAAGAATATGAGCAAATACAGGCGCTTGCTGATGCCTATTACCGGGGAGTTGCCAGCAAAGACCTGACCCGGATCAATACCGATGACTGCTATGGCGCACTCCTCTGCCTGTGGCAGTTTCTACAGGCCCGGCAGCCGGAACAAATCAAGATCCGCGTCTACAACCCGGAACCGGAAACCCACCACTGGCACTCCACACACAGCATTATTGAAATTATCACGGATGATATGCCCTTTCTGGTGTCTTCTGTGTTGATGGAGCTTGATCGTCAGAAAATAAAAGTTTACAGCCTGAATCACCCCACCCTTCGATTAGCGAGGGACAGCACAGGTCAGCTGCAAGCCATCAGCACGCCACAGGCAGAAATAACCGAGGCCGTTATTCGGGTTGAAATAGACCGCCAACCGGAACAACTGGATTTAGAAAAAGTCGCTGCCGGTATCCGGGATATCGTTGCAGATGTTCACAAAGTGGTTTCTGACTGGGAGGCCATGCAAACCAGGCTGGATGACGCCATTCAATGGTGTCAAAGCCACCCCGTGCCATTACCGGATGTTGAACAGAAAGAATCGCTTGCTTTTATGAAGTGGCTGAAAAAAGACAATTTTCTGTTCATCGGCTTTCGCTATTACGAGATCATCCATGGGTCAAACACACTAAGACTGCGCGCCAACAGTAAAACCGGTCTGGGGACATTCCGGGAGGCCCCCCATCAGCATCCGGTAGAGCAAGAGCTGTCCCCCTATATTGCCTCACAAATTCAGGCACCTGAGTTACTGGTTATCACCAAATCCATCAGCCGCTCAACGGTTCATCGTCCCGCACACCTGGACTATATCGGGATAAAACAATTTAACGATGCCGGTGTAGTCACCGGAGAATGGCGTTTTTTCGGACTGTTTTCATCAACCGCCTACAACATCCCGCTGGATAATATTCCGCTGATACGAAAGAAAGTGGCCAGGCTTTTAAAAAGCAACAGCTGCCCGATAAACAGCCACCGGGGTAATGCCCTCCGCCACATTATTCATAACTACCCAAGGGACGAGCTCCTGCAGGCAAGTTTCGAACAACTTAAGGCCGTCATTAATGGGATTCTTGACTGCCATGAATTGCGGCAGTTGAAAGTATTCCTTCGTCCCGACCCCTATGACCGCTTTATTACGGTGCTTATTTACGTATCCAGAGATAATTTCAACACAGAACTTCGCTTACAGATGCAACAGATCCTGCTCAGTGAGCTGAGTGGCAACAGTATTGATTTCAATGTTCAGCTATCGGAAAACCCAATGGCGCAGTTGCAATTTACCGTGCATTGTCGTCATGCCAGTCAGCAGGATATTGATGTTGAACGGCTGGAAGCCATGATTCATGAAGCGATGCTGAACTGGACAGATCACCTGCAACAGGCGTTAAAAGAGGCATTTGGTGAGGCTTCGGGTAACCGGCTGGCGCAGTGTTATCTGCAGGCATTTCCCGCCGCGTACCGGGAGGACGTTACCCCCCGACAGGCAGTAGCAGACATTCAACGTCTGGAATCGATAAAAGACAGTCATCAGATAAGCACCAGCCTCTACCGTCCGGTGACTGACCATTATCGGTGGCACTTTCGGGTGCTGGGTAAAGGCCCACTTCTGGCACTCTCAGATGTGCTTCCCATTCTTGAGAAGATGGGCGTCAGGGTTCGCAGTGCGAGGCCTTATGCCATCACCCCCTATCGACAGGAACATGCCTGGGTGCTTGATTTCAGTATTGAGCCTGATGGCCATGATAACGCTCTGACAACCAAAATAAACCCGCCGGACGTTGACACCTCAAACCATACCAACCTTGAAGATACCCATCTGCGGGAGCAGTTTCGGGAGGTGTTTATTCGCACCTGGAAGGGGGATATGGAGAATGACGGGTTCAACGGTCTGGTGGTTTCAGCCGGTTTGAACTGGGAGCAGGTTGTGCTCATCCGGGCTCTGTCCAAATACCTGATGCAACTGCCAGTGCCCTTCAGCCAGAGCTATATGCAAAAAGTTCTGAACAGCAACCCATCGGTGGTGCGTGAAATCGTAGACCTGTTCAGCATCCGTTTTTATCCGGATTTCCGTGGTGATCGCCTTAACATGGCCAATGCCTGCTCTGACCGGATTTACCAATTGCTGGACAGTGTCGCCAACCTTGATGAAGACCGGATCCTGCGTCACTTTCTCAGCGTCATCGAGGCCATGTTGAGAACCAGCGCCTATCAGAAACAGGGGGAGCCAAAAGGTTATCTGTCGTTCAAACTGCAACCGGAAAAGATTCCAACCTCACCTCAGCCAAGGCCCATGTTTGAAATATTTGTCTACTCGCCTCGCTTTGAAGGCATCCATATGCGCTGCGGGAAGATTGCCAGGGGAGGATTACGATGGTCAGACCGGATGGAGGATTTCCGCACCGAGATTCTGGGGCTGGTCAAAGCCCAGATGATCAAAAATGCCATTATTGTTCCCCACGGGGCCAAGGGGGGCTTTGTCACCAAAAATCTCCCGGCCAATGGCTCCAGGGAAGAAATACAGGCGGAAGGGATTGCATGTTATCGAGCATTTATCTCCGGACTTCTGGATCTGACCGATAACCTGCAGGGCGGAAACATCATCCCTCCGGAAAAGGTTATACGCTACGATGATGACGACCCTTACCTTGTGGTGGCAGCGGATAAAGGCACCGCCAGCTTTTCCGATATCGCCAACGATGTATCCCAATCCTATGGGTTCTGGCTGCGGGATGCTTTTGCCTCTGGTGGCAGCCAGGGCTATGACCATAAAAAAATGGGGATCACTGCCCGGGGTGCCTGGGAGTCGGTAAAAAGGATCTTCAAAGAGCGTGAAATCGATACCCAGACCCGGGATTTTACAGTCATCGGTATTGGTGATATGTCCGGTGATGTATTTGGCAATGGCATGCTACTTTCCAACCATATTCGACTGATTGCCGCCTTTAACCACCAGCATATCTTTATTGACCCCGATCCGGATATTTCAGTCAGCTTCAATGAGCGTCAGCGCCTGTTTAATTTACCCCGGTCCTCCTGGGACGATTACGACCGCAGCAAACTATCAGAAGGTGGTGGCGTATTCAGTCGCCAGCTAAAAAGCATTCTTTTGAGCAAGCAGGCCAGAACCGCACTGGCAACGGATAAAACCATTCTGTCGCCTGCGGAACTTATCCAGACAATTCTGAAAGCACCAGCGGATCTGTTGTGGAATGGCGGCATTGGCACTTACATAAGAGCCAGCAGTGAAAGCAATGCCGATGTCGGGGACCGGTCCAATGATAATGTCAGGATCAGTGCCAGTGAACTGAATACCAGCGCGGTAGGAGAGGGCGGAAATCTGGGCCTGACTCAGTTGGCAAGAATTGAATTCTCCAGCAGAGGCGGCCTGATCAACACCGACGCCATAGACAACTCAGGGGGAGTCAACAGCTCAGACCATGAAGTCAACATCAAGATTCTGCTCAATCAGATGGTGGATGATGGTGACATAACCATAAAGCAGCGTAATAGTCTGCTGGCCAGTATGACCGATGAGATCGCCAGGCTGGTTCTCAGGCATAATTTTTTACAGAGCCAGAGGCTAAGCCTGAGCCTGCAACAGAATGTTCTGCTGTTTAATGACCACCGCTTTCTGATCAGAAATCTCGAACAAAAAGGGCGTCTTAACCGGGCTCAGGATGGCCTGCCATCGGATACAGAAATTAAAGCCAGGGTGAAAGCCGGTGAAGGCCTTACCCGGCCAGAAATAGCCATTCTTTTGTCCCATACCAAGCTGGAGCTTTTTGAATCCCTGGTCTCAGCCAATGTGGCTGATGACCCGATACTGGCGGCAAAACTGCTGGACTATTTTCCATCACAACTGCGCAACCAGTTCCCTGATCAGATCAGACATCACCCATTAAAAACTGAAATACTGGCGACACATCTAAGCAACGAGGTTGGCAACCGGATGGGAGCGACGTTTATTGAGTATATCCATCAGGAAACCCGACAGTCAGAGCTTAATTGTGTCCGGGCATTTATGGCGATAAAAGAGATCTTTTCCATTCCATCCATCTGGGATCAATTTGAAAGTCTGGGTTTTGCTGTCAAAGATGATATCCAGAGAATAGAACTGTTCCGGATACAGCAGCATATCGAAAAAGCCTGCATCTGGTTGCTGAAGAATCATGGCTGCCCTATGGATATAGAGTCGCTCATCAGTAACTATAAACCGGGCGTCTGTGCCGTCAGTGGACAACTGGCACAGCTGCTCGGAGAGGAAGATTGCGCCTGGCTCGGTGGCAGGGTTGCCCGGCTTCAGGAAGCACAGCTGCCGCAAACGCTGGCGGAAACCTGTGCGAGCCTTCGATATCTTTATTACGTACTGTTTATGGTCAGTGTGGCGAATGAATATCAATTTACCGTTATTGATGTGGCCTCTGTCTTTTTTGCCCTTGAAGATTATCTGTGCCTGCCCTGGTTAAGAGAACGTATTCGTCAACTGCCGGTTAACGACCTCTGGCAACGCAAGGCACAATCATCTTTGAAAGATCAGCTGGATCGAACCCTCAATGATAATTGTATTCATGTTCTGACCCATTCACAGGGAAAGCCGGAAGAGCGCCTTAACCGGTGGCTGGAAAAAAATGCTGAGCTGATTGATCGCTGGAAAGCGACAATCCGGGAAATACAATCCGCCAGAGAGCAAAATCTTGCCATGCTGTCAGTAGCTGTACAGGAACTGTCGCTTATTGCCTCAAGCTAAGGAGGCTGACCAAGAACAGACTGCCTGCCCTGCTGCGGTGGCAGCAAATTGGTCAATAGAGAGATAAAGAAATGAACAATACAGGCGCAAAAAAAACGGTCATCAGGGGAAGATGACCGTTTCATGACATCTGTTACAGCAACATCGACAAAGTACAAAGCTAAGGGTTTATCGTGATCCGGGTGACTATCTTGAAAAACTCCGAGCATCCCAGGGAAGTAATCAACCAAGCCCACCGCCTCAGGCTCTTTAACGGTCAACAAACCCCATTCTTTAGACTCGGTTGGATAAAAATTCGGCAGAAAAAAAGCCAGCATCCGGGGGAAGGATACTGGCTATATAGCTTCGGCTACAGGGGAGCAGCCTACCACTCAAGTTAATGTCAACACAAAACACACAGTGAGCAACAAGAAATCAGAATCGAACTACTGCTTTTTTCTCATCCTCATATACTCAGACAAGCAAAATTCCAAAAAGTTCCCTGAAAAATAAAAAAAATTTAAAAAAAACCAGCATCCTGAAAAAGGACACTGGCTTTACACGATAGATGCGGGGAAACATATACCGCTTCAACATCAACAACACTTAACACACAAGGAGCAACTCATTTGAGACTCACTATATGAGACAAGCAATATGGTAATAAAGTTCCACCGTTTACAAAAAACTTACAAATAGAAGGAACCCATCAAATACATTGAAACCGTGTACTAATGGGCTTCATCCCAGTTATCCCCAATACCGGCTTCAACCAATAGTGGAACACTGAGCTCGGCAGCACTGGACATCTGCACTTTTATCCCTTCAACAACGGCGTCAACACTCTCATTGGCAACTTCAAGCACCAGTTCATCGTGGACCTGCATAATGACACGGGCATCAAGCCCCGACGCTTGCAGCCACTCATCAACCCTGATCATCGCCTTCTTGATAATATCTGCGGCAGTGCCCTGCATAGGTGCATTGATCGCTGTTCGCTCAGCACCCTGACGGCGCATACCGTTTCTGGCATTGATTTCCGGCAGATACAGACGACGACCCAATATTGTCTCCACATACCCCTTTTCCCGTGCAAAGTTTTTGGTTGTTTCCATATACCTTAAAACACCCGGGTATCGTGCAAAGTACAGGTCGATATATTCCTGTGCCGATTTCCTTGATACCCCCAGCTGTTTGGCGAGTCCGAACGAAGACATGCCGTAGATCAGGCCAAAGTTAATGGCTTTGGCACTTCGTCGCTGATCACCCGTTACCTCATCAAGCGCCACGCCAAATACTTCAGCCGCTGTCGCCTTATGGATATCCAGCCCATGGGCAAAAGCATCCAGCAGGCCTTTATCGCCAGAGAGGTGTGCCATGATTCGCAGCTCGATCTGGGAGTAATCTGCCGCCACCAGCTGGTGACCTTCCGGTGCAATAAATGCCTGTCGCACCCGACGGCCTTCCGGTGTTCGAATGGGAATATTCTGCAGGTTAGGATCCGAGGAGGATAGTCGTCCAGTGGCGGTTACGGCCTGATGATAAGAGGTATGGATACGACCCGTCGCCCCATTAATCATCTGCGGAAGTTTCTCGGTGTAGGTGGATTTGAGCTTGCTTAAGCTTCGATGCTCAAGAATCAGCTTGGGCAGTTCATAATCCAGGGCAAGCTCCTGCAAGACCTCTTCGGCGGTTGATGGCTGCCCCTTGGGCGTTTTCTTGATAACCGGCAGTTGCAGCTTATCAAACAGAAGCTCCTGCAACTGTTTGGGTGATGATAAGTTAAATGCCTGTCCTGCCACATCGTGGGCCGCTTGCTCCAGTTCCTTGAGGCGCTGGCCAATCTCCAGGCTCTGTTGTTTGAGCAGGACACCATCCACCAGGGCACCATGGCGCTCAATACGTGAAAGAATATCAACCAGCGGCATTTCTACTTCCCGGAACACCGCCGTCAACGAAGGCTCAGCCTGTAACTGCTCCCAGATGGCAAGATGGAGACGTAGCGTAATATCCGCATCTTCTGCCGCATAGGGGCCCGCTTTCTCAAGCTCAATCTGGTTAAACGTCAGTTGTTTAGCACCTTTGCCGGCAATATCCTCATATTTAATGGTTTTATGATTCAGGTAATGCTCAGCCAGGGCATCCATATTGTGCCGGGTGGCGATGGAGTTCAAACAGTAGGACTCAAGCATGGTATCAAAAGCGGCCCCCTTGATTTGAATGTCATATCGGGCCAGCACGCTCTGGTCGTACTTAAAGTTCTGACCTACTTTCTGTTTGGCCGGGTCTTCCAGCAAAGGCTTGAGTTTTTCCAGTACCCAGTTTCTCTCCAGCTGGGCTGGTGCTCCCAGATAATCATGGGCAACGGGCACATAAGCGGCCTTGCCGGGCTCAATGGCAAATGAAACTCCCACCAGTTCAGCCACCATGTAATCCAGGCTGGTGGTTTCGGTATCAAACGCAAACAGCTCTGCCGATTCCAGCTGAGTTATCCAGTCAAGAAACTCGGTCTCCTCAGTGACCACTGAATACTCACCGGTAGTACCTGATGTTTGTTCGTCAGATTCATTGCCATCGGAAACAGAGCCTTCTTTCTCCAACTCGGCAATCAACGTCCTGAATTCGTACTCTTTAAACAGCGCTAACAGTTGCTCTTTATCAAGGGGCTGCATTTCCAGACTTTCAATGGCAACCGGCAGCTCTACATCGGTCTTGATGGTGGCCAGCTGCCGGGACAACAACACAATGTCCTTGTGCTCGGTGAACTTCTCAGCAAAGTTTTTGCTCCCCCGAAAACCAAGCGCAGCCACTTCATCCAACCGCCCGGCAATCTCATCGATACTGCCGATGCCATTAAGCAGAGCCAATGCTGTTTTCTGACCAACACCCGGCATACCCGGGATGTTATCGCTGCTATCGCCCATCAATGCCAAATAGTCAATAATCAGGCTGGCAGGAATACCAAACTTACTTTCAACACCCTGTTGATCGGTATACGCATCATTCATGGTGTCAATCAGCGACACATGCTCAGTCACCAGCTGGGCAATATCCTTATCGCCCGTGGAAATGATGGTGTTGATCTTTTTCTCGGTTGCCTGTCTGGCCAGCGTTCCAATCACATCATCCGCCTCAACGCCTTCAATCATTAACAGAGGCAGGCCAAGCGCACGAACAATGTGATGTATGGGTTCTATTTGTGAGCGCAAGTCGTCCGGCATTGGTTTCCGGGTGGCTTTGTACTCGCTGTACAGGTCATGGCGGAAGTTTTTCCCCCTGGCGTCAAAAATGACTGCAACATGGCTATCCTGATATTGACGCATCAGACTGCGCAACATGTTTGTCATGACCCGGATAGCGCCCGTTGGTCGGCCATCAGCCGTGCGCAGATTGGCCCGCTCAGAAGCATGAAAGGCACGATAAAGGTAAGATGAGCCGTCGACGAGTATGAGTGGCGGCGTACTGGCTTGTTCTGACATGGATTACGGACTCACTTACGATTCTGGGTAACTGGGTATAGAATGCTCCCCAGCAGTTTAATGGTTTCCACCGCAATTATCATGAGGCTCCTGATGAAACCCTTGATAAAAAGAGCGCAGTTGGGTCTGGTGTTCTTACCCTTGTTGCTTTGTGGCTGTGCAGCACAAAGTCCGGAAGGTTCAAAGCCGGAGCAGCGAACAGCCCATACGGATAGGGGCCAGAGAGCGGTTGTGTTTACTGATGAAGCCATTAAAAAGATTCCCAGACACCTGCGCCCTGAAGCGTTGGAGAACAGGGATGACACATCGGTCGTGATTCGTGCCGGTGATTCCAGGACTTATAAAGAGTACCGGGTCGGTGGCCAGCTTTATGCGGTTCAGGTGATTCCCAAGGTAGGTAAGCCCTACTACCTGATAGCCTCAGATAATGAAGGCAACCCCATTGATCCAACAAAACGTATCCTGTTAGTGCCTTCATGGACCATTTTTGAGTGGCACTGAGTACCAACAGAACCATAGATATAATCATCCAGGAACAGGGACTTCATGTCTGTTTATACCCATTTGACACAACAGGAAATCGAGCAACTTCTGACTCGTTATGACCTGGGTAACTTAACGTCCTTCCAGGGCATTGAAAGTGGCGTTGAGAATACCAACTACTTTCTGGATATTGATGACAAGGGCAATCACCAGCGCTATGTATTAACCCTCTTTGAGTATCTGCCAGCCGACACACTGCCATTTTTTATCCAGTATACGGATGAGCTTAAAGCGTTCGGCCTGCCTGTACCCAACCCGATTCGGGATAAGAGTGGCGTTGCTCTCCAGTCGGTAAAAGGCAAACCGGCGCTGATTGTGCAATGCTTTGCCGGGCAGCACCCTGATGCCGGAAACCTCTCTCTGGACCAGTGCCAGCAGATTGGTGCGATGCTGGCAAAAATCCATAAGGCAGGACAAGATTCCTCCCTTTATCAGGAAAACCAGCGGGGACTTGCCTGGCTTGATGCCCAGCAGAAAAGACTCATTCCACTGCTTGGCCAGGATGATGCCCACTTTATGGCTGAGCAATGGCACAACATCTCTGATGCTTTGCCAGCGTTTGACAATCTGCCAACCGGGCTGATTCATGGCGACCTGTTTCATAATAATGTACTGTTTGATCAGGGCAGAATCTCAGCCGTGATTGACTTCTATCAGGCCTGTAATGACTGGCTGATCTATGACCTGGCGGTTACTGTAAACGACTGGTGTCTTACCGATAGTCTTGAACTGGATGATCACCGTACCAAAGTATTGATGGATGCTTATGCACAGATCCGGCCTTTTACTGAGAATGAACAAAAAGCCTGGCCAATCATGTTACGGCTGGCTGCTTTCAGATTCTGGATTTCCCGGCTGATTACCTTCGTATACCCGGAAACTCAGGCAGATAATGAGCAGGAGGCAAACCTCCTGCGTCATTTTCTTGATCCGAATAAATTCAGGGATATGCTGAGAAAACGAACAGAGCTTGCGCTGGCAGAATTAATCTGATTGGTTGGTATCTATTGAATCAGTATCCACTGGAACTTCAGGAAGAGTTTCACTTGATTTTAATTTTACTTTTGTAGCTATGAAACCCCGGAAAAGCGTTATATTATAACATTCAACAGTTTATTCGATCGGATCATGTCTTGCTTTAATCCCTACAGAGACCATAACCATCAGCACTGTATCAAAGATGCTTTGAATGAAGCCCGTTTACTTTGCCGGAGCCGCAATATCCGCCTGACGCCCCTCAGAGAAAGGGTGTTAGAGCTGGTCTGGCAGAGCCATTGCCCGGTCGGGGCCTATGAAATACTGGCAGAACTGACTCAGGGAGAGTCCAAACCCGCCCAGCCCCCCACCGTCTACAGGGCATTGGATTTTCTCCGGGAGCAAGGGCTGGTCCATCGCTTGTCATCCATCAATGCCTACATTGGCTGCAGCCATCCGAGCACACCACATAACAGCTGCTTTCTGATCTGTACCCAATGCCGGACCACCATTGAAATTGAACACCCGGCCATTGAACATTCCCTGGAAGACTGTGCCAGTGAACACGGCTTTATCATTGCGGATGCCTCAATAGAGCTGGCTGGTTTATGCACCAACTGCAAAACGAATTGAATAATTACATATTATGAATCAACCATTAATAGAGTTGAGCAATATCTGGATGAAGTTCCAGAACAGAGAGGTACTGACCGGGATCGATCTGCAGGTGAATCCCGGTGAAATCGTTACCCTGATAGGCCCGAACGGTGCAGGAAAAACCACCCTTGTACGGGTAGCCCTTGGATTGCAGGAACCCACATCCGGCCAGCGCTCCGTCAGAAAAGGGCTGCGCATTGGCTACATGCCGCAAAAGCTTCATATTGATGACTCCATGCCACTGACAGTCAACCGGTTCCTGAGGCTGACCGGTTGTCGTTTAACCGCCGTTCAAGACGCCCTTGGGCGAACCGGCGTCAGCCATGTGCTCCAGTCTCCCCTGCAATCGCTGTCGGGTGGTGAGCTGCAAAGGGTTCTGCTGGCCCGGGCACTGCTGCATAAACCTCACCTGCTGGTGCTGGATGAACCGGTGCAGGGGGTTGATGTCACCGGACAAAAGGAGCTTTACCAGCTGATCACGGAGATTCGCAACGCATCCAGAGACCGTGAGCACTGCGCCGTGCTGATGGTGTCCCACGACCTCCATCTGGTTATGGCATCCACCGACAAAGTCATTTGCATCAATCAACACGTCTGCTGCTCCGGCCACCCTCACCAGGTTAAACAACACCCGGCGTACCTTCGCCTGTTTGGTGGAGAGTCGGACGAGCTGGCGGTATATACTCACCATCACGACCACCATCATGGCGTTGACGGGCATATTCTTGAGCCACAAAGCCCTGTATCTGAAGGAAAACAATGATGCCGGATATTCTCTTATCTGCCTTACTGGCAGGCTATGGCGTGGCTCTTCTGGCAGCACCACTGGGCTGCTTTGTGGTCTGGCGGCGTATGGCTTATTTCGGTGATACCCTCTCTCACTCTGCTCTGCTGGGGGTTTCACTGGGGCTGATGCTGGATATCAATATCAACCTGGCCGTTATCGCCAGTTCACTGATGATTGCCGCTATCCTGGTCAGCTTCCAGGAAAAACAACAAATGGCTTCCGACACCCTGCTGGGAATCCTTGCCCACAGTTCGCTATCCATTGGTCTGGTCACCGTTAGCTTTGCGGATAATGTTCGGGTAGATATGATGTCCTATCTGTTCGGTGACCTGCTGGCAACCGGCCCCTCGGACCTTTACTGGATTTACGGAGGAGGTGCCCTGGTTCTGGCGACACTGGCATGGCTCTGGAAACCGTTGTTGTCCATGTCTGTTCATGCCGAGCTGGCCCAGGTGGAGGGCATTCCGGTCAGGAAACTCAGAATGACGCTAACCCTGCTAATGGCCCTGGTGATCGCCGTAGCCATGAAGATAGTCGGTGTCCTGCTGATTACCTCCCTGATGATTATTCCGGCAGCGACCGCCCAGCGGCTGGCGCGCACCCCAGAGCAGATGGTGATTGTTTCAGCACTGCTTGGCATCCTTGGTGTGTCCGGAGGCCTGGCGGCTTCATGGTATCTGGACACGCCTGCTGCCCCTTCAGTGGTTGTAGCCAGTTTTTTACTTTTTTTAATCACCCGGTTGATAAAAAGAAAGCAATAATAAAACCTGAGTCTGCGAGTTCACAATACAGAAACCTGCTCGAAAAGCCTGCTGCTCAAGGCTTTTCGTGCAAAGTCAGGCAAACTTAACGAATGCGAGAGAAGTTATGAAAATAAATTTTCCGAATATTTCTGAGCACAACAAATATACTCAATCGTTTGCCCGTTTACAGATTTCACCTAAAAAATTTGTCTCAACTGAACAAGATCCAGTTGAATCCGTTGATATTGATGAAGGAGAACATTATCTGGTCTGCATTGAGCACGGCATTAGAAAAATTGGCATACTGCCTGCGGATATCCAAATACTACTAAAAAAAGATCTTGATACCAGTACTCCGTGGGTAGCTTCTCAAAATGCACTCGAAAAAGCAGAACCAGCCTCGCAGTTAACTGCTCAAAAGCTTCTGGCAGATCCCCAGTGTCAGTTGAATTATCAGCTTTTTCATTTGAGCAGGACTGCTCAGAAACTGTCGGCACAACCTCATTATCAGTGGAACTCTCAACGGAAATACCAGGCGGTAGAGCAGTTTCAGAAAAATCTGCCAACAGTTTTTGAGCAGTTACCCTCACAGCAGCCCAGTGTTTCCGGGGAACAAAGTCCTGTAAACACACCTTCACCAGCAGAAAATGAGAAGTTATCTCCATGGTTTATTAAAGGAATGGCAGGGAAACTTTTAACCAGAAAAATTTTGGTCATCGAAGAACCATTTCAACTTAAACCTACAGTAGGAGAATTGGCAATATATTTAGGAATGATCAGTGATGAAAAAGAATTACCAAGATTTGCTAAAAATACAAAAGTACTTACAGAAACAGCAGATGGATCACTTGCAATGGCTGCTAAAGTGATTACTGATCAACTTTATAATCAGCATTCTGAGGTAACCATTTTAAAGGGCAGTACGACAACAGATAAAATAATTACTTTGAATACTCCTCTTAAGCGTACATTAGCGGACATTGCTATCGATGTCATCATCACAAAATATCATGACGCTGTTGCGTACAAAAAGGAACTGGCCCGATGGCTGCCAAATCACCCATTAGTAGCCTACATGGAACAGTTGGTAGCTTTAACCACTAAAATCCCTGATTACAAACCTTTGGATGATGAAACAAACAGTAAAACCAATCAACAAAAAAGAGCAATCATTAATTATATAGAAAAAATCAAACGACCATTAATAAATTTGCTAAAGGAACATTATCACCTGCGTTTTATTGAAGCGCACACACCAGAAGAAGATCTCCAGGAAGCGATTGATTATTATCAAAGAACAACCAGCAATCCTGTTCTCGACCTGGTCCAGCTTGATGAGGAATTGTTAAAGCCACACGGTATTGAAACCTTTCTTGATATTCACGCCTTCTTCAAGACACCTTTAATGAATATGAATAAAAGAAATAATTTCAAACATAATATACGAACGCCTGAGGAAGCTGAAAACTTCACACAATTGGCGAATTTAGCCATTGACCTGGTTTATGAAATCAGTAAATTTATCGAGCTTGAAATGATTCGGACCGATTCTTGACCCATCGTACTTTCGATCAGACCGCTGCCACGTAAAAACTTTTGGTTGGAACTCTCTATTAATTTGCAAAGCCAGCATCCGCTGGCTTTAACATCAAAAGGATTGTAAAAATCAAGACTCACTGGCTCTTGTCAATACTTAACAACACAGTCCTGAGCTTACCGGGTTCCAACGGTGGCCGTATAAACCCGTGATAGTGTCCTTGCGGATTAACCAGGGCCAGATTGGCACCGTGATCCACCAGATAAAACTCATCCTCAGGATCAACCACCGGGGTGAACGGGACATTCATCTGAACCGCCAGGTTATAAACACCAGCGATTTCTCCGGTAATGCCGGTGAAGTCCTTATTAAAGTAGGGTACATAGCCTTTCAGTTTGTCAGGGGTGTCTCTTCGCGGGTCCACCGTCACCATCAGGTATTGCATCTCTTTCGCCAGACTTGGCGACTTCTCCTTGAGCAGTGCGTCCAGCTTATTTAACTGACTGAGCGTTGCCGGGCAGATATCAGGGCAGAAGGTAAAACCGAAATAGACCAGGCTCCAGCGCCCCTTAAGATTTTCTGCGACAAATGGCTGGCCGTTATGGTCAACCAGCCCATCCATAGTGAAAGCCCTGGGTGTTTCAAACACCACCGCCCCCATCTGTTGCAGCTGCTCTTTGGATAACGCTGGCTTGTTGATAAATTTATTCGCCGTCACCCCGAGCACAACAGCAACGGCTGCCAGTAAAATAGTGACCGTCTTTTTCACCCCTTTACTCCTTTCTGTGTCCACAGGGACTCCTTACACCCAGAGATAAAATGAATAGTGGTCCACCAGTAACACCACAAATAACAGCATCAAATAGGTAATTGAAAACCTGAAGGTCTTGATGGCGGCGTGAGGTCTGCTGTCACGTAGCAGGACAATGGACCAGTATAAAAAGCGTGCTCCCAGGATGGTTGCACCCATCAGATAGATCACCCCACTCATACCCGTCAGGAATGGCAACAGGGTGACCATAAACATGATGATGGTGTAGAGCAGAATATGAAGTTTGGTGTAAGCCTCACCATGGGTAACTGGCAACATGGGAACATCCGCTTTGGCATACTCCTCCTTGCGATGGATCGCCAGGGCCCAGAAGTGAGGCGGCGTCCAGGCAAAAATAATCAGTACCAGCAAAAGGCCATGGCCTTCAAACTGTCCGGCCACGGCAGTCCAGCCGAGCAGGGGAGGAGCTGCCCCGGCCAAACCACCAATAACAATATTCTGTGGCGTTGCCCGTTTCAGAATCAGCGTATACACCACCGCATAGCCCATCAGGGAGGCAAATGTTAACCAGGCGGTCAGAGGATTAACCAGCACAAACAGCATGGCCATTCCCAGTGAACCAATAATAAAGGCAAAAATGACCGCCTGGAGCGGTTCAACCCGACCGGTGGCCACCGGACGATTATGGGTTCTCGCCATCACCGTATCGATCTGTCGGTCAACGACATGATTGATCACCGCTGCGGCACCGGCACAGAGAGCAATGCCCAGGTTACCAAAGAACAGAATATCCAGAGGTACCCAACCGGGTGTTGCCAGGTACATACCAATAACCGACGTTAAGATCATCAGCGCGACCACCTTCGGCTTGGTCAGCTCAAGATAATCCTTCCAGTGGGTACTCCCTGCCGGTAATACATTACTTTGACTCATGCTCAGCCCTCTCTTTCCTGCAAATCCTGCAAACTGTTGTTCAAACCACTTTTCTTAAGAGCACCGCCGAATAAGAAGTAGTTATAGGCCACCAGTGATAGCAACAACAAGGCACCACCCAGATTATGGGCTACGGCAATACTCAACGGCAGGCTCCAGATGATATTGCTCAGGCCAAGGCCCACCTGGACCGTCAACATAACCATAACCAGCAGCATCAGTTTTCGAACCGTTGATCCTATAGAACCGCCAACCCTGAAAGACACCCTGAGCGCAATAAACATTTGCAACGTCAGCAATATTACTACCAGTATTGCTCCCACTCTGTGGGCAAAATGTATGGCGGTTCTGGCCTCAGCATGCAGCTGCCCACCCAGATAATTCGGACCAATATCCTGCCCGACATCAAATCCTTCTGCAAAATTCATGGGTGGCAGCCACTGACCCTGACACATTGGCAAATCAGGGCAGGCAAGGGCTGCATAGTTGGAGCTGGTCCAACCACCAAGACTGACCTGACCAACCACCAGCACCAGACTGAACACCGCCAGCCACTTCAGGAACAGGAACGGCTTATCCGGCACCTTTTCTCGATGCACGCCGGACAACCTCAACGTTAAGAGAAACAACAGACTGAAGGTGGCAAAACCGCCCAGCAAATGAGCAGTTACAACCTGGGGCCATAGTTTTAGTGTGACGGTCCACATACCAAAAGCGGCCTGCAGGGTAATCAATGCAAGGATCAGAATGGGTAGCTTGAACGGCTGACCCGGCTCACGCCGGTGTCTGAATGCCTGAATAACAATCATCAACACCAGGAGCATCAGGGAACCAGCCACATAACGGTGGATCATCTCTGCCCAGCCCTTATCTACTTCAACCGGAGCCTCCGGAAAGAGCGACTCGGCATGGGCAATCTCCTGCTGAGTATCCGGCACAGTCAGAAAACCATAACAGCCGGGCCAGTCAGGACAGCCCAGCCCGGCATGCACCAGCCTGGTATAGGCACCCACACCAACCACAATGCTTGCCAGCAGTGTTGCGATCAGCGCCAGATAAAATCCTTTTTTCTTCATTGCCACTCCAGTGAGTTGACTACCCATTACCAACCCTTTTTTTAACCAAAAAATACCACATTAATCAAAAACCAATGACGCAATAATCATTTAGTACCCATTAACCGATATTGGACGCTTTCAGCAGCTTTTGCAGATCTTTCAGCACATCACCCCCGGGCTGATCAACCCGGTATCCCATGATCAGATTACCCAGCGGATCAATGATAAAAATACGGTTCTCTGGCCAGTGCTTAAGGCCGAGCGCGGTTTGCACATGGTTTTTGTCCGCGTTCAGCCAGTAAATGCCCGGATGTTCCGTTTCAAGTTCTGAGGAGGGCACCGGTTTTTCCGGAGCAATGTAAAACCGGGTCACCCGTTCAGACTCTTTTCCCAGGGCAATATGCACCTGACGAGTTTTATACAGGCTGGCGACACAATCAGACTCTTCACAACGGGCACTGCCAAACACCACCACTCGCCAGAGGCCCTCTGTTTCTGCGGCATCTACACTCTTTTCACCATCCTGAAGATGCAGCGCGGCAAACTGGGCCGGTGGTAGTAAAAGCTCGCCTTTATTGGTTCTTCCTTCTGGTATCCACGCCCCGGTAAAGTACATAATCCAGGCCATCCCCATAGCCATGGATGGGATCAAAATGACAAGGGCAAGCTGCAGCCGATTCTTATTCGTGGTTGTCTTGGTCATGATCACCTCACACGTCATGCTTGTTTTTGTTTACCTGAGCGAATCATCTGGAACCCATACAGCAAGAGCAGGACCAGTGCCATGGCAAACCATTGAAAGGCGTAGCCCAAGTGCTTCTCTGATTTCAGATTAATCACCATTGGGCGCATCTGTTCAGCACCCGGCTGACCGGCTCTGAGCACCATGTAAAAATCCGGCGTCGTGCTCTCTATGGCTTCGGATATTTTCAGTGAGTCAAACGCCTGGATGCGTTTCGGCCAGCCTTCTTCCCAGATGTCTTCCGCCAGCATAAAGGGTTTGCCCAGGGGCTTATACGCAAAGCCGGTCAGTATCAGATGCTCCGGATCTGTCATCACCTCCGGCAGTCGTTCCCGATCACCAGCGACAATCCAACCCCGGTCAATCAACAACCATGCTCCGTCATCGGTCAGAAACGGCATGAACAGCTCATACCCGGCCTCGCCCTGGAAAACCTGATTATCCAAAAGAAAGTAGCGATCCGGGTCAAACCGGCCGCTCACCGTAAAAGGGAGATACAAAGGATCTTCGTGACGTTGAGCCTGGGAAAGTGACAACGGCTCAAGAGCATGGCGAGACTCATAAGCCTGCTCCAGCATCAACTTTTGCTCGTAACGTGATAGCTGCCAGAAGCCCAGACTCACCAGTACCGGCAGGGTGGCAATCACTAACAGGGTCAACTTCAATCTGAATCCAAACATCAAGTGAACTGTCTTTCTATGCTATTGTGTCCCAGAAAGTGCGGAAAATACTGAGTTCATCTCAGGAGTTTGCCTTGTGGATAACTTTCTTGAGTCAGGAATATGTGGATAAAATTCGTCGTTATTGTTCTTTTTATTGCCGTGGTTATCAGTCTGGGTACCGGCTTTTATTTTTTGCTGACTGAGAAGAAGAGTTCGCCCAAACTGCTGAACTCCCTGAAAGTTCGTATCGGTCTCACTGTTTTGATTATGGTGATTATTGTCGCCGCCTGGCTTCATGGAGATATCCACAGCCAGGCACCCTGGTTGTATCGATAACCGTTAAATCAGATAAACGAAAATAAACAGTCCAACCCATACAACATCCACAAAGTGCCAGTACCAGCTGGCGGCTTCAAAGGCAAAATGGTTATCCGCCTCAAAATGCCCCTGATAAACCCGCACCAGCATCACCGCCAGCATAATGGCTCCCAGGGTTACATGAGCACCGTGAAAACCGGTCAACAGGAAGAAGGTTGAGCCATAAATACCAGCACTGAGGGTCAACCCCAGTTCGTTATAAGCCTCAATGTACTCTTCAACCTGGAAAAACAGGAATGCGGTGCCGAGTATCAGCGTCAGAATCAACCACAGTTTTATCTTGTAGCGGTCATTAGCGCGCAGTGCATGGTGGGCCAGTGTCAGTGTGATACTGGAAGCAACCAGCAGAAGCGTATTCAACAGCGGCAGGTGAAAGGGATCCACAACATCGGCAGCGCCCACAAAAAGATCATTGTCCGGATTCACCATCAGTGGCCAGCTCGCAGTAAAATCTGGCCAGAGCATTTCGTGGGTCATCGCCCCTTCACCCTCACCGGCAAGCCAGGGGACGGCCAGAACCCGAACATAGAACAGGGTGCCAAACAGTGCGGCAAAGAACATCACTTCGGAAAAAATAAACCAGAACATTCCCCAACGGAATGTCCGGTCCATCTGCGGGCTGTAAAGCCCGGCCCGGGACTCCTGGATGACATTGCCGAACCAGCCAAACAGCATCCAGGCCATAATCAGGCCACCGGCGTAAAACACATAGTGTGCACTAGAGTCCTTAACACCGGCGCTCATGTCATTCATCATCATGCCGGCCCCGAGAAGGGTCAGAAAAAGTCCAATAGACGCAATGATTGGCCATTTACTTTGGGCCGGAACGTAGTAGGTACCTTCGGTAGCCATAATACTTTCTTTCACCTCTCCTGATCTGACAGGGAGTACGCCTTTTCTCCCGAACAATCTTCTTTAGAAAATAAAGCTCAAAACATTCAGTTTAAATGGGTTACATCAAACAGCGTATAAGACAAGGTTAGCTTTTTTATATGCTTCGGCAGATCCTGATCAACGATAATCCGCAGTGGCATCACCTTTTCTTCCCATGGCTGCAACGTCTGTGTGGTAAAACAAAAACACTCGACCTTATGCAGAAAGTTGGTGGCTTCAAACGGCGTCACACTGGGAATGGCCTGGCCCACTATTGTTTTACCCGTGGGGTTTTTCGCAACAAAGTTGAGCAGGCCCGGTTCGCCGGGATGCACAGTGACCTGGGGGGTACTGGGGTAAAAGTCCCAGCTCATACCCGCATTCTTCGTGGCTACAAATTGCACCTTGATATCGCGGCTGGTATCCACTTTGGCTTCTGCCGCCTTGTACATGTATGGGTCAGGATCCGTCTTGCCGTTCAGGCCAGTCACCTGACAGAACACGTTGTACAGTGGCACCATGGCAAAACCAAAACCGAACATGCCACAAGCTACGAGTATGGAGCGAATGACAGTACGACGAGTTGAATGCTCGATGGCTTCAGGCTGCTCTCTATCCTGTTCACTCATACAGACTCCTGTCGTTTACTTTACATCCGGTGGTGTGGTGAAGGTGTGATAGGGCGCTGGTGATGGCACACTCCACTCTAATCCTTCAGAACCTTCCCAGGGCTTGGCCTCAGCTTTTGCTCCCCCCCTGATGCATTTAATCACGATAAACAGGAACAGGAGCTGCGTGGTTCCAAACATAAAACCACCAATACTGGCCATTTCATTGAAGTTGGCAAACTGCAGTGCGTAGTCCGGAATCCTGCGTGGCATGCCCGCCAGCCCGACAAAGTGCATCGGGAAGAACGTCAGGTTCATCCCGATAAAGGACATCCAGAAATGCACTTTGGCCAGCGTCTCGTCATACATATAGCCAGTCCATTTTGGCAGCCAGTAATAGCAGGCAGCATAGATGGCAAAAATTGCCCCCGGCACCAGTACATAGTGGAAATGAGCCACCACGAAATAGGTGTCGTGGTATTGGAAATCAGCAGGGGCAATTGACAGCATCAGCCCCGAGAAACCACCAATGGTAAAGAGCACCACAAACGCGGTGGAGAAGAGCATCGGGGTTTCAAAGGTCATGGAACCACGGAACATGGTGGTCACCCAGTTGAATATCTTTACCCCGGTGGGTACCGCAATCAGCATGGTGGCGTACATAAAAAACAGCTCGCCAATCAGCGGGATGCCCACTGTGAACATGTGATGCGCCCAGACAATAAACGACAGAAAGGCGATACTGGCGGTGGCGTACACCATGGAGGTATAGCCAAACAGGGGTTTGCGTGCAAATGCCGGAATAATGGCGGAGACGATCCCGAAGGAGGGGAGGATCATGATGTACACTTCCGGATGCCCAAAGAACCAGAAAATATGCTGGAACAGTACCGGATCACCACCACCACCGGCATTGAAAAAACTGGTACCAAAATGAATATCCATCAACATCATGGTCACTGCACCCGCCAGCACCGGCATTACCGCGATCAGCAGATAAGCCGTGATCAGCCAGGTCCAGACAAACATGGGCATTTTCATCATGGTCATCCCGGGGGCTCTGAGGTTCAGAATGGTCGCGATAATATTAATCGCCCCCATGATGGAAGAGATCCCGAGCATGTGGATCGCAAAGATGAAAAATGTTGTTGAAGGCGGTGCATAGTCTGTAGATAGTGGCGCATAAAAGGTCCAGCCGAAGTTGGGGCCACCACCTTCCATAAACAAGGTGCTCACCAGCATCACGGCAGCAAAGGGCAGAATCCAGAAGCTCCAGTTGTTCATCCGGGGCATGGCCATATCCGGAGCCCCGATCATCATGGGAATCATCCAGTTAGCCAACCCGACAAAAGCCGGCATAACGGCACCGAATACCATGATCAAACCGTGCATCGTGGTCATCTGGTTGAAAAAAGCCGGCTCGACAATCTGCAGTCCGGGCTGGAACAGCTCAGCCCGAATGATCATGGCCATGGCCCCACCGGTCAGAAACATAATGAAGCTGAACCACAGGTACATGGAGCCAATGTCTTTGTGGTTGGTGGTCAGAACCCAACGCATCAACCCTTTGGCAGGCCCGTGATGATGCTCCTGATCCAGGGAAGAAGCAGTATCTGTTACCGAAGTCATATCTACTCTCCTTACAGGCTCGCCTGCTGGTTATCTGGCATGGTCTGCTTGGCCGGATCTTCTACGTATTCGCCAGTTTTCTTGTACTCCACAATCTCTTTAGGGGTCACCATTTCACCGGTGTCATTGCCCCAGGCATTCCGCTCATAGGTGATCACGGCAGCAAGGTCCACCTCACTCAACTGGCCGGCAAAGGCCTGCATTGCCGACCCCTTCTTACCGTTCATAACAATATCGACATGTGCTCCGATCTGATCCGCTTCAGTGGCCATCGGGCTGCCTTTCAGTGCCGGGAAGATCGGCGGCATGCCGGCACCGTTGGGCTGGTGACATACAGCGCAAGCCTTTGTGTAGGCCTGCTCACCTCTGTCCATCAATTCCGCCATGGTCCATGTTTTATCGGTCAGCTCACGCTCTTTGCCCGCTGCGGTTTTTTTCGCCTGCAGCCAGGCGTCATAGTCTTCCTGTGACTTGGCCTCAACCACAATGGGCATATAGCCATGATCCTTACCACACAGTTCGGCACACTGCCCGCGGTAAGTACCGGGCACTTCAATATTGGTCCAGGCTTCGTTGATAAATCCGGGAATGGCGTCACGCTTGACTGCCAGGGCAGGCACCCACCAGGAGTGAATCACGTCAGCAGCGGTTACCAGAAAGCGAACTTTTTTATCCACAGGAATCACCAGCGGCTCATCCACTTCCAGAAGATAGTTGGGGTTCTTGTCCCGAACATTCCGGATCTGTTCCCGGGGTGTACTGAGGTTACTGAAAAAAGAGACACCTTCTCCGACATATTCATACTGCCACTTCCACTGATAGCCGGTAATTTTGATATCAATGTCGGCCTCGTCAGTATTGTAGATTTCCACCAGCGTTTTGGTCGCCGGAATGGCCATCAGCACCAGGATCAGAAAAGGAATGGATGTCCATACAATCTCAACCAGTGTGCTTTCATGAAACTGGTGAGCTACTGCGCCCTTGGATTTACGGTGCTTGAAAATGGAATAAAACATGACACCAAAGACAATCAGGCCAATCACGACACAGATCATCAATATGGTCATATGGAGTCCGTAGATATTCCGGCTGACCGCCGTCACACCTTCGGTCATATTGACTTCCCATGCAGCACGGCTACTACCCGTTACAGCCAGTCCCGCAAGAAGAAGAAAGAGAGATTTCGCCTGCTGCATCATTATTCCCTTACATCCCCTGACTATCCGCTGATCGCAGCGGAAACTTCTTATTATTATTGTGCAGATTTGTTGCGCTGCTTTACTTCTCAGAGGTGCGACTGCCAACGGAGCAGTTTTTCGTCCGGTTGCCTGTGTCACGATACTGACCTTTCCAATGGTCTTGTGTTGTTACCAACGTTCATCGTCTCCACCCCATGATAAAGCCCGTTTGTGTCATTTACGCAGGTAAACCACAGATGGATTTATTGAGAGGAAGCGAGATTGCTTATATTTATCTGATCTGAAAAACCCCACTACATCTATTCAAGAGCAGATATGCAATCAGTATTGAGACCAAAACAAACGGCTTAACATACACATAACTGCAAATCCAACACCTCACGCCATAAAAATACTATGGCAAATCATTCAAAGCAGAACACTCTAAGTCTGACAATAATCGTTATAGAGTATAGTTCTAAAAAACCATTAAACAACATGCTGAAAGAAAATGAAATCGCCAATTTTAAAATACTGTAAATGTCGTTTAATAGATTCCTGACATTTCCCATATCACGCCTGTAAAGGGCTGTAATTAAACAATATTTTATTCAGGTTCTATGGTGCAAAAATTTATGCCCAAGACATTCTGTTGTAACTAAAGACAATCCCCTCTGCAAAAATCAGAGAAGCAGTAAGTCTAACCAGGCTCTATCACCCTTTATAAACAGGGTTCGCCATTGCCTCTTTGGGATCTTATGAAATCAAACGTTAAGCCACCTGCAAAAATGGCTGTGTTACGACAATTTCTGCTTCTGTCTCATAAACATTTTGAAGCGCTCATACATTTCCCAGTTTTCAATAACACTGTACTTACAGTTGTCGCAGACCGTTACACAACCGGCTTTTAATATGCCATAGTGGCACGTTTTAACGGGTTTACTAAGCTCCCTTTTCAGCCAATACCTTATAATCTTTATTTCATCCAGGCTCCAGCCATCACGCAGGGGCATGCACTCCTTGTTAAAAAATTCGTGAAATTCTTCATCGTCTTTGCTCCAGAGAATACTCAGGGGAATATTATTTTTAACAATAAAGTCGTTAACGTCTTCACACTCTTCGTCATTCACGAATGCAAAGAAATAATTAATACGCTCATGTTTAGCCAGGATCATGGCACTGTGGAACCTGGCCAATGCCTGATACTCTTCGGGAGCGAACAACTCTTTACCAGACCAGTCTTTGTTCAGAAACTCAGTCAGTTCTGCAGGCAGCCTTGCTAATATTGAATCAGCCAGTGACTTTGTTTCATCCTCAGTAGGGCCATCTTCTCTCTTTCCGTCTATCCATCGTTTTCTCAAAAATTCAGTTATGTTAAATTCAAGACTGTTTTTAAGTTTTTCCGGGTTGATCTCCAAATCGAGACCGGGAACACGTCCGAGGTGAGAATTACAGGGATAAACGAGCAATAAATCATTTTCCTGAAACTTTGTCGGTGGTTGTTCAGGCCCTGCTTTCACGACACAAGACGTTTGAGTGGTTATTTGACGTTTATCCAGTGGGTGCTCTGGGCTCTCTGTGGAATCAGGAAGATGGCGTAAAGAGGCTGGAATCCCCTGAACTTTACCATTCGACTCAGCAGATGCAATAGCTTGAGGGCTGTCTGATTTGACCAGAGGTACATGTGGCTGAACAGGAAAATTTACTGATGAATACATAAGTACTTATTTCCTCTAGTTTGGCTCAAAGACACCATTTTCGGCAAACCA
Source organism: Endozoicomonas acroporae (assembly GCF_002864045.1). Classification (GTDB taxonomy): domain Bacteria; phylum Pseudomonadota; class Gammaproteobacteria; order Pseudomonadales; family Endozoicomonadaceae; genus Endozoicomonas; species Endozoicomonas acroporae. Next base: position 64,297 of record NZ_PJPV01000018.1, read on the forward strand.
GTGGCAGTCTTATGACAATTTTTCCAACTGGCTCTCAAGGTTTTTAATGCGATTATATGCAGCCCGGTTTTCATGTATGCGGTAACTACGGTCGCAGATTGACACACAATCAGCTTTTAATGGGCCATAATGACAATAATCGACGTAGCTCTTCAGGCGATCATGGTCAGGATATTTCTGACAACGTTTCAATTCGTAGTTCAGCCACTCCTTAATATACCGCACTTCGTCTTCGCTCCAGCCTTTGAGCAGAGGTAAGCACTCCTTTATCAAAAATTTTTTAAATTCACCGCACTTTTCGTACCCGTAACTTGGGTATTCCCAGCCTTGTTCTTCACATATCTCGTAATTCAAAAGATCGTCTTCATTGAAAAAAATGAATGCAAAGTGGAACTTCGCCAGAGCTTGATACTCCTCGGGGACAAACCAGTCTCTACCAGACCAGTCTTTGTTAAGGAACTCATATAACGCTGCCGGCAACCTTGTTATTATTGAATCTGCTAATGACTGTTCTTCTTCCCGGGTGGGTTCATCTTCGATCTGAAAACTTTCATAACGATCATCCAATATGCCATGAATATGCCATCTAAGGGCATCTTTCAGTTTTCCCGGATTTACGTGCAAATCCACACTGGAGTGGTCAGAAAAATCTTGTGGGTAAATCAGCAATATATCATTTTCCTGAAACTTCGTCGGTGATATGCCAAGCTCTGTTTTTACGCCACCAGGCTCAACAGTAGTGATTTGTTGTTCATCCAGCGAGAGCTCTGGACGCTCCCCGGAATCAGGCAGCTGGCGTGAGCTGGAGGCTGTTATCTGAACGTTGCTATTGAATGCAGTTGCGATAGCAGCTTCGCTGATCTCTGGTTCAGACGGTGGTAAAGGTATTGGCTGAGCATTGGAGCTTGCTAACGGAGGCATAATAGCTCTACAGACCCTTTAGTTAATTTGAGGCCATAAATTTCAGTCAGACAAAATTGATGACTTCCATCGCTTATCATTTCGCGGTCATTGGATTCAATTGAACAACAGATAGTTCCGGTCTGTTGAAAAAATTTTCTATTATTAAATTCCAGACACCCCTGAGATGCCTCTGGGAAAAGCTGGCATGGCATATATTGTGTGCCATTTTTTTGACTGCACAACAGGTTCCAAAATTTAGAAAAACCCTTATTTTGCAGTGTTTTTTACATTATTTTTTATTTATAAAAATATTGAAATATATGAAAAATGAATATTTACCGTCTCTTGTTTTATCGTTGGTACTATGGTCTTTTAAACATCTACCAGACAGCCATTGCCAGTCATTCCTGCTGGCACGAATGGATGAACACAGGGGGTCAATATGGATGTACAGGCAATCCGACAGTTAATCCTTCAGGTCAAAGAGTTGGAAGCGCAAAGCAGACATCTGCAAACGCTTATCAGTGATCGGATTGAACAATTACATCGCACGATTGAGCTGCCTGATGATAATGCCTGTGAGACATTGCTGATCTTTACGATGGATTATATTGACCATGTGCCGGACTTTCTGGAAGCGCTTAATGAAGCCTCCCGGCAAGTGGGTATTCACCGGTTTATCTCACCATTTCTGGATATTGCTGAAGAAAACTTTATGGCGGCCATAACCCGGGATCAACCCGTTTCCGGGCTCGATTTATTGCTTGATAAAGCCTATTTTGCCCATCGGCTTATTGAAGAAGTAAACGACCAATATCTTGTAAAAACCGGATCAACGCTCATCCCCATGAATATGACCTGGGCGAACCTGATTGTTCATTCAATATTGGGGGAAAAGTTTGCCAATGCGCTGGATGTGATTGTGGATAAAACGGTGGATCAGATGATGCGCTCGCAAGCGATTTATCATGAAGAGAAATTCAGGGAGTTTATCCATGATCGCAGTGCTGAGGAGTGGATCAGGATCTGGTCACGCTGGAACTGCCTTTCCAACAATCTGGGTATTGAGCTTAAATTTACTGCTTCGGCCTGAACCGATGCCTAAGGTTGAACCAGCTAAACCTCCATTACACCTTTTGCAGCGACTTCTATTCCCGGGTAACCCTCCGGGAGAAAGGCCGTGCAACCTCCAACAATCCCCCTCAAACACCGTTCAAGGCACGAAATAATGCAGCATTTCGATTATTTGGATGGAAAACTACTGCGCTTCTTAAGAATTCATGGATACCGGTACTGGTGGTAACATACCAGCAGAACTTGCCCCCGGTTGTTGCCGGGCAGCTCTGGCTGGTTGTCAAAATCCGATTATCTCACGCAGTAAGGTAGACCAACACCAATGTCCCCTTACTGCTTTTTTACCGGTGGATCATCAACAAATCGAATAATGTCCGTATGATCTTCCAGAATGCTCTCTTCACGGGCAATACGGGCCTCTGGCAAATTCCCCTCCAGCCTCGGATTGACTTCCATCTCATCACTGAAGCCGCATTCCACGCATTCCCGGTAATCCCGCTCAGTCTCACTGCGGAACATTCGAACTGAATCCATTGTGCCGCAGGAGGGACATACCGCTCCTGCAATAAAGCGCTTGGTTTTCATGGCTCTTAATCCCTGACTGATGTGATAGTTATACGCAACAGAAAGCACCTCAAACTCTCTGCTGCGTATTTATTTCAAATAGCCGTCATTTAACGGCAAAACTTATCATGGATGGGGCAAAATAACTCAAAGCCCAAGCCATTAAGCCGTTTGAATACCGCTGTGTCGCAGCAACGCATCAATCTCTGGCGCTCGGCCGCGGAAGTTGACAAACAGCTCCATAGGTTCAGCAGAACCGCCTTTTTCAAGCACCTCATGGAGGAAGGACTCACCGGTTTCCCGGTTAAAAATCCCTTCTTCTTCAAAACGTGAAAACGCGTCAGCGGATAACACCTCAGCCCATTTATAGCTGTAATAGCCCGCAGCATAACCACCGGCAAAGATATGGCTGAAGCTGTTCTGAAAACGGTTGAAAGATGGCGGCAGCACCACTGCCACCTGCTTGCGCACCTGATCCAGCACGGACTGAACATCAATGTTATCCCGATATTCCTTGTGCAGTTTGAAGTCAAAAAGTGAAAACTCCAACTGCCGGACCATCATCATGGCAGACTGGAAGTTTTTTGCCGCCAGCAATTTATTCAGCATCCCTTCCGGCAGCGGCTCGCCGGTTTCAAAATGACCGGAGATAATGGCCAGCCCTTCCTTCTCCCAGCACCAGTTCTCCATAAACTGACTGGGCAGTTCGACGGCATCCCAGGCAACGCCACTGATGCCGGAAATCGCCGCATAATCCACTTTGGTCAGCATGTGGTGCAGACCGTGACCAAACTCATGGAACAGCGTCACCACTTCGTCGTGGGTTAACAGTGCTGGTTTATCGCCCACCGGCGGTGTGAAGTTACAGGTCAGGTAGGCCACCGGCAGTTGTAACTTGTCATCCTGTTTCCAGCGGGAACGGCAGACATCCATCCAGGCACCACCACGCTTATGCTCCCTGGCATAAAGGTCCAGGTAAAAGCGACCGATCACCTCTCCTTCTCTGGTGATGTTGAAAAAACGAACATCTTTATGCCAGGTATCCACGTTATCCACCGTGGCAAACTCAACGCCGTAGAGTCGATTGACCACGTCAAACATTCCGGCAATGGCTTTTTCCGCCGGGAACCATGGGCGCAGTTCTTCCTGGGAAATGGCGTACCGCTGCTGGCGGAGTTTCTCGCCATAATAGCCAACATCCCAGGCTGCAAGATCTTCAACGCCGTACTCTGCTTTGGCAAACGCTTTCAGTTCCGCCAGCTCCTGCTCCGCCTGGGGCTTGCTTTTGGCGGCCAGGTCTTGCAGAAATTCAATGACTTTATCCGGAGACTCCGCCATCTTGGTGGCCAGGGAGTATTCAGCGTAGTTCTCAAAACCCAGTAACCGGGCCAGTTCATGGCGAAGCTTCAGGATCTGCCTGATGTTGTCCGTGTTATCAAACTCCCCGGCATTTGGCCCCTGGTCAGACGCGCGGGTAGAGAAGGCGGTGTAAACCTCTTTCCTGAGCTCCCGGTTATCGCAATAGGTCATCACCGGAAAGTAGCTTGGAAAATCCAGATTCAACAACCAGCCCGCTTTCTCTTTTGACTCGGCCAGCTGCCTTGCCCCGGCCAGGGCAGACTCGGGTAATCCGGCCAGCTCCGATTCATCGGTAATCAGCTTGCTCCAGGCCATGGTGGCGTCCAGAACATTGTCAGAGAATTTGCTGGTCAGTTCGGACAGCTGCTTTTTGATCTCGCCGTAACGGGCTTTCTGCTCATCTTCCAGGGCAACACCGGCTAAACGGAAATCCCTGAGGTTATCGTTAATCACTTTCTGCTGAGCACTGTCCAGCTGCTTAAACGCTTCAGAATCTGCCAGGGACTGGTAAGCCTCGAACAACTGACGGTTCTGGCCAATACGGGTAGAGTATTCAGAGAGCAGCGGCAAACAGCCATTGTACGCTTCCCGCAGTGCTTCGCTGTTGACGACCGCGTTCATATGACCAACCGGTGACCATGCCTGCCCCAACCGGTCATCCAACTGATCCAGGGGCTCCTGCAAAGAGCGCCATCCGAGAGCGACACCTCCGAAAGCGGCACCGGAAGCCAGTAACGCGGCAAGTGCCTTTTCATTATCAGCAATAATGGATTCAATGGCGGGTTTTACATGTTCCGGCAGAATTTTGGAAAATGGGGGAAGTTCACTGGATTCCAGTAGCGGGTTAATCATAAGACAGCTCTCTATACTTTTTAAATTTCATGGTAATTATTGGTAATAGATGGGTGCGTCATCCGGTGAATTCAAGCAGAATCCGGTCAATGCACCAGGAGGCTGTCCGAGAATAGCGCCCGTAGCGAGGATGGCAGAAAATTGAGGATAAAAAGTCGGAATTTTTTAGTTAATAGTGGTTCTATTTACTAAAAAATTCCGACTTTTTAGACCAATTTGCTGCCACCGCAGTAGGGCAGTCTATTCTCGGACAGCCTCCTAGCCATTATTTGCATCCACTGAGGCAGAAACATCAGAGGAGTCCTGCTCAATGAGTCAAGCCATCCGAAGCTTCAATAATAAAATGCCAGTTCTTGGCGAAAGGGTCTATATCGACGAGAGCTCAGTTGTGCTTGGCGATGTCACGATCGGCAATGACAGCTCGGTATGGCCAACGGCGGTTATTCGTGGCGATATGCATTCCATCCGTATTGGCGACAGAACCAGCATACAGGATGGTTCAGTTCTGCACATTACCCATGCCAGTGATTTCAACCCCGCTGGCCATCCGTTGACCATTGGTGATGATGTAACAGTAGGGCATAAAGCGGTTTTGCATGGTTGTACCATCAATAACCGGTGCCTGATTGGTATTGGTGCCATTATTCTGGATGGTGCCGTGGTGGAAGAAGAAGTCATTGTCGCAGCCGGTTGCCTGGTACCTCCTGGCAAGCGTCTTGAGAGTGGTTTTGTCTACAAGGGAAGCCCGGCCAAAAAAACACGGGAACTATCGGAAAAAGAGCGCAGTTTCTTCCAATACACCGCTGGAAACTATGTCAAACTGAAAGATAATTATCTTGATAATCAGGCTCTTGATAGTCAGGCTCTTGATAGTCAGGCTCTTAATAAATAGTAGAAGGGCTGCATCCAGCCCTTGAGCCAGTCCTTAATACCACTTAAAAATCATAACGTTAATTACTCCCCCTGCATTTTTTAATCATCCTTATGAACTTAAGTAGTAATGACGCACAGACTGGTCATAACTAATCTGAAATTATCAATACAAAATATGACTTTTTTCATTTACTGCCAGAAGGAATTTCATATGAGCCAACTTTACGATGTGAGCCAGGAAAACAACCCTATTTATATACAAGCCGAGTTAGCCGATGCAGCCTTAAAAGCCGAACAATTAAGGGAAGCCAGGGAAGCCGCCGATAAGCACCACTTCAAGCTCCAGTTGGAGGAAACCATTGATCTTGACGGCAATGGTGATGGCAGGAGCCACGATTCCCGGTTGCTGAATATCCTTGCCCGTCAAAGTGTCATAGGCTGATTTATTGCCCTGAATACCCCACCAGAGGCCTATCTATGCCTCTGGTGAATATGTTATAAGCGCGTCCAGATAAACACAGCTGGCTTTTTCAAACATGGACATTTATTCAACCGTTATACTGCTATTCCTGATCATGGATCCTTTGGGCAATATGCCTGTCTTTATCTCAGTTCTGAAAGGAGTTCCTGAACAGAGGCGTAGCAAGGTGCTTATCAGAGAGCTGCTGATTGCCCTGGTTATTCTTCTGATCTTCCTTTTTGCCGGAAAATACCTGCTGCTATCACTGCATTTGAAGCAGGAATCGGTGAGTATTGCCGGTGCGATTATCCTGTTTATTATCGCCATTCGCATGATTTTCCCATCCAGCCGGGGTGGCGGCATCATGGGCAGTACCCCAGACGGTGAACCATTTATTGTTCCCCTGGCGATTCCCCTGATTGCCGGCCCATCCATTCTGGCAACGCTGATGCTGGTCTCCAGCCAGCATCCGGGAAATCAGTGGCCACTGGCCATGGCCGTTTTTATCTCCTGGGCATTGAGCGCCGCCATTCTGATGATGTCGGGTAAAATTATGAAACTACTGGGTAGTCGGGGCATATTTGCTATTGAGCGGCTGATGGGGATGATCCTGGTGATGCTCTCTGTGCAGATGTTTATGGATGGTATTGCTCACTATTCGGCCTAGTAAATACTTACTGACTGCTTCCTGAAAACAATCAACAAACCGGAAGCAGTTCCTGTACAAACCCACCATATTTCCACTATCATCGAACTATTTTCCTCATAAGTTTTCTACCATGGATCTAGATACCTGCGCCAAGGCTCTGAAAGAGTTGGGTCACCCTTCACGACTTGGAATCTACAAACGCCTGGTCAGGTCTGGCCATCAGGGTGTGCCGGTGGGAGCCCTGCAAAAAGAGCTGGACATTCCGGGTTCAACCCTTTCCCATCATATTTCAGCCCTGGTCTCTGTGGGGCTGGTTAAGCAGAAGCGGGATGGCAGGACACTGTATTGCATTCCCCAGTTCGCCACCTTCAATGAGGTCATGGGGTTTCTCAGCGAGGAGTGTTGTGCGGATGAGTCAACGTAATCCGGCGAGGTAGAGTTACCAGTGCCTGATCCATCAGGTACTGGTAACTAGGAGCCTGTAGGACTTAAGACTGTCCTACGCGGCAACTGCTCCTGCGTTGCTCTAGCTCCTGCATCCATGCAGTCGTGCGGTTGCGATAAATTGGTCTAAAAATTCCTGCTTCTTCGTCAAATAGCCCCGCTATTCTCCTCAGAAGCAGAAATTTTTATCCTCAATTTCTCGCAATCCTCGCTACGGACGCTTAAGTCCGACAGCCTCCTAGATCAATTAAGCAGCCATAGAGCGCTTTTTCATATAAACCAGCAATAGAGATACGGCAGCAGGTGTCATCCCCTGGATACGGGCAGCACGGCCCAGTGTCTCCGGTCGGGCATCGGTCAGCTTCTGCTTCAGCTCGTTGGAAAGCCCTTCGATCAATGTGTAGTCCAGCGTCTGTGGTATGCGGGTGTTCTCATAACGTCGCATACGGTCTATCTCTTCGGTCTGACGGTCAATATAGCCCTGATACTTGGTCTGTATCTCCACCTGTTCCGCGACCTGATCATGGGTTTCCGCGTCTCCCACCAGTCCGGCCACATCGTTATAGGTCAGTTCCGGACGACGCAGCAGTTCCAGAAGGCTGTATTCACGGCTTAAAGGTTTGCTGAGCTTATTTTCCAGGGTACGGGCAGCATCACTACCGGGATGGACAAACGCTGCTCTGAGGCGCTCAGACTCCTTCTCAATACGCTCTTTCTTGTCACTGAATGCCATCCAACGTTGATCATCCACCAGACCCAGTGCCCGGCCTTTCTCCGTCAGGCGCAGGTCGGCGTTATCTTCCCGCAGGATCAACCGGTATTCTGCCCGGCTGGTAAACATGCGGTAAGGCTCACTGGTGCCATTGGTAATCAGGTCATCCACCAGCACACCGATGTAAGCTTCATCACGACGTGGGCACCAGGACTCTTTATCCTGTGCCCTGAGCGCCGCATTCATACCCGCCAACAGCCCCTGTGCCGCCGCTTCTTCATAGCCGGTGGTACCGTTGATTTGACCGGCAAAGAACAAGCCACCAATGGCTTTGGTTTCCAGGGAGTACTTAAGCCCTCTCGGGTCAAAGTAATCGTACTCGATGGCGTAACCGGGACGGGTAATATGGGCATTTTCCAGACCACGAATGGATTGGATCAGATTGATCTGCACATCAAAGGGCAAACTGGTGGAGATGCCATTGGGATACAGCTCATGGGTGGACAACCCTTCCGGCTCCAGAAAGACCTGATGGGAGGTTTTATCCGCAAACCGGGTAATTTTATCCTCAATGGATGGGCAATACCTCGGACCTATCCCTTCAATTACCCCGGTAAACATGGGTGAACGGTCCAGTCCTCCACGGATGATCTCGTGGGTACGCTCATTGGTATGGGTGATATAACAGGACACCTGTTCAGGGTGATGCTCAACCGTGCCAAGGTAAGACATCGCCGGCATCGGGGTATCCCCCGGTTGCGCTTCCATCACGGAAAAATCCACACTTCGGGCATCAATACGGGCAGGCGTCCCTGTTTTCAGACGTCGAACATCCAGAGGCAGTTCTCTCAGCCGGTTGGCCAGGGCAATGGATGGCGGATCACCGGCCCGGCCACCGCTGTGGTTTTCCAGACCAATATGAATTCGACCGCCCAGGAAAGTACCTGCGGTCAGAACAACGTTTGCGGCAAGAAAACGAACGCCCATGTTGGTCACGACACCACGCACCTGGCTGGTGTTGTCATCAACCACCAGATCATCTGCAGACTGCTGAAATATCCACAGGTTCTCCTGGTTTTCCAGAATCGAACGAATGGCGGCCTTGTAAAGTGCCCGGTCAGCCTGTGCCCGGGTAGCCCTGACCGCCGGTCCTTTTCTGCCATTGAGCACCCGAAACTGGATACCGGCAAGGTCCGTCGCTGTTGCCATGGCACCGCCAAGGGCATCCACCTCTTTGACCAGATGACTTTTACCAATCCCGCCAATGGCCGGATTACAGGACATCATCCCCAGCGTTTCGATGTTATGGGTCAATAACAACGTTTTAACGCCCATACGAGCTGCCGCCAGGGCGGCCTCCGTACCGGCATGACCACCACCGATCACAATCACATCAAATTGTTTTGGGAAATCCACTGCCAACGTCTGTCACCTGTTATCAAGAGGAGATAAGGCTAGCAATTATACACCGGTTAGCCAGTGCTGTGACCCATCATTGGATAAGCGTGACCTGAAGACTTCACAGTGCCAGCCCGATAACCAGGCTTGCATAACGGGCGTGAGTGGCAACCGGTCACGTAATTTTACTCACAGCCAGTAGATCTGCCCAAAAAGTTTGGTTTTTTCTTATCAAACGACGAAGTTCTTCCAGGTAAACAACAGTAATAACAGCGAATAGCTGTTTTTTAATGTTATCTTATTTTTTTTATTGATATTGGTGTTGATAAAATCTGTGGATAAACATATAAAACCCTTTATTTTCAATAGATTATAAATTGAACAACCCTGTTACATTGTTGGTCACAAGCTTTAGTTAACCTGTCATTAAACTGTGGAAAAAAACGACCTTATCCACAGGGTAATTTTATCAAAGGGTTATTCCCTGTGTTGTTCATAGCTTATCTGTGTATATTTCCACATTTCCATAATGCCCGGGTACTTTGCCCGACAGTCAGCTGTTATGGGATCTACCGGGTAATTGGCGGATTTATCGCCATTGAATTTATCCACAGAGCAATAAAGCAGTTGCGAAGTCAGGGAAAATAAGTACAATTCGCAAACGATAATAATTCTTGTTTACAGACTGCTATGAAAAAACTCCTCTCTATTACTTCCGCTATTGCGATTTCCTGTTCTTCTTTGCTGGCCCAGGCTGCCGAAGAGGTCAATATCTACTCTTATCGTCAGCCTTTTCTGATTGAGCCCATGCTGAAAGACTTTGAACAGGAAACGGGCGTAAAGGTTAACGTGGTGTTTGCCAAGAAAGGTCTGGAGGAGCGTATTGAGCGGGAAGGCAAATTCAGCCCGGCAGATGTCGTACTGACTTCCGACATGATCAGTCTTTTTGATCTGGTTGACCGTCAACTGGTACAACCCGTGAACAGTAAAACCATTAATGAGAACATCCCTGTGCACTTAAGGGACCCGGATAACCAGTGGTACTCATTAACCATGCGGGTGCGTAATATTTACAGCTCCAGGCGCAGCGACAAGCCCGTTGATATCAACTACGAAGACCTGGCCAGCAGCAAGTTTAAAGGCAAGATCTGTACCCGCAGTGGCAAGCACCCCTACAACATTGGCCTGGTCGCCTCGATGATCGCCCATAACGGTGAAGCACAAACCAAACAGTGGCTGGAAGGGGTAAAAGCCAACCTGGCCCGTCGTCCCCAGGGGAATGACCGGGCCCAGGTCAAAGCGATCAAAGAGGGGGTTTGTGATGTCTCTCTGGGCAACAGCTACTATTTTGGCAAGATGATGGAAAATGATGATCAGAAAGCCTGGGCTGATGCCGTTTATATTAACTTCCCGAACCAGAAGACGGTGGGTTCCCATGTCAACATTAGTGGCATGGTGATGGCAAAGTACGCACCGAACAAGGATAATGCCCTCAGGCTGATGGAGTACCTGGCCAGTGAAGAGGCTCAATCCATTTATGCCCGGGACAATATGGAATACCCGGTCAACCCGAACGTTCCAGTGTCTGACACCGTGGCGGCATGGGGAGAATTCAAGGCGGATCCACTGCCTATTTCAGACATTGCCGCCAACCGAACCAAGGCTCAACGTCTTCTGGACGAAGTAAAATTTGATCTTTAGATCTTATTAGTGCATGAATCACAACTTACCAACCTACTGGAGGGCTGGCAGCTGGCTGCTGGCCCTTTTACTTTTTTCCCCTGTTATCGCCCTGGTCCTGGAGGCTCTCGCCCCTGCCAGCGAGTTATTTGACCATCTTTGGGATACCGTCCTGACCACCTACATCGTGAACAGTGTTCTTCTGATTCTCGGGGTAGGGGGACTTGGGGCTGTTCTGGCGATCCCTGCCGCCTGGGTGATGGCCAATGCCCGGATTCCGGCAAGAGATCAGCTTCAGTGGTTACTGGTATTACCACTGGCCATGCCATCCTACGTTATTGCCTATATCTATACCGACCTGCTGGAATTTGCCGGACCAGTGCAGCGTTTTCTCAGAGCGCTCACGGGTTGGACGTCAGCCGCAGACTATTCCTTCCCGGAAATACGCAGCCTGGGCGGCGCTATTATTGTGCTTGCCCTGGTGCTTTATCCCTATCTGTATCTGCTGGCCAGAACCGCGTTTCTTGAGCAATCGAAAAGCCAGACCCTGGCCAGCCGACTGTTAGGTTGCTCACCACTGCACAGTTTTTTCCGGGTAACCCTGCCCATGGCCCGTCCCGCCATCATTACCGGTCTGGCGCTTATGGGCATGGAAGCCCTGGGTGATTTTGCCACGGTAAGCTATTTTTCCGTGCCCACATTAACCACGGCGGTATACGACACCTGGCTAGGTTATGGCAGCCTGAATGCGGCGGCAAAAATCTCGGCCATGATGTTGCTGGTGGTCATGTTGTTGATCAGCATGGAAAAATACAGCCGTCGTAAACAGCAGCTGTACCAGAAAAATACCGGGCAGGAGCAGCGGGAGTTGATCGAGCTTTCCGGCTGGTCAAAATGGCTGGCTATCGGCTGGTGCTGGCTGCTGGTCACCCTGGGTTTTTTGCTGCCTTCTCTGGTGCTGGTGGAGTACCTGATTGCTTATTTCGATGATTCATGGAGCAGTGCTCTGTTTGAATACGGTATCAACAGTCTGATGGTTTCCGGTTCCGCCGCTGCAGTTGCCTGCTTTATTGCCTTGTTCCTGGGTGTTTATCAGCGTTTACAGCGCACGAGCTTGTCCCGTATCCCTGCTCGCCTGGCCTCCACCGGTTACGCCCTGCCGGGCAATGTTCTGGCCATTGGGGTACTGATCCCTATGACGCTCTCGGATAATTTGCTCAACGAACTGCTGATTCACTGGCACCAGTCACCGGTTGGGCTTATGTTCAGTGGCTCTGCCATTACCCTGGTGTTTGCCTACGTGGTGCGGTTCTCCGCCGTTGCGGTTGGCAGCGTTGAGTCCAGTCTTGGGCGAGTGTCTCCGTCACTGGATATGGCCAGCCGAACCCTGGGGTGTAACCCCGAGGAAATGGTCAAGCGTGTGCATCTGCCGTTAATTCGCAAAGGCATGCTGGCAGGGCTGCTGCTGGTATTTATTGAGGGAATGAAAGAGCTGCCTGCCACACTGCTACTGCGCCCCTTTAATTTTGAAACACTGGCTACCCGGGTCTTCCAATATGTGTCTGATGAGCAGCTGGAATATGCGGCACCTGCCGCATTAGTGCTGGTTCTGGTAGGATTGGTGCCCCTTATTATGCTTAATCGCTCTCTGGAAAGGCAGGAACAGCAATGAGTGCCCTGAACATCACTGAACTTGCCTGTGCTTATGATCGGTCAGCCAGAAAAAGCAGCGCCACTGCCGATCCTCTGGTCCTGTCCGGGGTAAACCTGGCCATAGAGGATGGTGAAATTGTCTGCCTGCTGGGTCGCAGTGGCTGTGGTAAGTCGACCTTATTAAAAGCGATCGCCGGTTTGATTCAACCGGTATCCGGCACCATTGAACTGCATGGCCGGGAAGTCAGCTCAGCTGCCCGGGTAACACCGCCAGAGCAGCGGGGCATCGGCATGATCTTTCAGGATTATGCCCTGTTTCCCCACCTGACGGTGTTTGACAATATCAGTTTTGGACTTAACAGTTTTGGACTTAAGGGAGCCTTCGGCCAGAACAAACAGACCTCCGAACAAGTCAGGCAACGGGTTCAGGATATGCTGCAGCTGGTGAACCTTTACGGTCTTGACCAGCGCTATCCACATGAACTGTCCGGAGGACAGCAACAACGGGTGGCCATCGCCAGGGCACTGGCCAACGAGCCTTCCATTCTGTTGCTGGATGAGCCGTTTTCCAATATCGACAGCCAGGTCCGTCAGCATCTGGTCAGGGAAATACGGGATATTCTGAAGCAGCAAAAAGTCGCTGGACTGTTTGTGACCCACAGTCGTGAAGAAGGTTTTGCTTTTGCGGATACCATCGCTGTCATGGGGCAGGGCAGAATCATGCAGCAGGGGACGGCCTTCGATGTCTATCACTACCCTGATAACCGTTTTATTGCCGACTTTATGGGGGCCGGCAATGTTCTGCCGGCCACCATTGAAGATGAGTTTCATGTGAGCACCCCGTTAGGCGTTGTGGCATCCACCCAACCGCTCTCTGTGGAAAAGGCAGGCACAAGCCTGGAGTTGTTTATCCGACCACAGATGGTTGCCCTCTCGGCTGTGGATAAATCTGAAGGCTTACTGTCTCAGGCCTCTACCGATACTTTTCCACAGGCCACCATTACCCGGCAGCAGTTTATGGGAAAAGGTATACGCAGCGAGATTCACCTGGACTGTTGCCAGGGGAGTTATCAGCTGGTAGCAGAGCATTCAAATCCGGTAGCCGGGAATGCCAACGTTCAACTGAACATTATTCCCCATGATCTGGTGCTGTTTGATGCTGATGGCCTGAACGCACGCCAAAAAGAAGAACCGCAACATGACGCCAAGACATAACTGATGTCAGGCTAACCCGGATATTTCATAAACTTGCTCCCGTTTGTCCTTTGCCGCTCTTAGGGAGTTTTGCTCATTCGACCGTACTCCCCGGTACTTCGCTCCCTCACAAAATCCCTTAGCGCGACAAAGTCCTGAGAATTATTTCAGATATGCCATCTCTGGACTAACCTCTTAATCAGATTTTTCCGGAGTGATCTGATGAGAGAGTTTATCTTGCCATTGCCTCCTGCACAGGAAAAACCAGATGAACCTTGTCTGAGTGAAACGAATCCGGTTATTCCTGAACAATCAGCTCATTTTCACAGGTGGAGTATTACCTCGCTACCGGTGGAATTATTGTTGAAAATTACCGGTTATTTACCCCTTAAGGACGCGTGTAATTTGGCACTTGTTTCCAGAAGAATGCACACTGTCCTGAATGAATATGGATTATTTGAAGTTGTTCGGTGCTACGGGAATCTGAGTAAGAATGAACAGCTGTTTTACCGGAGTCTGAGTATTACCAATCAACCACTGATTCATCATCTGCGGACATCAAAAATACAAGTCATTGCCGGGCAATCGTATTGTACTGAAAATTTTCCGGCAATCTGTGCATATCACGCTGATCATTTACGCAATGAAACCATTAATGCCACCTCACTTAAATTTGTGCTGCAAAACTCGTTTGGCAGGGAAGATAACATCATTGATTACTTTCTCAATGAGAATCACAGTCGGCTGCTCATTAATGATCGTCACGGCTCTCAGAGTTCTATCTGGACGGCGGGAAGTAATGGCTGCTGGAACAGGGAATTCACTATTGAGGGGCGCTGTTTCTTCGATTGTTTTAATAGCATTGATCAATACCATGACAATACTGTTTTTATCTCTGTTGATCCTCCCCCCTCTGATAGACCTGCTTTTAAAACCTATGGCGCTAAAGACGCTTTACTGTCGATTATTCAGCGGGATGGGAAAGGCTTATGGACTGAAACACAGCAAATGACTGTCGCTGAGCTTTTTCCCCATGTTGGTAATGAACAAAGTATTGATGTTAACTCTTTATCTTTTGAGGTTTCACCCGATGGCAAATCTCTGATTTATTCTGCATACACCACGCATAGCATGATTTTAAGTCGGGAATTGAATGGTCAATGGGCAACCAAAGGTGATTGCCCCCGGGGTTACAGTATTTTCAGCCCGGACAGCAATCATATTGCCATCGATCTTGAAGAATGTATCGGATTCTTTGGCAAACAAAAGGATGGCCGCTGGCTAGCCAACGGGATACTGAAATTTAACATGTATACAACGGCTCTGACAAAAACAGGAATAGATATTGATGATATAGGAGGTTTTGACACAATTGCATTCAGTCCGGACAGTCAACATTTTGCGGCATGTTTCAATTATGCCGGGGAAGATTCCGACGACATGGAAATACATGTAGAGGATTTCTTCGTGGTTGTTTTTAGTCTTGGTGATAACGGTCGATGGTCTGAAACCATAAGAATCACTAAACATCAGCCCCACCCCGTCCTATGTATATCACTGGAAGTAACCTTCAGTCCCGATAGTCAGTATCTGGTTGTTCATAGCGAAGATAATTTTGATATCTGGCATTTAACGGATAACAACGGTTGGGTAGCGGAAATAAAAGATCATGACTATTTCCAGAAGTCCGGGAGGGTTTTGCCTAATTCAATGGTGACATTCAATGTGGACTCCTCGGTATTTGTGCTGTTTCAGGAGGGATCTGCAATGGTCTGGCAATTGGACGGGGCCGGAATGTGGCACTGCCAGCACATGTTTACTTATATTTGTGACAGGGGATATCCTCGCAGGTCTGCAAACTCCGCTGTTCCTACTGCCCAGAAGCTCAGCCCGGACGGACACTCGATTATTTGTACTGACGATCGGGGGAGGCTGGATATCCAGGTGCAAAAGAAATACGGTGAATGGGTCCGGCAAACCCCGGACTCTGATTTACGACTCTGTGAACCGGATTTTAATCACGGTGGGTCCCTTTTTGCCGGCCTTGATGTTAACGACAAATCTTGCCTGGTTGTACTGGGCATAACCCCAAAGGGTGTCTGGCAGGAAAAGGGCCGCCTGCAAGCGGAGGGTTGCATTGACAGCTTCAAATTCAGTCCTTGCGGTCACTCCATACAGATCAGCTCTATGGATGGCGACCGGAAAATCCTGTCTTTTTGGCGGATCGAGCGGGAGGTTGACCAAGAATAGCCACCGTATGTAATGTAGCAGCAGCTGCCCGATAGAGCAGTCCATTCTCAGACAGCCTCTTACATCAGATTGCATGCCTTTCTTTAATCTGAATTTAAAGGACTATTCCACCAACCTTATAGATAGAGGTTGGTGAAAAAAAACTACCCATTTTCTCCTTTGCCATTGGTCAGAAAATCCGTATTACTCTGCCAGTGGATAAAACCGGGGGGGTGATTGACCGGAAATACATCGTCGTTCATCAAGTCATTGATGATGGTTGCTGAGCGCCAGGCCGTGAGGCTCAACTGCGGCTCAACAATGCCGTGACTGTGTAAACCGGCATTCACCGCATAAATCCGTCGGTCTTCCGGGCCATCCCAGGCCACTTTAAAACTTGGGGATAGCTTGAATCGATTTTGCTGATCCAGCGTTAACCGTTCCCGAATCGGCTCCAGATACTCGGGCAGTGCATTCTGAAAGCCAGTACATAGAATAACCACGTCAGCGCCCAGCCGTTCATCACATTCTGACAATGCATTGAATAAACGCAGATCATAATAGCCTGTGGACGTTAAGGACATATCCGCTAACGTTCGATCCGGCAGCAATTGCCAGCTCACATCACCGTTGCCAAGATAGGTTCGGTCATAAAGCTCCCGGTAGAGTTCCAGCAGATAGGCCGGGGTAATTCCATCACTTGCCAGCTTTTGATAATTGACGATGTGCTGTTTTTTATCACTGGGCAGTGACAGAAACTGGCTCACATAGCCCGGGGTGAAATACTCATTGGTAAAGGGGCTTTCATCCAGAGGTTCAAAACCCGCTCGCCGGGATACCCAGTTCACCTGAGTAACCTTTCCCCACTGGCCTCGCAGACAGTTCAGGAAGACTTCGGCCCCGGTCTGTCCGCCGCCAATAACCGCCACCCGTTTATTGGCTAAATCTACATCCTGAGTCATCAGGCTACCGGCATGGAAGCAGTGCGGGCCGAGCCATCGCCGGGTACACTGCGGGGTATAGGGTGATTTGCCGGTGCCCAGACAGAGATTTCTGGCTTTAAAGGATTGATGGTCAGACTTCAGCACAAAGTGATGATCGGTAAAGCTGACTTCCCGAATTTCAGTATCAAACGTGACCGAACCCAGGTTAGTTGCCACCCAGCTCAGGTATTCAACAAACTCTGTACGACTGATGACCATTTTTTCGGTGGAGAGAAATGAGTAAAAACGCCCTTTATTGACCAGAAATGAAATAAACGACCATGGGCTTGTGGGCTGAACAGCGGTAACCAGGTCTTTCAGGCAGGAAGTTTGCATATGAGCCCCTGGAAGCATTAAACCCGGATGCCAGCCAAAGGTTGCTTTTTTGTCAAAAAACCGGGTTGAAATGGTGGGCTGACTATCCAGCAGGGCAGCCAGGCTCAAATTGAATGGCCCGGCACCCAGTCCTGCCAGTTCCAGAATATCGGTTTCGCAATCCGTGATTTTTTGCAATCTCATGGCACTTCCCTGAATGTCGTTGCTAATGGGTTGTTAAGCGGTGTACCCAGTTCCGGCAGTGGACGTTCACTGGCGTCACCATAACCCAGTTTGAATCGGACTCTGTTCAGGCAAACACGGGCCATTTCCGGTTGGAACAGGTCAAACAGTTTAAAGCGCCCGTTCAGTTCCGGATGTGCTTTCATATACAACTGCAGTTGTTTACCAAGGAGTCCGTAAAAGTCCACCTCCGAAAACCCTTTTTCCGCCAGGCCTTTTTCTGCCAGACAAGCGGAAATAAAGCGCAGAACGCTGACAAAGTGCCCCGTCTGCAAGTCATGGATAAGGTATTCAGCGGGCAGTCTCGTAGTCACTGAGCGGGCATAGTCACTCAGGCTTTCCAGCTCAGGAAAGTCCTGATCAATAAGACGCAAGTCCCCCTGAAAATCTTTAAGAGCAACACGGACAGGCTGATGATGCTCAAGCACCACCGTGACATTCTGGCCATGGGCCACCAGGCCAACACCGTATTTACAGAGCAAATGGTAGAGTGGGATGACCACCGAATTGAACAGTCGGGTCAACCATTGTCTGGCTGACAGCCCTGAACGGTGAATGTACTCATGGATGAGCGGTTCATTGAAACCATCCCGTTGAAACAGGGTGGAGATCAGGACAGCACGTTCAGATGTCTTGATTTTGTCGTGTACACTCTGTCGCCAGATGCAGCCCAGCATCTCATGATAACGATAGGGAGCATCCTCAACCTGGGTAAATATCGGGTTGGGGTAGAAGGCACCTGCGGGCTCTTCAAGGATGATGACGCCCCGGTTTGCCAGCGTTGGGTCAGTATTCACAATATTGGCCAGCCACCTGGATATCATCGGCCCGGCCTTGATGTATTGACCGGGAATACCCCGATAGCAGGAGGTGTTTAAAATCGAGAGCGGCAGCTTAATGTTCAACTGTTTGGGTCTCTGCCGGTTTGATAGCGTACGCAGAGACTGTTGCGGCAACATGGGATCACCAAAAGCCCCCAGATGAACGATACGACCCGCGGCAATCTCACCAGCAAATAAATTCACCAGCTTGTTCTGCCACTGCCATGGGTGAACCGGCAGTAGGAAATACGCTTCTGCTGTTAAATTCATTCCATGAAAGACGTCTAAAAGCTTAGCCTGAGCCTCCGTATCAAGCACTGCAGACAATAACGCCTGCTCAGAAAGGTCGTCTATTTTAGATAGCTGACAATGGTTTCGGCTGACGGCCAGCCATTCCAGTTGAATATCCGGCAGAAATTCGGTGGCATAGGCCTCATAGTCATTGCCCCCCCAACCGATACGGCCTTTGCTGACGGTCACTTTCGGGTGACCATCCAGATAACATTGGAGTTCATCATCGGTCAGGTCAATCAACTCAGCGGCAGTTTTTTGATGGTAGTTCTGCTGTACCCGAACTTCGGCCATCAGGGTGTTGGCCAGCTCTTCCAGAAAATTTGCCAATATTACCGACGTGAGATGAAGCTCTGTCCGGGCATCAATAAATAACTGACTGACATCGGGAAATGAGGAGCACTGACCATCAGGTCCGGTACGAATAATGGAGGCCGGGTCAATGATCAATTGATCCCAGACGGTTCGCCAGGCTGCAAACTGATAGCTGGTGCCACTTTGCAGCTCCAGGGTGAAATCACCGTTATCAAGCTCCAGTGGTGAAATTGCTTCTTCCCAGCTCAGTTCACTGAGACTTTTGGCCAGCAAACGTTGGTTAGCCTGTAACCAGAAAGAGGAGGGTTTGGTCTTCAGTGGACTCTTCCGTAGACTCTTTAGTAGAGACTGTGTGACCGCCTGATTCATAGCTGTACCTCCCTGAAAAATGTACGTCGATAACCGTTTACCAGAGCTGCCCGTTTATGGGGGAAATCAAACGTTTTGACAAACGACCAGCCGGCAGGTGCCAGCAACTTCAATAAACGCCGATTGTCGGCCCTTGGCTCGCCAACCAATCGGCCGGTTCTCGGATCGTCCAGATAGAGGAAGTGGGTTATGGATTTGGTCCAGCTATTGGAAAACCGTTTTCCCAGGAAGTCCGGGTTTCCCACCAGAAGATGAAAACCACGGTCCCATGGCTGGCAGTCATAATAGGGAGCAATGCGATCTTCCATCGCCCAGTAAAGCTCAAAGTAACCAAAAGGTTCACCGTTAATACTGCCTAACAGGGGCCAGGTTTTTCTGTCTTTGAGCAGCGTTTGCAGGTAGTTGCGCAGCTCTTCCCTGCTCTTTGCCAGTTCCCAGAACTCAGCAACTCGCGGCTGATTCATCCACTGATGAAAAGTGGCCAGGTCTTCCTCCGGATCAATGGAGCGGAACGAAATAGTGAGATCATTCTGATAATCATAACGATGATAAACGACACCGGAAGGTTGTAACGGTCGCAGCGGGTGGGAAATGCCATTGCTGTTTTCCGTCCAGATTTCTGGCGTCAGTACATTGTTGTTTTGCCAATGCCAAAGCGTACGATTCTGGTAAAAGCCGGTTCTGACGTTGATGCTCTCCCCGGAGGTTTGATCAATATCATGTCGCCATGACCCTGACTCCAGCTGTTCAGATATCAGGGGAGACAAGTGAATTTGTTCCAGCGTTGGATGGTTTGCATACAGATAATCCAGGCCTGCCGCCATGAGATGATCGGGAATCCTGTCCTGCAGGTCGGAGCTATTGGCCGGAGAAATAACCAGCCTGTCGGTGCCAGACATGCTCAAATGCAGTGAAGTGGTAGCATCATTGATCAACAGTGTGTTGGCGCTGAGAGGCTTCAGTGTTATCTCCGGATGCAGAATACCCGGCAGTGTTTTTCCCGGAAGTTTCATTGTTGTTGTCATTGCTGTCCCTGTTTTGGATTTTTGGCAATTAAGATAGAAGTTCGTCCTGTGACAACCCGACGAGTGGGTTAGCTAGCGGGTGATACACTGCCAGAGGATTCTCCAGGGTGTTCTCATTCATATCGCAGTAAGAGCAATAAAAGTTGCCCTTTGACCAGAGTTCAGGACTGTTGAGAATGTAGTCCAGACAACCTGTATCTCTGGGATCAGACGCTCTGAGCTTCACCAGAAACTCCCTCAGAGCCATCAGCAGTGAAGATTCTGAAGTGACTTGCCCAGCCCCAAGGGCACTGATGACACCAAAGGTGGAATTGATAATCAGATAATAGGTAAACAACCAGTTGCCCAGTTCACCATCCACATGATGCTCCTGCTGCCTGGTTTCTTCTGAGATCGTCTCCGCCAGAAGTTCACGGGCGGTATGGCTGTAGCCCGTTCCCTGGCAATCACGGAAATAGACTTTCCGGGGATAACCCTGTTTCAGAGTGATCAACAGGTTCTGCTGATGGGCACCAAATAAAAGACCAAAGTCTGACTGTCCAATCATTAGCGGTTCTACGACGGTTGACAGGTATTGGTTAAACCAGCGAACAGCTATTCTTTCTGGTGGAAGCTGCTCTTTGTCAGCCAGTTTCCGGATCAGTGAAACCAGCCTTGATGCACCGTCAGGATTATCCTGGGTCAGGCTGGCCAGTAACTCGGTTGACCTCAATGTTTGAACGTTATTGAATGGATTTTCCCGCAGAACCATCATGGTCTCTGGCAATATCTGCCCATCCGGTCCCCTGATCGCCCCATGGGCAGGCTCGGTGATCACCTCAAAGTCCGGGTAGCGCTGCTTCATTTCCGTGCCAATGGACGTATGATATTTCACCTGATGGATCTCTTTGCCGCGAATCACCTCTTTAGGCAACAGGTGGCGCACAGAGTTGGTCAGTTTTACGCTGAGTGAATACTTCAACATGAAAGATGCGTGGCTGGCATGCAGGGAACGCACGGATGATGTTGCTCTCCAGTCACTGCCCTTTAATCCATAATCAACCAGTTTTTTTTCCTGAATCAACTGACGTATATAGTTACTTTTCAGCCACTGTTCAGCCTGCCATGGATGGGCAGGCAAGAGCGTTTGATGCTCCGGGGTTGCATGGAGTAATGCAGCTGGAAAGTTCTGGTCTTCTTCTGCCAGTTGTCTGGTCAGTTCATTGAACGACAGTGTATGAACGCTGTCGGCATCGAGCAGGTCGGAGTCTATGGCAAACCAGTGGAGCTGGAAGCTGCTACCAAACTCAGGCATATACCGGGCGGCATCATCCCGACTGAATTGAGCATAACTTTTCGGGCAGGGATGGACAGAGTGCCCTGTCAGCAGTGACTGTTCTGAAGTCTGAAAATCCCCGGGACCGTTAAAAATGTCGTCTAATGATGGCTGACGGGCTCTCAGATTGGTTTCAATATTGTTAACACTGTGATGAACCCGTTCCAGGAAGTTTCTCCGGCTCTGTGGATCGGTCTGCCAGAGAATATCCCCGGTTACCAGCAACTGAACGGCCTCCATAAAAGTGATGGGAGTAGCCGTTGCTTTTGCCGGGCTCGATAAAATGACGGGCATTAAAAACTGGTGACGCCCGGTTATTGAAAAGTGACTGATAAATACCAATAGCGATACATCATGAACAGGGATATTGATCACATGATCAATGTTCTTCCCGGTGGCAGAGTTCAATTGTGATCGATAACGCTCTATCACTTTAAACTCATTAACTTGATGTAATGTCCAGCCTTGCCATTCCCGCAGGAGCGCATTAAAAAAACAGTTAGCGCTCAGCACTTCAGCCTGGTTTCTGACAATAGCCGCATCACTTCGCCGTTGAGCATTCAGGCTATCGGGGTATATGCCGGACATTATTTTATCAGCCGACGATTTCAGTATTGAATCTGAGGACATCATTATTATTTCAGTTTTTATGGTTCAACGAATTACGCTCTCATCAACAACGTTGTTGAGAGTTAGTTATTAAAAGTTTTAATACGGGTTGGTCATCAATTCTTAACTTATTCACCAACCCATTTTCTTTTTCAACGGTCTGTTATTTTCACTTTTTAAAATCGACCCCATCCTGGATTGGGTTGCTATCCTATATGATAACAATTATCATTTGCAACAAATTGAATAATATAAATGTGCAGCATTGAGAATTGAACATGCCGGAAAATGCGTTATATCACGTTTCAACAGACACCCATTCCGGGCAATGCTCTTTCGGACAACAACCTGCCCGGAATAACTTTTGTCGTTTGATCGCGGTATTCCTGCTGGGAACTGGCCAGACAACGCTGCTGATCAGCCTGCCAGCCATTCTGGAAGAAACCGGAATTGGCTATGGTGTGCTCAGTGTCATGGTTGCTCTTGGTACCGGATTGTTTATCGTATCGGCCCCCATCTGGGGACGGATATCAGACATATATGGTCGTATACCTGTAATCATCTCGGGTACTGTCGGCATAGCCCTGAGCTTTTTGATGCTGACCCTGTCTATTCAGGGAGTGGTGTCTGGTGTGCTGAATCAACAGCAGGCAATTTTCTTAATGTTCTCTGCCCGCATCGTCTATGGGCTGCTTGCATCTGGCTTGTACCCGGCGGTTCAGGCATGGGCTATTGATGACAGTGACCAATCAAATCGAGCCAGAATGCTCAGTCGCATCACGGCAAGTATTAATGTGGGTCGGCTGTCCGGCCCCCTGGTGCCAGCCTTATTTATCGGTTGGGGAAGCGCTTTTCCTGCCGGTGTGGTATCGCTGCTGGCCATGGTTCTCCTCACGATGCTGGTCATTTTACCCGTTGTATCAGTCAGGCATGACAAGATGTCAACAGCCCGTAATGGCAATGTGCGCTTATTGGGATTAATGACAGAGACCTGGCCGTTGCTGTTACTGGCGTGCTCAGTCACCACGTTGTTTGGTTTTCTGCAATACCTGGCCGGTCCCCGACTTCATCTTATTGTTCATGACGGAGTCACCACCACCCGATTACTGTCAATCCTGATGATGCTGGCAGCACTGTCGACCATTATTGCCCATCTGGTCGCTGCCCGGTGGGTTCAGCGAAATCTGGTTATGGCATTGAAGTGTGGGAGTGTGTTGTTGCTGATCGGCAGTATGTTCATGGTGACCGGTGAGCACCTGTTCTGGCTGGCCAGCGGACTGACCATCAGCGCCGCTTCGGTTGCTTTATTAACACCCGCCTATACGGCATTGGCATCTGCTCAGGCCAGCAGTCAGCAGGGTGCTCTTACCGGCATGCTCACTATGATCCATACCATTGGCTATACGCTGGGAGCATTGCTGGCTGGCACGATGAACAGTAATGGCTGGCAGCAGGAGTTGGTCGGGGTGCTGGTTGCCAGCGTATCACTGATGATCACTTTTTTATGGGTTGATCATAAACACGGGAAGTCATTATGTCTGCGATTCAAATGATGGGTTGGCCAATGGTTACCATCCGCTTTAATGCTCCGGCAACGGATCAGGATGCACAGGATTGGTTACATGAGTTATCCGGGCTTCTGGACAGAAAAGAGCCCTTCAGCATGGTGATACATGCGCAGCCTAACAGTGAGTTTTCTCCCATAGCTCGCAAACTGCTTGGGCTCTGGTTTAAGGAGAAACGGCAGTTGCTGGGCTTATATTGTTCCGGTGTCGCCAGACTGGTTGGCTCGGAACAAGAGGGTGACCGTGTAGTCAGTAAAAATATGCAAAGTGCCATGCCGTTTCCCATGAAGGCGTGCCTGGATTGGAGTGAAGCAAGGGATTGGGCAATGACTCAAATACAGGATAAAAAGAAAATCACTTGAATGACTAAACGATAATCAATATCATTCGCAACCATCTCAAAAACTGGCCAATAAACCAGCATAAAACGGATCAGTCTGAGACAAACGACACAGTTCATCAAAAAAAGAAAAATGGATGTCTAATCATACACTCTGCCTTAATCAGGCAAGTTACCGTGTTAATGGCAAGCAGGTGATCAAGCCGATCAGCCTTGAGTTGGCTCCCGGACGAATAACCGCCATTCTCGGACCGAATGGTTCGGGCAAAAGCACGCTGTTAAAGATGCTTTCCGGTTTGATCACGCCGGATAGCGGAGCAGCGTTACTTGCTGGAAAACCGCTGATGCAGTGGCACAGAAAAGCGCTGGCCCGGAAGCTGGCACTGTTACCTCAGCACTCACCCGTGCCCCTGGGAATGTCAGTTTCTGAACTGGTCGCCTGTGGTCGTTACCCCCATGCAGGGCCCTTTGGCCGGATGAAATCCTGTGATCGCCGGGCAATCAACACAGCGCTGGCTCGGGTGGATATGGTGGGCTTCGCGAAGGCACGAGTTGATCACCTGTCCGGGGGAGAAATGCAGCGGGTATGGCTGGCGATGGTACTGGCCCAGGAGACCGGAATTTTATTGCTGGATGAGCCCACCTCATGGCTTGATATTGCCCATCAACTCCAGCTGCTCAATATCGTACGGACGTTGAACCGTGAGCAAAATACGACAGTCGCCTGGGTTCTTCACGACCTTAATCAGGCGCTGCAGTTCAGTGATGATGTGGTGTTGATGAACCAGGGAGATCTGGTACGACAGGGCAGGGCGGACCGAGTAATCGACACGGACGTTATTGCTGATGTGTTTGGTGTTAAAACCACCAGAGTTCAGCCAGAAGGTTATGATCACTACCTGTTTTTGCCATCAGCGAACAGTTCACCAGAGCCGTTGCCGAGTGTATCAGACAAGGAAGTTGCCTGAATGTCAGTATCTTTCAATGCCAGGCTTCACGCTGCTTTTACCTTACTGCTGCTACTCGCCACTGCTGCCCAGTCAGCCGGGGCATCATCTTTCGATTCAGGCAAAAAAATACCCGATAAGATTGCTGCCCTTAATTGGACCCAGGCAGAAATGTTGCTGACTCTGGGCATTACACCTGCGGGTGTCACGTCAATCAAAGGTTATAAGGAGTGGCAATCCAATAGTCCGATAATGCCAGACGGGGTTCGGGAGCTGGGCTTAAGATCCGAACCATCACTTGAGGCCATTGCGGCGCTCAAGCCGGATTTAATACTGGGCTACCAATGGCGACACAATCGAATTATTTCAGAGCTGGAAGCCATTGCACCCACGGTGCTGTTTACCCAGTATCCCACAACAGACACCCCTTCAAACTACTACCACAGGATGCAGAGTGTCTTTCGCTCTGTCGCTCGGCTGATCGATCAGACGACTCTGGCGGAGGAAAAGCTGCGGGAAATGGAGCAGTTAATGGGTCAGGCACGGCGTCATATCCAACAAGCCGGTATGACTGGACAGTCAGTGGTCGTTGGTAAATTTGTGGGAATGGGGCTTGGGCTCAGGGTCTATGCCGATGAGTCCATGGCGGGGGCCATCGTTAATGAGCTGGGTCTGGTGAATAGCTGGCACAGCGCTCTGCCCGGGCGGGACTTTACCCATGTTGACCTGTTAAAGCTGACCACCATTGGTGATGCCAGCCTGCTTATTATCGGTAGTCAGCCTGATGACCTTCCGGCCATGACTCGATCTCCGGTATGGCAGGCTATCCCTGCGGTCAGGGAAGGGCGGGTTCACTATTTGCCGGCACTGTGGTCCTTCGGAGGACCGTTGTCCGCAACCCGTATGGCAACGGCAATCGTGTCACAACTGGCACCGGAGGCATGATGAATTACTCCGTACCCTTTAAAGCAACCACGGTCTCTCTGTCAGTATTTCTACTGTATGTGCTGGCCGTGACAATCTCTTTAATGACCGGCCCATCAGGCATTGACGCCAGTTTGCTGGTTGATATGCCATTTTTTCCATCGTCCGTACCGGGCGGAAGTATCCGCGAGCATCAGCCCCTCAATGCAACCATTGTTACCTGGTTGTTACTGCCCAGAACCCTGATGGCTTTACTCTGTGGTGCAGCCCTGGGCGCGGCCGGGGTACTGATTCAGGGAGCAACCAGGAATCCCTTTGCCAGCCCTGCAACCCTGGGCGTTAATGCCGGGGCCATGGTCGCGATTGTGATGGGATCGGTATTGCTGCCGGATATTACCGGGCAATACCCGGTCGTGGTGGCATTTACCGGCGCAATAATCACCACATTACTGGTCTTCCGTCTGGCCAGTGCCATCAGCCATTCGCCGGTTAACCTGGTGCTGGTGGGGATGGCAATCACCCTCTCTTTTGGTGCTATCAGTGCTGGCATGCTGATGTTTTTCGAAAACCGCCTGGATGGGTTGTATACCTGGGGGGCCGGTAATCTCTCCCAGTTCGATTTTCAGGCGGTTCAGCACAGCTGGCCAATAATCCTGCTGTTCACCCTTATCGCGTTATTCTTTGCCCGGCAACTTGACCTGATTGCCCTGGGGGCAGAACAGGCCCAAACCCTTGGGGTAAATGTACGACATACCGTTGGCTTTTCGTTGCTGATTGCCGTGATCCTGTCTTCTACCGTCGTCAGTCAGGTGGGGATGATCAGTTTTGTTGGCCTGATTGCGCCTCATATTGCCCGGGGCCTGGGCTGTCAGTCGGTATGGTCGCGACTGCTGCTGGCTTCGGTGGTGGGGGCATTGTTGCTGCTCAGTGCTGATATTGCCGCACGATTGATCCCGATAATGGTCTCGGACTCCCATTACAGCTTTCCCGCTGGCGTCATGACCACCATTGTTGGAGCCCCGTTTATGATCTTTCTACTGACGCGGAGAAACCGGGTCGGTGCACTGGGGACAACGCCGGGAGAAACGGGTATACGTGCACTGTTCTCTATGAACCCGAACCGCACTCTGGCAGTTCTGTCCTTACTGGGTCTGATATTGATGGGATTGAGCCTGTTCAGCCAGATAGAGATGTCATTTATGCATCTGCGCTGGCCCAGGGTCATGAGCGCTGCGTTTGCGGGTGCGGCACTTGGGGTTTCCGGTCTCGTGTTACAAACATTAACCCGAAACCCACTGACCAGCCCGGACGTATCGGGATTAACGACAACCGCTGTTTTATTTATTGTTTTGGGTGCCGTTCTCTACCCGGGAATAGACAGTTTTGGTTTGATGCTGTTAGCCATATCCGGCAGTGGTTTTGCGTTGATCCTGTTGCTGACCCTGAGCCGTCTGACCGGTTTCAATCCCCTATTATTTGCCCTGGGCGGTCTGTGCCTTTCGGCGGTTGCCGCCACCCTGATCAGTATGGTGCTGGTTCTGGGCAGCAACCAGTCCAGTGAAGTGCTGATCTGGCTGTCCGGCAGCACCTATGCCGTGACTGATGCGCGCACTTATCCCCTGTTTTCAGCCGTTATAATCCTGCTTCCCATTTTGTGGATGATGTGGCATAGGCTCGATATTCTTCAGCTTGGTGCCTATCTGCCCACGCTGCTCGGTATCCGTGTATCCGTCACTATTGCGCTGCTGCTGGTAATCGTCGCTTTGCTCAGTGCAGTCAGTGTGGCGGCGGTAGGCGGGGTTTCCTTTGTCGGACTGATGGCTCCCCATATCTGCAGAGTGACCGGTATGTCCAGTCACCGTCATCTTATTCCGGCAGCAGCCATTACCGGGGCATTGTTACTGGTCAGCAGTGACTGGTTATCACGAACCGTTATCGCTCCCTTTGAAATACCCTCAGGCCTTTTTGTTTCCGGTGCCGGTGGTATTTACTTCATCCTTCTGCTGCTCAGCGGAAAATACATCCAGCGTCGTTAATTTAATAAAAGAAGTAAAGAGGCCTGCAGGAAGCAGGTCCTGCATAACTACAAGGACTTAATAAGAATGACAATCATTACTCATGGAAAAGTCGAAAAATGAAGAGTAAAAAAATACCTCTGCCACTCATGGCGGCGATTTCTCTGGTTACCGCCGCTCAGGCGACAGCAGCTTCAGAGACAGCGGTGACCACCCTGGACCAGATAGTGGTTACCGCCTCCCGGTCAGAATCCAGCGTTTCCAATATTTCTGGCACGGTTCAGGTAATCGGCCAGCAGGAGATTATTCAGCAGTCCCAGCCGGGACAGAAGCTGGCGGATATTCTTGAACAGGCTGTTCCCGGGTTTGGACCCAGCACGCAAACGGTGACAGACAGAACCCAGAGCCTCCGTGGCCGGAAAGTATTGGTCCTGATCGATGGCATTGCTCAAACGGAGAACCGTCAGATCAGCCGACAACTGAACTCTATCCGGCCAGAAAATATTGAACGTATCGAGATTATCTCCGGTGCCAGTGCAATTTATGGTGGTGGCGCTACTGGCGGGATTATCAATGTCATTACCCGTAAGCCTGAAACCGATGAGTTGCAGTTTGCTTCGGAAGCAGGATTCAAAGTATCCGGTGATGAACTGACCACCTGGACACTTAACCAGAATATCAGTGGCCGCTCCGGTGCCTTTGACTATCTGTTCAGTGGCACCTATGAAAGTCGTGGCGGTATTTTTGATGCAGACGGTAACCGGGTTAACCCTGATCCATCCCAGGTCAGCCGCATGGATACCGATAGCAAAGATGCGCTGATTAAACTTGGGTATGACCTGACCGACCAGCAGCGACTGGAGGCAACGCTGCAATTCTTTGATGACCAGATGGATTCTGATTATGCACCCGATATTTCATCCGTACCTGGTGGCAATATTGCCGACTCACCCGCAGCCCTGAAAGGACTTGAGCTGGAAAAACAGCCTTACAGTCAGCGACAGTCTATTGACCTTGTTTATAAAGACGACGATTTTCTGGGCAATAACCTTCAGGCACAGACCTACTATCGTGAGCGTGAAGCCCGATTCTTTCCCTATCCCAACGTCATTCGAGGAGTTGGTACATTTATAAACCAATCGACGTCTACCGCTGAGGTTTTTGGAGTAAAACTGAACCTTGACCGTTCGCTGAATAATCAGCTCAAGCTTTCCTACGGCCTTGATTATGATGTGGACGATGGCGAGCAAAGAGGGCAGCTGCATGATTTAGCAAAATATATAGCCAGTGGTGGCAGAGTTATTGAGCCCACAGGCCCAGAGTATGAATATGGTCCTGATGTTGAAACCAAAACCCTTGGGCTTTATTTGCAAACCTCCTATGATTTAACCTCACAGCTGACGCTGAATGGCGGTATCAGGTATGAGCGTGCAAGGCTGGATATCAGTGATCATATGCCTCTCGCTGAAACTTGGATTGCACCACAATTAGGGATAACAAAAACTCCACTGGAAGGTGCCGTTAGAAAATACGACGATACGCTGTTTAATCTTGGCTTCGTCTTCCATCTGAATCAAAGTAATGAGCTGTTCGCTAATTACTCTCAGGGTTTTGACGTGCCCGATGCGTCGAGAATTCTGCGTGATACGGTCTCCCCGGTTAGTCGTCTTCCTAATAGCCTGCCGCTCCCGCGAACCAATATTTCTGAAGCAAACCTCGATGCCATCAAGACAGATAGTTACGAGCTTGGATGGCGGGGTAACTTTGACAATATCATTGCCAATGTCTCCGTCTTCTACAATGAATCGGACAAAACCATTGCCTTCAATGAAGACTACAATGTAGACCTGCTGGATCAAAAAAGAAAAGTCTACGGCATTGAGGGGGCTATTGAATATTTCCTGAATGATTACTGGTACGTCGGGGGTACTTACGCCTTTACTGAAGGACGCAGCTATTACAAGGAAATAGGGGAGTGGCTGGACCTCCAAGCAGCGGATGTCTCACCGGAGAAATTTACAACGTTTGTCGCTTATGATCAGGGAGATCTTAATGTCCGTCTGCAATCCATGACCTTCCTGGATTATGACAAGGGGAAAAAAGTTAACGGCTCTACAGTGACAGACCTTGAAGTTGATGGATACACAACCGTTGACCTTCTGGTTTCCTACGACCTTCCCATGGGCACCCTTAAAGCAGGAATAACCAACCTGTTGAATAAGGACTACGAGACCGTATACAGCCAGTGGGCCAGGACAACCTATAGCGGTATCAGTGCACACAAGGCTGAAGGTCGAGTCTATAACCTGAGCTACCGGGTCGAGTACTGATAAGGCATCAAGAGCCTGTTGACATTTCGTTGCGGGCTCAGTTTGTCAGATTGCTAATATACGACAGCTTGTTTTTACATTAACAATCAACGAATTCTCTTCTTTTTCGTGGGAGGTGAGCAGGAATCCAGCCGCCCACCGGTCTGGGCTGATTTCAACCGGTTGTGTTTTCCATGGGGTGTCACCCTCCGTCGCTTCTCTTCGGGTTTGTTCAGACGCCACACCCTTATGGTCTGGTCAAGAGAACAGGAAGCCAGCCCCCCATCAGGCAATGCTGTGACGGATTTCACACAAGCGCTATGCCCCTTCAGTATTGCCACGCATTGCTGACCGTCGGGCTTGCTCAGATCCCACACTCTTACGCTCAGATCACCAGGACCCGAGCAGGAAGCCAGACGCCCATCGGGCAATTGCGTGACTGACAACACTATGCCGGTATGCCCATTCAGCGTCGCCACGCATTGCTGGCCGTCGGGCTTGCCCAGATCCCACACCTTTACGGTATTGTCAAAAGATGAACAGGAGGCTAGCCGCCCATCGGCCAATACCGTGACTGACACCACCCAACCAGCATGCCCTCTCAACGTCGCCACGCATTGCTGGCCGTCGGGCTTGCCCAGATCCCACACCTTAACGGTCCCGTCATGAGCGCAGGAAGCCAGCCGCCCACCGGGCAATACCGTGACTGACTCCACCCAGCCGGTATGCCCATACAGCGTCGTCACGCATCGCTGGCCGAGATCCCACACCTTTATGGTTTGATCAACAGAGCAGGAAGCCAGCCGCCCATCAGGCAATACCGTGACTGACTGCACCCAGCCGCTATGCCCATACAGCGTCGCCACACATTGCTGGCCGTCTGGCTTGCTTAGATCCCACACTTTTACAGTCCCGTCATCAGAACAGGAAGCCAGCCGTCCATCAGGTAATAACGTGACTGAGTTCACCCTTTCAGTATGCCCAATTAGCGTCACCACGCATTTCCGCCGACCAGACCTACCCAGATCCCACAACTTCACGGCCCGGTCATCAGCACCGGAAGCCAGCAAACCATTGGCCAACGCCGTAACTGAGTTCACACCCCATTTATGCCCTCTCAGAACTGCCACACAGGTTCTCCAGGCTTTGCTTCCCAGGTCAGCAAAGTATTGATTGCTTACGAATCGATAATAGGCAAGCCGTAATAAACGGTCATGAATTTTATTGCCAGGAACAGCGGGTACATCCCTGTTTTTAATTATTTTTCTATAGGCTTCAAAGGCAGAGTCATAATATCGAATGGCCAGTTTTTTCAGTTTTTCTTCTGTGTTGAACAGTGTCATTAAACGCTTATTTGTTAAAGCCAGGCTTCTAACATCAACGAAAGACAGGTTGTTAGAAATTTTAACCAGGAGTTCATTTGGCAATACCATTAAAGACGACACCTGTTCCGGATGAACAACCGAAATCCCTGCAGTGGTTTTTTTCCCTGTCTGGTTGCCCGATGGATATGTTTCCCGGGGATAATGAGGGGAAGAGCCGTTAGCATTATCAGCGATATTATTAGCCATGCAGTCTCTGACCAGTTAATAGCTCTAAAGTTCTCTTCCTGAAAATATAATAATCAGTCTGCTTGAATTCAGGTTATATCACTCCGCCCTGATAAAGAGTAAAGCCCTATTCACCTCCTGACCCGACTATAAAAAAGTCGTTAATAAATAAATGAATTAATGAGCGCATGAATCCGGTCCTGAAGACAAAATAAGGGTCTAAGGCAGGCCATTGCGTGGCAACTTTCATTAAGATACCACTGCTATTTTTTACATCATTAAACGATTGTTCTTCTTTGTATGAGGAGGAACAAGGAGGCAGCCATCCATGACTTTGTTCATCCTGTCGGTGTGCACATTCTACGCCGCCACGCATGGCTACCCTATTACATGGTTTCAATGAGTTTGACGTGTACAATCTCCGTTCACCCTGAGCGGAGTCGAAGGGTGCTTGGCACGATCTATCAGAGACTGGAGTTTCCGCCTTTAGGCCCTATGGGTCCTTCGACAGGCTCAGGACGAACGGAGTGCGGAGGCACGACAACCCGTCAAACTCATTGAAACCATGTACTACCCGTTGGACTCTCTCAGATCCCATACCTTTACGGTATTGTCAGCAGAGCAGGAAGCCAGCCGCCCACCGGGCAATGACGTAACAAAGACCACCCAGTCGGTATGTCCATGCAGCGTCGCCACGCACGGCTCTCCGACGGGCAAGCTCAGATCCCATACCTTTACGGTATTGTCAAAAGAGCAGGAAGCCAGCCGCCCATCGGGCAATAACGTGACTGAGTCCACCACACCGGTATGCTCACGCAGCGTCGCCACGCAGGGCTGCCCGTAAAGATTGCTCAGATCCCATACCTTGACGGTCTGGTCAGAAGAGCAGGAAACCAGCTGCTTACCGGCCAGTGGCGCGACTGAATTCACCCTGTTAGTATGCCCATTCAACGTTGCCACGCATGGAGGCCCCCGGAAATTGCTCAGATCCCACACCTTTACGGTATTGTCCTCAGAGGAGGAAACCAGCAGCCCATCAGGCAATTGCGTCACTGAGTACACCCATGACTTATGACTTTCCAGCGTCGCCATGCATTGTTGCCCGTCGGGCTTGTTCAGATCCCAGATCTTTACGCTCCTGTCAGTAGCACAGGAAGCCAATCGCCCATCGGCCAGTGTCGTGATTGATTTCACCCTGCCAGTATGCCCATTCAGCGTCGCCACGCATTGCAGCCCGTCGGGCTGGTTCAGATCCCACACCTTCAGGGTCTTGTCATCAGAGCAGGAAACAAGCCGACCGTCGTGCAATGTTGTGACTGAGTTCACCCTGCCATTATGTCCATGGAGCGTTGCCACGCATTGCTGCCCGTCGGGTAGCTTCAGATCCCACACCTTCAGGGTCTTGTCAAAAGAGCAGGAAACCAGCCGCCCATCAGCCAATGCCGTGACTGAGCTCACCCTGTCAGTGTGCCCCTTAAGTGTCGCCACGCAGGTTTTTTGGGTATGAATTCCCAGAGACTTCAGGTATTTATTACTTGCGTTTCGATGATCAGCAAGCCGTAGGCAGGAAGCCCGTTGCCCATCGGCCAATGGTGTGACTGAGTTCACCCCGACAGTATGCCTTTTCGTCGCCACCCAGGCTTGCCAGGTATTATTTTCCAGAGAAGCCAGGTATTGATTGCTTAAGCATCGATGATAAGCAAGCCGTAATACCGGGTCATAAATTTCATTGTTCGGAACAGCAGGTATATGTACATCCCTGTCTTCAATCAGGTTTCTATAGGCTTCAAGGTCAGAGCCATAATATTGAAGGGCCAGTTTTTTCAGTTTTTCTTCTGTGTTGAAAAGTGTAATCAAACGCTTGCTGGTTGTAGCCAGGTGGCTAACATCAACGAAAGACAGGTAGTCGGAAATTTTAATCAGGAGCTCATTTGGCAATGCCAGTAAAGGCGACACCTGTTCCGGAGGAACAACCGAAATCCCCTTCGTAGTTTTTTCTCTTGACTGGTTATCAGACGGGTTGCTTCCCTGATAGTGGTTAGGTGGAATATTATCAATATTAGCGATATTTCTTTTCACACCATTTCTGACCGGTGAACAGCTCTAAAGTTCTTTCTCGAAATGCAAAAATCAGCAGCCTGAATTCAGGTTATATCACTGTGCCCCGATAAAGAGTAAATCTCTATGCACTTCCCTACCCGACGATAAAAACGTCGTTCACTCAATAAATAAAAATTAGTGAATGCAGGAATCCGGTCCCGGAAACATGATCAGGACTCAAGGCAGGCCATTGCGCGGCAACTTTCACTTCAGATACCACCGGTAATTTTTACATCATTAAACGATTTTTCTTCTTTTTCGCGGGGGGGAGCAGGAAGTCGGCTGCCCATTCAGCGTTACCACGCATTGCAGCTCGTCTGGTTTGCCCAGGTCCCACAACTTTATGGTCTCGTCAAGAGAGCAGGAAGCCAGTCGCCCACCGGGCAATGGCGTAACAAAGAACACGTCTTTGGTATGCTCTTTCAGTGTCGCCACACATTGCTGGCCGTTGGGCTTGCTCAGATCCCACACCTTAATAGTCTGATCATCACCACAGGAAGCCAGCCGTCCATCGGGCAATAGCGCAATTGACTTCACCCAATCGGTATGCCCATTCAGCGTCACCACACATTCCTGGCCGTTGGGCTTGCTCAGGTCCCTCACCTTAATAGACCCATCATGAGAACAGAAAGCCAGCCGCCCATCGGGCAATGGCGTGATTGTGAACATCCAGCGGAGCGCATTCAGCGTTGCCACACATGCCTCACCGGCGGGCTTGCCCAGGTCCCACAACTTAATGGTCTCGTCAAGAGAGCAGGAAGCCAGGCGCCCATCGGGCAATGTCGTAACACAGGTTACCCAATTGGTATGCCCATTCAGCGTCGTCACACATTCCTGGCCGTTGGGTTTGCTCAGGTCCCACACCTTAATAGTCCCATCATGAGAACAGGAAACCAGCCGCCCATCGGGCAATTGCGTAACTGAATCTACCTCCCTGGTATGCCCGTTGAGCGTCGCCACGCATTGCTGGTCGTCGGGTTTGCTCAGATCCCACACCTTTACGGTTTTGTCTTCAGAGCAGGAAGCCAGCCGCCCATCGGCCAATGCTATGACAGAGCTCAGCAGGGAGGTATGCCCATGGAGCGTCATGACGCATTGCTGCCCGTGGGGTTTGCCTGGATCCCACACCTTTATGGTCTGGCCAGCACAGGAAGCCAACCGCCCATCAGACAATAACGTGACTGAGATCACCCCGGAGGTATGCCCATTCAGCGTCGCCACGGCGGTTTGCAGGGTATTACTTTCCAGAGAAGCCAGGTATTTATTGCTTACGTATCGATGATAAGCAAGCCGTAATAAAGGGTCATAAATTTCATTGCCCGGAACAGCAGGTATATCCCTGTTTTCAATCATTTTTCTATAGACATCAGAGGCAGAGCCATAATATTGAAGGGCCAGTTTTTTCAGTTTTTCTTCTGTGTTGAAAAGTGTAATCAAACGCTTGCTGGTTGTAGCCAGGTGGCTAACATCAACGAAAGACAGGTAGTCGGAAATTTTAATCAGGAGCTCATTTGGCAATGCCAGTAAAGGCGACACCTGTTCCGGAGGAACAACCGAACCCCCCTCTGTCGTTGTTTCTCCTGCCTGGTTACCAGACGGGCTTGTTGCCTGGTAGTGGTCAGGGTACATGGTATCAATATCAGCGATATTTCTTTTCACATCCTCTGACCGGTAAACAGTTTTAAAGTTCTTTCCTGCAAAGACAATAAATCCGATTTAACCGCTTGCTGAATCCACATTATGAAAAAAATGTGGATCATTCAGTTTGCCAACCCTGGTATTTATAGGTTAAGTAGCTGGCCATATGGAATCATATATTTCTGGCT
>NZ_PJPV01000180.1 GCF_002864045.1 Endozoicomonas acroporae
GCATTAAATTGGTCTTTCTGTGCGTTCACGCGGGGCAACAGCGCGGCCACGGCCTCTTTGAGCCCTGGTGTCTGCTCATGCCCGTTGTCCACCAGTTTCGCCATGGCCCACAGCTGGTTGGCGATATGCTGAGGAATAAATTGGTCTTTCTGCGCGTTCACGAGAGGCAACAGGGCGGCCACGGCCTCGTTGAGCCCTGGTGTCTGCTGCTGCGTATTTTCCACCAGTTTCGCTATGGCCCACAGCAGGTTGGCAATATGCTGGGTATTAAATTGGTCTTTCTTCTGTGCGTTCACATGGGACAACAGCGAAGCCACGGCCTCGTTGAGCTCTGGCGTCCGCTCCTGCCCGTTGTCCACCAGTTTCGCCATGGCCGACAGCAGGTTGGCAATACCCTGGGTCTTAAATTGGTCTTTCTGTGCGTTCACGTGGGGCAACAGCGCGACAACGGCCTCGTTGAACTCTGGTGTCCGCTCCTGCCCGTTGTCTAACATTTTAGCCATGGCCCACAGCAGGTTCGCGACACCCTGAGCATCAATATCCCTGGCTGGAGGTTTTTGGTTGCAGTTAAATATTATTGAATCAAATAGCGTTGACAATAAGGCCGCTTGAGTACGCTTAACTCGCGCATCCATGGGTTTATGAAGGGTAAACACACCCGCTGAAGTCAATGAGTGAAGTGTTGTCGTCAGGCTTCGCCAATTCCAGCTCCGTGTTACGGTAAAATTTTGCAGCAAACGCATCAGCTGGCTTTGTTCTGTTCGATTTAACGGTCTTTTAGCCGCTAACGTGTATTTTTTAACTGAACTGGCATATAGGCCGTGATCTCTCCCATCATAGCGATCACCGAAACGATGCGATTTACTCACCAGATCATCCATTATTTCCTGTTTGATGAGGACATTAAAATCTTGAGCAGAGTTGACTGAACGGTGAAGTAAATATTGAGAAGGGCGTGTGCCGTAAGAATGGTGAAATTCATTACATCCCGGGGTAGAGCGGGGTTGACTATCCCTCTGTCTGACTGTGGCATGTCTATATCGACCACGCCTTGAAGAAGGGGCATGGCCATTCGGTTGGTTGTAACCGTTATCTGATCTTGGGTATTGACCACTGATACCAGCAGAACTTCTATCCATAATTATATTTCATTAATTCATGAAAATATAAAAAGCAGACTGCTGTTCTGCTCAGAAGTTCATTGTGCGGAAAAGTTTACTTGAGTCATAGGCGATTACTGGCTGCTTGTTTTCTTCCTCTTTGCTGGATTGGTTTGCTATTTTGAATGTTCTTCACCAGTCACGTATGCAGCATCTGCCCACCCTCTTTTAAGTGATACACAGTCATGACCCTTTGGCGCGATGCTTACCCTGATCTTTATTTGATCAATATAGGGTTTCATTAAATCTTTCTTCAAAAGCTGGTTAGCCGGGATTTCAATGACCTCAAATCCTGCTTTTTGCAGCAGTGCGATTTTCAGCAGAGTTGAACCATTCCGGGTTTTGAAATCACCACCCACGTAATGAGAGGGGCCCTGAACTTCAATCACCATGTTGTGATCTGGCAGTAGCAGGTCTACCGGAGGTAATGAGTTCAGACTCTTTTCTTCTTCAATCCTCAAAGATGGAATAGATGATTTGAGTTGATCGCGGAAGTCGACCTGGTTTTTTGAAATGTTTGTTTGGTAATGGCGAACGACCGGACAGGCTCTGCCAAGCCAACTGGCAGCCTGGGTAATGATGGATTGTTCCTCTTCATTGTCTGGCGATGTATTTTTCAGGCGAGTGAACAGGTCATCCATGTGATTTTCAAACACGTTACTTTTATTAGCATTGGAATCCAGAAACAACCTGGCACTGCATACCATGACTCCCCACAGAGACAACGGTATCTCTTGCTGAGAAAACTGAGGGTTTTCACTGATTTGATAGACAAGCGATTCGAATGTAGAGATAACCACGTTCAGCTCAAGGAGTTCACCCAGTTTCGCCATGGCCCACAGCATGATGGCAATAGCCTGGGCATTAAATTGCTTTTTCTGTGCGTTCACGCGGGGCAACAGCGCGGCCACGGCCTCTTTGAACTCTGGTGTCCACTCCTGGCCGCTATCCACCAGTTTTGCCATGGCCCACAGCAGGTTGGCGATATGCTGAGGAATAAATTGGTCTTTCTGTGCGTTTATGTGGGGCAACAGCGCGGCCACGGCCTCATTGAGTCCTGGTGTCTGCTCCTGCCCGCTGTCCACCAGTTTCGCCATGGCCCACAGCAGGTTGGCGATACCCTGTGGTTTAAAGTTAGCTTTTTGTAGGTTCACGTGGGGCAACAGCGCGGCCAGGGCCTCATTGAGCCCTGGTGTCTGCTCCTGCCCGTTGTCCACCAGTTTCGCCATGGCCCACAGCAGGTTGGCGATACCCTGTGGTGTAAAGTTGGCTTTCTGTGCGCTCACGTGGGGCAACAGCGCGGCCAAGGTCTCTTTGAGTTCTGGTGTCTGTTCCTGCCCGTTGTCCACCAGTTTCGCCATGGCCCAAAGCAGGTTGACGATATACTGTGGGTTAAAGTTAGCTTTCTGTGCGCCCACGTGGGGCAACAGCGCTGCAAAGGCCTTTTTGAACTCTGGTGTCTGTTCCTGCCCGCTGTCCACCAGTTTCGCCATGGCCCACAGCAGGTTGGCGATTTCCTGTGGTTTAAAGTTAGCTTTCTGTACGTTCACGCAGGGCAACAGCGCGGCCACGGCCTCTTTGAGCTCTGGTGTTCGCTCATGTCCGTTGTCTGTCAGTTTCGCCATGGCCCACAACAGGTTGGTGATACCCTGGGCATTAAATTGGTCTTTCTGTGCGTTAATATGGGGCAACAGCGCGGCCACAGTCTCGTTGAGCTCAAGTCCCTGCTCCTGTCCGTTGTCCGCCAGTTTTGCCATGGCCCACAGCCGGTTGACAATTTCCTGCGGTTTAAAGTTAGCTTCCTGTGCGTTCACGTGGGGCAACAGAGCGGCCATAGCCTCGTTGAGCTCCAGTTTCTGCATCTGCCCGTTGTCCACCAGTTTCGCCATGGCCCACAGCAGGTTGGTGATTCCCAGGGCATCAATATCACTGGCTTCAGGTTTTTGGTTGCACTTGAATATTATTGAATCAAATAGCGTTGACAATAACTTAGCCTGAGTAAGTTTAACTCGCTCATCCATGGGTTTATGAAGGGTAAAAACACCCGCTGAAGTGAATGAGTGCAGTGTTGTTGTCAGGCTTCGCCAATTCCAGCTCCGCGTTGCAGTGAAATTTTGCAGTAAACGCATCAGCTGGCTTTGTTCTGTTCGGTTTAACGGTCTTTTAGCAGCTGACGTGTATTTTTTAATTGAACTGGCATATTGTCCGTGATTTCTCCCATCATAGCGATGACCGAAACGATTCGATTTACGCACCAGATCATCCATTATTTCCTGTTTGATGAGGGCATTAAAATCTTG
Organism: Endozoicomonas acroporae; assembly: GCF_002864045.1. Taxonomy (GTDB): domain Bacteria; phylum Pseudomonadota; class Gammaproteobacteria; order Pseudomonadales; family Endozoicomonadaceae; genus Endozoicomonas; species Endozoicomonas acroporae. The sequence continues at coordinate 3,461 of NZ_PJPV01000180.1, forward strand.
AGCAGAGTTTACTGAACGGCACTGTAGATGTTGAGAAGAGCGTGTGCCAGAAGAGTGGTAAAATTCATTGCGACCCGGTGCAGTCCGGGGGGGATTATCCCATTGTCTGACTGTGGCAAGTCGGTATCGCCCATGCCTTGAAGAAGGGGCATGGCCATTCGGTTGGTTGTAACTGTTATTTGATCTTTTGTATTGACCACTGATACCAGCAGAACTTCTATCCATAATTATATTTCATTAATGCATGAAAATATGAAAAGCAGACTGCTGTTCTGCTCAGAAGTTCATTTTGCGGAAAAGTTTACTTGAGTCATGGTGGGAGGAAGGCGATTACTGGCTGTTTGTTTTCTGCCTCTTTGCCGGGTTGGTTTGCTCTTGTAAATGTTCTTCGGCAGTAACGTATGCAGCATCTGTCCACCCTCTTTTAAGTGAAACAGAGTCATGCCCCTGTGGCGGGATGCCTATCCTGATCTTTATTTTATCAATATAGGGTTTCATTAAATCTTTGTTCAAAAGCCGGTTAGCCGGGATTTCAATGACCTCAAATCCTGCTTTTTGCAGCAGTGCGATTTTCAGCAGAGTCGAACCATTCCTGGTTTTGAAATCACCACCTACGTAATGACCCGGTCCCTGAACTTCAAGAACCATGTTGTGATCTGTCAGAAGCAGGTCAACCGGAGGTAATGAGTTCAGACTCTTTTCTTCTTCAATCTTCAAAGATGGAATAGATGATTGGAGTTGATCGCGGAAGTCGGCTTGGGTATTTGAAATGGTTGTCTGGTAATGGGGGACGGCCGGACACGCTCTGCCAAGCCAACTTGCGGCCAGGACAATGGTGCGTTGATCCTCTTCATTGTGCAGGAATGTATTTTCCAGACGGGTAAACAGGTCGTCCATGTGTTTTTCAAGCACGTTATTTTTATTGGCATTGGAGTCTAGAGACAACCTGGCACAGCATACCATGACTCCCCAGAGAGACATCGATATCTCTTCCTGAGAAAACTGAAGCTTCTCACTGATTCGATAGACAAGCGATTCGAACGTAGAGGTAGCCAGGTTCAGCTCAATGAGTTCACCCAGTTTGGCCGTGGCCCACAGCAGGTTGGCAATACCCTGGGCATTAAATTGGTCTTTCTGTCCGTTCACGCAGGTCAACAGCGCAGCCACCGCTTCGTTGAACACTGGTGTCTGTTCGTACCCGTTGCCCACAAGTTTTGCCATGGCCCACAGCAGGTTGGTGATATGCTG
>NZ_PJPV01000181.1 GCF_002864045.1 Endozoicomonas acroporae
AGACCTGACATGGATCGCTTTCTTTCTTGTTTTCGGCTGTTTGCTGGCTGGTGCCTTCCGGCTTTAGTGGATGTTAACGGGGATGCCGTGTCTGCGGTTACTGAGGAGGAAGGTGACTGCATGCTTTCTTCGGGGATTACCTGTTTCCAGTTGGAGAATCGTCTGGGGATGACAACAATAGAACGTAAACGCTAATTTAACCAGCGTAATAGCCAACCCCGCCGGATCGGCTTATTCTTGAGATGCCTTCACTGCCCAGGGTAGAAGCTGCTCCAGTTTCTCAACCGTTTCGGCACTGTAACTGGCATAGCCGTCAGTTTGCAGGTAACCGCTGAACCCTTCGAACAGGCATTTGATTTTATTGCGGTGGCGATTAGTGAAGGCATAGAGATGGCCGTCAAAAGGATTAGGCAGTGAGACTGTTAAGACTGAGGGTGCCTGGCCAGTTTGATCCTGACGCTGAGCCAGTGACACAGGTACGAAGGCTGTACGGGTATTTGATGATGAAGCAGGCGCGCTCCCGGCCCACAGCTTCTTTTTCCAATAACCAGGCTGTGATGGTCTGACGCCGTTTTGTCGGCACCAGACTTTTTGGCTAAGCCCGGAGTCGTGCCAGGCTTCGATCCGTTGCAGCCATTGTTCTTAAGTGGTTTCTGGGGTGGTCATCGGAGCCTCCATGTAATCAGAGGCTTTATGATCCACGATCAAATCTCAGCGGGGTAGGACGTGGGTTATTTCTGTCTGCTCATCACCGCGTTTAGTAGTCAGGCTGATCAAGTCAATAGAAGTGAACAGCATAAGCCCCCTGAAGCCCTGATTATTGGTGTCGAAGATACCGCCTTTTATCCCCATTACACCACCTCAAAGGCAGGCGAATATACCGGCTATGCACGCGACCTGTTTGATCAATTTCAACAGCATTCAGGGATTCGTATCGAATATCGTCCCATGCCGGTCGAACAGCTGTTTGATGCCCTGGTGTTCGATCCGGGCTTGCCTCATACCCGGGGCACGTATCATTTATCCACCATCAAGTACCCCGGGATCGTGGCCCGGTTTAATGAGTTTCTACAGGAGCAGGCCGAACAGGTGGCTGACCTGAAAGACTTATATGCCGTGGAGAAGGATTTAGATAACGGCTACCTTGGCATGGAAACCTGGAAAGAGGAATGGCTGGCAAGAAAGCGTGTTCGCAGAGTGAACTCAGATCAACCATCGCTGAAGACCGTCTCCACTTACACTACAGAGAAGGCTATTTAAACATCGCTAGGAGCCTGTCCGAGAATAGATTGCCCTACTGCGGTGGCAGCAAATTGGTCTAAAAATTCCGTTTTGTTCGGCAAATAGCCCCGCTATTCACCTCACAAAACGAAATTTTTATCCTCAATTTTCTGCCATCCTCGCTACGGGGTCGCCTAGACGGGCGCTATTCTCGGACAGGCTCCTGGAGAGCTGTTCAGGTTTTGGGTTCAGCAAACCCTGCCTGAACAGCTCAATGACACTTAATAGTTATCCAAAGCTCCTGGCTTTTTGATAAGCACTTCGCTGATGAATGCGCTCAAGGTAAGCCAGAGTATTAGTACGTCCTTCCAGCACGCCTTGAGATTGGGCAATCTCAAGCATAAAGGTCATCATAATATCCGCTGCACTAAAGGTATCGCCCGCGAAATAGGGTGAATCCGCCAGGGTGGATTCGATATACGAAAAATCCAGGGCAAGTTCTTTAGCAAGGTAACCGTCCAGCGGTTGGGTACCGTCTCTTTGCTCCATCTGCAGTAGCAGATTGGCAATCAGAGGCAGGCTCAGAGAACCTTCGGCAAAATGCAGCCACTCCAGGTAGCGGTAATAGCCGGGTGTGCCAGCGTCCGGGCGCAGTCTCTTTTCGGCGTCCTGATCGAGGATGTACTCCATTACGGCACCGGACTCACACATCACCACGTCACCGTCCTCAATCACCGGAGCTTTATTGAGGGGGTGAATTTTTCCAAGGCTGGCAGGCGCTAAACGGGTACTCTCATCCCGTTGATAATGCACTAACTGATATGGCATTTGCAGTTCTTCCAAAAGCCAGATCACACGGGTCGAACGGGATGCATTCAAGTGATGTACAGTAATCATGGAAAACCCCTGTTAAGCCAGGTTATCGGGACCGACACGAACTACAAGTTTGCCAAAGTTCTTGCCTTCAAGAAGACCAATAAAAGCTTCAACCGAGTTTTCCAGGCCGTCCACCAGATGCTCTTTGTAATGGATTTGTCCCTGAGACAGCCACTGTTGCATAGCAGTGAAAAACTCGGGATACCGGTGGCCATAGTCGTCAAATACAATGAAACCCTGCATTTTAACACGCTTGACTAACAGCGTACCCATCAGTGCAGACATCCGGTCCGGCCCCTCCGGTAAGGCAGTGGCATTGTATTGGGAAATCAGGCCACATAAGGGAACTCGGGCGGAAGGATTAAGCAACGGCATAACAGCATCAAAGACACGCCCACCGACATTCTCAAAATAAACATCAATACCGTCTGCACAGGCATTGGCCAGCTGTGTTGGTAAATCTTCTGAATAATGATCAAGACAAGCGTCAAAGCCCAATATCTTAACTGCATAGTCACACTTTTCAGCGCCACCAGCAATACCGACCACCTTACATCCTTTTATTTTGGCAATCTGACCGACAAGGCTGCCCACAGCACCTGTGGCAGCTGCCACCACTACGGTTTCACCTGCCTCAGGCTGGCCAATATCCAGTAAGCCCATATAGGCTGTCAGCCCCGGCATACCCAGCACGCCCAGGCCATACGAAGGCTTGACCAGCGTACTGTCAATTTTGACCAGGTCAGCGCCATTGGACACGCTGAAATCCTGCCAGCCACCACCAGCCACCACCCAGTCACCCACTGCAAAATTGGCATTCCTGGAAAGCTCAACGCGACAAACACTGCCCCCAACCATCACCTCATTAATAGCCACCGGATCGGCGTACGACTTGGCATCATTCATCCGTCCACGCATATAAGGGTCGAGAGACAGATAGACCGTTCGCAACAATACTTCGCCCTCAGCCGGCTCAGGTTTGCTACTGCTGACCAGCTTAAAGTTTTCAGCCGTTGGTGCCCCAGAGGGTCTGGACGCCAGCAGGATTTGTCGATTGGTGTTCTGGGACTGGTTGAAAAGATCCACGGTTTACTCCATTAAAATATTTTGTAGATTAATAAGACAGTGGCTGGATAATCTGCTTGCTTAAGGTTATCTGGCAAGCAGTCTGAAGGTAACTGACCGGGAAATCAATGGTTTCATAGAGGCATCTGACCAGGCAGTAAACTTTGGGGTGATGTCCTGATTAAGTAGTTGGCCAAATGGAATCGTATATTTCTGGCTAAGTGGGCAGTTACTATGCAAGGCGCAACGTAGGGAGCATAGCCGTAGCTATGTGACCGGAGTTGCAACGCCGCAGAGTGACTGCCCACTTAGTCTGAAATATATGATTTCATTTGGTTAACTACTTACCGTCAGTATCTCAAGTTTGGATATCGGTAAATTTCTGAAAAAAAACGTGAGGATGTGGAAAAACATTCACCGAATGTTGCAAGCCTTATATTCAAGGGAAGCCAGCCCCAACAGCTGAAGCATTAATGCGTTCCCGTTATACGGCTTACACACTGAGCAATATTCCCTACCTGGTTGCCACAACACACCCCGGGCAACAGGAAACCATCAAGCAA
>NZ_PJPV01000182.1 GCF_002864045.1 Endozoicomonas acroporae
CAGATTATCTCTGGACTCCCGAAGCAATAACTGGTTTGAAAAGCACATGGATGGCCTGTTTACTCGTGTGGAAAATATATCCTCAGACAATGAAGACGATCAACGCATCATTGCCATGGCCGCAAGTTGGCTTGGGAGAGCGTGCCCGGTCGTCCCCAATTACCGGACAACTATTTCAAAACCTCAAGCCGACTTTCGCGATCAACTCCAATCATGCTTTCCCTCTTTACAGATTGAAGAAGAAAAGAGTCTGAACTCATTGCCTCCGGTTGACCTGCTACTGCCAGATCACAACATGGTGATTGAAGTTCAGGGACCCTCTCATTACGTGGGTGGTGATTTCAACACCAGGAATGGTTCGACGCTGCTGAAAATCGCACTGTTGCAAAAAGCAGGATTTGAGGTCATTGAAATTCCGGTTAAGATGCTCTTGACTCAGGATTCAATGAAACCATGTATTGATCAAATAAAGTCCAGGATAGGCTTCCCACCACAAGGGCATGGCTCTGTATCACTTAAAAGAACGTGGACAGATGCGGCATACGTTACTGCTGATAAAGGCAGGCAACCCACAGATCACGGTTACTTAACCGCCGAAAAACAGTTAGAAGAACAAACCGGCAAACCAGCCAAAAGGAAGAGAAAAAACAGCCAGTAACCCCCTCCCTTCGCCCCCCAGGAATCGTTTTCACATTCAAGTAAAGTTCTACCAGCGTTGAAGACCTGCTGCCCCTGAATTTCGCCCCGGATGTTTTGAAGACAACGGATGGTTGGCATCAGGAGCAGATGAGTTTCTCCCACTGCTTATGCAAAATGAACTTCTGAACAGAACAGCAGTCTGCTTTTTATATTCTCATGAATTAATGAAATATAGTTATGGATAGAAGCTCTGCTGGTATCAGTGGTCAATACGCAAGATCAGGCAATGATTACAACCAACCGAATGGTCAGGCCGCTTCTTCACGGCGTGGACGATATAGAAATGCCACAGTCAGACAATGGCATAACCCCTCCCGCACTGCCCCGGGGCCTAATGAATTTTACCATTCTCGTTTCACACGCCCTTCACAATATCTACAGTACCGTTCAGTAAACCCTGCTCAAGATTTTAATGCGCTCATCAAACAGGAAATAATGGATGACCTGGTGAGTAAATCGGATCGTTTCGGTCATCGCTATGAT
>NZ_PJPV01000183.1 GCF_002864045.1 Endozoicomonas acroporae
GACACCAGGGCTCAACGAGGCCGTGGCCGCGCTGTTGCCCCAAGTAAACGCGCAGAAAGCTAACTTTAAACCTCAGGAAATCGCCAATCTGCTGTGGGCCATGGCGAAACTGGTGGAAAACGGGCAGATGCGGACACCAGAGTTCACAGAGGCCGTGGCCGTGCTGTTGCCCTGCTTGAACGCACAGAAAGACCAATTTATTCCTCAGGCTATCGCCAACCTGCTGTGGGCCATGGCGAAACTGGTGGAAAACGGGCAGGTGCGGACCCCGGAGTTCACAGAGGCCGTGGCAGCGCTGTTGCCCCACGTAAACGCACGGAAAGCTGACTTTAAACCACAGGAAACCACCAACCTGCTGTGGGCCATGGCGAAACTGGTGGACAATGGGCAGAAGCAAACACCTGAGTTAAAAGAAGCCGTGGCCGCGCTGATGCCCCACGTAAACGCACAGAAAGCTAACTTTAAACCACAGGAAATCACCAACCTGCTGTGGGCCATGGCGAAACTGACAGACAACGGCCAGGAGCGGACACCAGAGTTTAAAGAAGCTGTGCCCGTGCTGTTGCTCCACGTAAACGCACAGAAAGCTAATTTTAAACCACAGGAAATCACCAACCTGCTGTGGGCCATGGCGAAACTGGTGGACAACGGGCAGGAGTGGACACCAGAGTTCACAGAGGCCGTGGCAGCACTGTTGCCCCAAGTGGACGCACAAAAAGACCAATTTATTCCTCAGGCTATCGCCAACCTGCTGTGGGCCATGGCGAAACTGGTGGAAAACGGGCAGGTGCGGACACCGGAGTTCACAGAGGCCGTGGCCGCGCTGTTGCCCCACGTAAACGCACTGAAAGCTGACTTTAAACCACAGGAAATCACCAACCTGCTGTGGGCCATGGCGAAACTGGTGGACAATGGGCAGAAGCAAACACCTGATTTCAAAGAAGCCGTGGCCGCGCTGTTGCCCCACGTAAACGCACGGAAAGCTGACTTTAAACCACAGGAAATCACCAACCTGCTGTGGGCCATGGCGAAACTGGTGGACAACGTACAGGTGCAGACACCAGGGCTCAACGAGGCCGTGGCCGCGCTGTTACCCTACGTGAACGCACAGAAAGACCAATTTATTCCTCAGCATATAGCCAACCTGCTGTGGGCCATGGCAAAACTGGTGGACAACGGGCAGGAGCGGACACCAGGGCTCAAAAAGGCCGTGGCCGTGCTGTTGCCCTACGTGAACGCACAGAAAGACCAATTTATTCCTCAGGCTATCCCCAACCTGCTGTGGGCCATGGCAAAACTGGTAGACAACGGGCAGGAGCAGACACCAGGGCTCAACGAGGCCGTGGCCGTGCTGTTACCCTGCGTGAACGCACATAAAGACCAATTTATTCCTCAGCATATAGCCAACCTGCTGTGGGCCATGGCGAAACTGGTGGACAATGGGCAGGTGCGGACCCCGGAGTTCACAGAGGCCGTGGCAGCGCTGTTGCCCCACGTAAACGCACGGAAAGCCGACTTTAAACCACAGGAAACCACCAACCTGCTGTGGGCCATGGCGAAACTGGTGGACAATGGGCAGAAGCAAACACCTGAGTTCAAAGAAGCCGTGGCCGCGCTGTTGCCCCATGTAAACGCACAGAAAGCTAACTTTAAACCACAGGAAATCACCAACCTGCTGTCGGCCATTGCGAAACTGGGTGAATTCGTTGAGCTGAACGTGGTTACCTCTACGTTCGAATCGCTTGTCTGCCAAATCAGTGAAAACCCTCAGCTCTCTCAGCAAGACATATTAATGTCTCTCTGGGGGGTAATGGTATACTGTGCCAGGTTATCTCTGGTCCCCAATGCCAATAAAAATAACGTGTTTGAAAAGCACATGGATGACCTGTTTACTCGCATTGAAAATACATTCCCGGACAATGAAGAAGAGCAATCCATCATCGCCATGGCCGCAAGTTGGCTTGGGAAACCTTGTCCATTCGTCCCCCATTACCGGACAACCATGTCAAAAACTCAAATCGACTTTCACGATCAACTCCAATCACGCATTCCCTCTTTGAGGATTGAAGAAGAAAAAAGTCTGAACACATTACATCCGGTAGACCTGCTACTGCCAGATCACAACATGGTGATTGAAGTTCAGGGACCGTCTCATTACGTGGGTGGTGATTTCAAAACCAGGAATGGCTCGACACTGCTTAAAATCGCACTGCTGCAAAAATCAGGATTTGAGGTCATTGAAATCCCGGTTAACGAGCTTAGGAACCGGGATTCCATGAAACGATGTATTGATCACATAAAGACCAGGGTAGCCACCCCGCTGCAGGGGCGTGCCTCTGTAGGGCTTAAAAGAAGGCGGGCAGATGAGGCACACATGACTACCGATAAAGGAAGGCAACCCTCAGATTACTTGCACTTAACCGCCGAAGAATATTCAGAAGAGCAAACCGGCAAACCAAAAAGAAAAAAAAGGAAGAGAAACAACAGCAAGTAATCTCCTCCCTTCCATCATGATTGCCACACTTTTTGTTTTCTGTACCCAGGTTGAAATTACCTATCATTGAAATCAAAAAATGGTAGCAGATCTAAAAGTTTTTCCCCCGCAGGGTCATTGCCTTTCCAATGGTCTTTCACCAGGAGTAAATAACCATATTTTGTTGAATACATCCGGAAGCAGTCCGGATAATCCGGTCATTTGACAAGATGAATTTGAGTAAAGTTCAAACCGGCACAAGAGAAACGCCTCAGGCCTACCTTTCGCGACAACTTCTCACCCGTGGGAATCAACACCCCTCACTTGCTGTCAATGCAAAATACCGGAAGACAGTGACCGTTCTCAATGGTTGCAAAGCACTGAAGTCCGGGCTGCTGATGCATTATCGCAACCGGGTCAGTATCAATCTTCATGGGGGAACCTATCGGATAAGCCACGATTACTACCTCAGCGATTTATCCAAAACACAGCATCAGGCTGTGTTTATGGCGTGTGATATGACGAGTGATGAATCTGTTTATAGCTGTGGTAAAATCGAGCAATTCTTAAATGTTATTCAGAAAATCGACATTTAATGTTCCCACTGATACGGCCATGTAATTTCATTTTGGCAGAAACTTAGTTTAGATATTGCAGCAAAATGAACCTCTGCACAGAACAGCTGTCTGTTTAATTATATTTTCGTGAATTAATGAAATATAATTATGCACAGAACCTCTGCTGCTAACGCAGGATCAGCTAATTATTACAACCAACCGAATAACCATCCCGCCTCTTCAAGGCTTGGACGATATAGACATGACACAGTAAGACAGAGGGATAATCCCTCCCGCTCTATCCCGGGGCGTAATGAATTTTACCCTTCTTCTGGCGCATACACTTCTCAATACATACAGTGTCGTTCAGTAACCCCTGCTCAAGATTTTAATGCCCTTGTCAAACCAGAAATAATGGATGATCTGTTGAGTAAATCTGATCGTTTCGCCCATCGCTATGATGGGAGAAATCATGGTCAATTTGCCAGTACCATTAAAAAATACGCGTCAGCTGCTAAAAGACCGTTAAATCGAGCGGAACAAAGCCAGCTGATGCGTTTTCTGCCAAATTTTACAGTAACACGGAGCTGGAATTGGCGAAGCCTGGCAACAACACTTCATTCATTTACCTCAGCAGGTGTTTTTACCCCTCATCAACCCATGGATGAGCGTGTCAAGCTTACTCAAGCTGCCTTATTGTCAACACTACTTGATGCAATAATATTCAAGTGCCATCAAAAACCTGAAGCCAGGGATATTGAGGCCCAGCAAATCGCCAACCTGCTGTGGGCAATGGCGAAACTGGTGGACAACGGGCAGGAGCGGACACCAGAGCTCAAAAAGGCCGTGGCCGTACTGTTGCCCAATGTGAACGCACAGAAAGACCAATTTATTGCTCAGGGTATCGCCAATCTGCTGTGGGCCATAGCGAAACTGGTGGACAACGGGCAGGAGCTGACACCCGAGTTGAAAGAGGCTGTGGCCGTGCTGTTATCTCAAGTAAACGCACAGAAAGCTAACTTTAAATCACAGGAAATCGCCAACCTGCTGTGGGCCATGGCGAAACTGGTGGACAATGGACAGCAGCAAACACCTGAGTTCAAAGAGGCCGTGGCCGCGCTGTTGCCCCACATAAACGCACAGAAAGCTAACTTTAAACCACAGGAAATCGCCAACCTGCTGTGGGCCATGGCGAAACTGGCAGACAACGGCCAGGAGCAGACACCAGAGTTCAAAGAGACTGTGGCCGTGCTGTTGCCCCGCGTAAACGCACAGAAAGCTAACTTTAAACCTCAGGAAATCGCCAACCTGCTGTGGGCCATGGCGAAACTGGGGGAAAACGGGCAGGTGCGGACACCAGAGTTCACAGAGGCCGTGGCCGCGCTGTTGCCCCAAGTGAACGTACAGAAAGACCAATTTATTCCCCAGGCTATCACCAACCTGCTGTGGGCCACGGCGAAACTGCTGGACAACGGGCAGGCGTTGACACCAGAGTTCAAAGAGGCTGTGGCCGTGCTGTTGCCCCACGTAAACGCACGGAAAGCTAACTTTAAACCACAGGAAATCGCCAACCTGCTTTGGGCTCTGGCGAAACTGGTGGACAATGGGCAGGTATTGACACCGGAGTTCAAAGAGGCTTTGGCCGTACTGTTGCCCCACGTAAAGGCACAGAAAGCTAACTTTAAACCACAGGAAATCACCAACCTGCTGTGGACCATGGCGAAACTGGTGGACAACGGGCAGGAGCGGATACCAGGGCTCAAAGAGGCTGTGGCCGCACTGCTGCCCCGGGTGAACGCGCAGAAAGACCAATTTATTCCTCGGGCTATCGCCAACCTGCTGTGGGCCATGGCGAAACTGGTGGACAATGGGCAGGAGCAGACACCAGAGTTCAACGAGACCGTTGCCGTGCTGTTACCCTACGTGAACGCACAGAAAGATCAATTTAATTCCCAGGGTATCGCTAACCTGCTGTGGGCCATGGCAAAGCTGGTGGACAACAGGCAAGAGCGGACACCAGATCTCAACGAGGCCGTGGCCGTGCTGTTGCACTACGTGAACGTACAGAAAGACCAGTTTATTCCTCAGCATATCGCCAACCTGCTGTGGGCCGTGGCGAAACTGGCATACAACGGCCAGGAGCGGACACCAGAGTTCAAAGACGCTGTGGCCGTGCTGTTGCTCAACGTAAACGCACAGAAAGCTAACTTTAAACCACAGGAAATCGCCAACTTGCTGTGGGCCATGGCGAAACTGGTGGACAACGGGCAGGTGTTGACACCAGAGTTCAAAGAGGCTGTGGCCGCACTGCTGCCCCGGGTGAACGCACAGAAAGACCAATTTATTCCTCAAGCTATCGCCAACCTGCTGTGGGCCATGGCGAAACTCGTGGACAATGGGCAGGAGGTGACACCAGGGCTCAAAGAGACCGTAGCCGCGCTGTTGCCCCACGTAAACGCTCGGAAAGCTAACTTTAAACCACAGGAAATCACCAAACTGCTGTGGTCCATGGCAAAACTGGTGGACAATGGACAGAAGCAAACACCTGAGTTCCAAGAAGCCGTGGCCACGCTGTTGCCCCACGTAAACGCACAGAAAGCTAACTTTAAACCACAGGAAATCGCCAACCTGCTGTGGGCCATGGCGAAACTGGTGGACAGTGGGCAGGAGGGGACACCAGGGCTCAAAGAGGCCGTGGCCGCGCTGTTGCCCCATATAAACGCACGGAAAGCTAACTTTAAACCACAGGAAATCACCAAACTGCTGTGGGCCATGGCGAAACTGGTAGACAATGGGCAGAAGCAAACACCTGAGTTCAAAGAAGCCGTGGCCGCGCTGTTGCCTCACTTAAACGCTCAGAAAGCTAACTTTAAGCCACAGGAAATCGCCAACCTGCTGTGGGCCATGGCGAAACTGGTGGGCAATGGGCAGAAGCAAACACCTGAGTTCAAAGAAGCCGT
>NZ_PJPV01000184.1 GCF_002864045.1 Endozoicomonas acroporae
AGAATCGATTCGGGAGCCATCCTGAAGCTGTTGCCATGCTGACCTGGCATCCTTGATGGTAGTGCGAATCCAGCAAATACAGCAGCCTAGTTCGACAGACCTGATAATTAAGTTAATGGCTTGAGCAGGATCATTCAGGCTTTTAACCTTAATTTGTCGTTTAACACTGTCATGAGTGGGAAGTTGTTTTTCAGCAAACCCCTGATCCTTGTTTGCATCACGGGCGGAAGTCCCGTGGATGCGGTTGTTATGTTTGCCTTACTCGAAGCCTTCTGTCCAGGAAGTGTCGGTCATGCGAGGATCGTCGATTCGTTGGCCAAAGCAGTTGTATTGTTCTTCCCTGATACGCCTGAATACAAAAGGCTCGAACAGCATCCGGTAGATTTTGGTCTGTGTCCCTTCCGTGGTTTCCCGTTTATGGCTTTCGATCAGTTTTTCAGCTTCCAGTTTTTCAGCCCCATGTTAACAGTTGCATGGCTGACGCCGATAATTCTTGCCAGCTTGTTTTGACTGGGCCAGCATTCGCCCTCACTGTTGGCAAAGGTGGCCAGCACGACCAACAAGTATTTTTGGGTCGTTGTCAGGTTATCCAGACCGTTGGTGTTAAGCTCAACCCGAATCAATTTCATCACCCCGATTGTGTAGGCGAACGAGATCATTGCTATACTGCCTCCCGAGCAGTAGCTCATAGCTATACAAAGAAACCCGGTTAGGAGTGGCGACTCCGTTTGAGCCGGGTTTTTTCTTGTGTCAGAAACATAGCCAGCCATCGGGATAATGCAAGAAAGTAAAGTTAATGTATTGGCCCACCCCCTCAACTGGTTAAAATTTTGATGTTAACCAGT
>NZ_PJPV01000185.1 GCF_002864045.1 Endozoicomonas acroporae
GTGTCTGCTCCTGCCCGTTGTCCACCAGTTTCGCCATGGTCCACAGCAGGTTAGCGATACCCTGGGCATTAAACTGGGCTTTCTGTGCGTTCACGCGGGGTAACAGCGCGGCTACGGTCTCTTTGAGTTCTGGTCTCCGCTCCTGACCGTTGTCCACCAGTTTAGCCATGGCCCACAGCAGATTGGCGATTCCCTGAGGAATAAATTGTTTTTTCTGTGCGTTCACATGGGGCAACAACACGGCCACAGCCTCTTTGAGCTCTGGTATCCGCTCTTGCCCGTTGTCCACCAGTTTCGCCATGGCCCACAGCAGGTTGGCGATTCCCTGGGCATCAATATCCCGGGCTTCAGGTTTTTGGTTGCAGTTAAATATTATTGCATCAAGTAGCGTTGACAATAAGGCAGCTTGAGTATGCTTAACACGCTCATCCATGGGTTTATGAGGGGTAAAAACACCTGCTGAAGTAAATGAATGAAATGTTGTTGTCAGGCTTCGCCAATTCCAGCTCCGCGTTGCTGTGAAATTTTGTAGCAAACGCATCAGCTGGCTTTGTTCCGCTCGATTTAAAGGTCTTTTAGCTGCTGACGTGTATTTTTTAATTGAACTGGCATATTGCCCGTGATTTCTCCCATCATAGCGATGACCGAAACGATCCGATTTACTCACCAGCTCATCAATTATTTCCTGTTTGAGGAGGGCATTAAAATCTTGAGTCGGGTTGACGGAACGGCGCAGTAGATATTGAGAAGAGCATGGGCCTGAAGAATGGTAAAATTCATTATGCCCCGGGGTAGAGCGGGGGGGATTATCCCACTGTCTGACTGTGGCATGTCTATATCGCCCACGCCTTGAATAAGCGGCATGGTCATACGGTTGGTTGTAATCATTACCTGATCTTGCGTATCTACCACTGATACCAGCAGAACTTCTATCCATAATTATATTTCATTAATTCATGAAAATATAAAAAAAGCAGACTGCTGTTCTGCTCAGAAGTTCATTTTGCGGCAAAGTTTATTTGAGTCATGATGGGAGAAAGGCGAGTACTGGCTGTTTGTTTTCTTCCTCTTTGCTGGGTTGGTTTGCTCTGCTAAATGTTCTTCGGCAGTAACGTCTGCAGCACCTGCCCACCCTCTTTTAAGTGATGCAGAGTCATGACCCTGTGGCGGGATGCTTACCCTGATCTTTATTTGATCAATATATAGTTTCATTAAATCTTTGTTCAAAAGCTGGTTAACCGGGATTTCAATGACCTCAAATCCTGATTTTTGCAGCAGTGCGATTTTCAGCAGAGTCGAACCGTTCCTGGTGTTGAAATCACCACCCACGTAATGAGAGGGGCCCTGAACTTCAATCACAATGTTGTGATCTGGCAGTAGCAGGTCAACCGGAGGTAATGAGTTCAGACTCTTTTCTTCTTCAATCTTCAGAGATGGAATAGATGATTGGAGTTGATCGCGGAAGTCGGCTTGGGTTTTTGAAATGGTTGTCTGGTAATGGGGGGCGACCGGTGAGGCTCTACCAAGCCAACTTGCGGCCATGAACATGATGGATTGATCATCTTCATTATCTGGCGATGTATTTTCCAGGCGAGTCAACAGGTCATCCATGTGCTTTTCAAGCACGTTATTTTTATTGGCATTGGAGACCAGAGACAACCTGGCACAGCATACCATTACTCCCCAGAGAGACATCGATATCCCTTCCTGAGAAAACTGAAGGTTCTCACTGATTCGATAGACGAGCGATTCGAACGTAGAGGTAGCCACGTTCAGCTCAACGAGTTCACCCAGTTTGGCCGTGGCCCACAGCAGGTTAGCGATTTCCTGTGGATTAAAATTAGTTTTTTGTGCGTTAACGATGGGCAACAATGCGGTCACAGCCTCGTTGATCCCTGGTGTCCGCTCCTGCGCGTTGTCCACCAGTTTCGCCATGGCCCACAGCAGGTTGGTGATTGCCTGTGGTGTAAAGTTAGCTTTCTGTGCGTTCACGAAGGGCAACAGCGCGGCCAAGGCCTCTATGAGCCCTGGTATCTTCTCCTGCCCGTTGTCCACCAGTTTCGCCATGGCCCACAGCAGGTTGGCAATGCCCTGGGCATCAAGTTGGTTTTTCTGTGCGTTCACGAGGGGCAACAGGGCAGCCACGGCCTCGTTGAGCTCTGGTGTCTGCTCCTGCCCGTTGTCCACCAGTTTCGCCATGGCACACAGCAGGTTGGTGATTGCCTGTGGTGTAAAGTTAGCTTTCTGTGCGTTCACGTGGGGCAACAGCACGGCCACGGCCTTGTTGAGATCTGGTGTCTGCTCGTGCCCGTTGTCCACCAGTTTCGCCATGGTCCACAGCAGGATGGCGATATCCTGGGGATTAAATTGGTCTTTCTGTGT
>NZ_PJPV01000186.1 GCF_002864045.1 Endozoicomonas acroporae
GTTCTGGTGTCCGCTCCTGCCCGTTGTCCACCAGTTTCGCCATGGCCCACAGCAGGTTGGCGATATGCTGAGGAATAAATTGGTCTTTCTGTGCGTTCACGAAGGGCAACAGCACGGCCACGGCACCTTTAAGCCCTGGTGTCTGCTCCTGCCCGTTGTCCACCAGTTTCGCCATGGCCCACAGCAGGTTGGCGATACCCTGTGGTCTGAAGTTAGCTTTCTGTGCGCTCACGTGGGGCAACAGCCCGGCCACAGCCTCGTTGAGTTCTGGTGTCTGTTCCTGCCCGCTGTCCACCAGTTTTGCCATGGCCCACAGCAGGTTGGCGATTTCCCGTGGTTTGAAGTGAACTTTCTGCCCGTTCACGTGGTGCACCAGCGCGGCCAGGGCCTCGTTCAGTTCTGGTGTCCGCTCATGCCCCTTGTCCACCAGTTTCGCCATGGCCCACAGCAGGTTGGTGACACCTTGGGCATTAAATTGGTCTTTCTGTGCGTTTACGCGGGTCAACAGCGCGGCCACGGACTCGTTCAGTTCTGGTGTCCGCTCCTGCCCGTTGTCCACCAGTTTCGCCATGGCCCACAGCAGGTTGGCGATATGCTGAGGAATAAATTGGTCTTTCTGTGCGTTCACGAAGGGCAACAGCACGGCCACGGCCCCTTTAAGCCCTGGGGTCTGCTCCTGCCCGTTGTCCACCAGTTTCGCCATGGCCCACAGCAGGTTGGCAATTTCCTGTGGTTTAAAGTTAGCTTTTTGTGCGTTCACGTCGGGCAATAGTCTGGCCACGGCCTCGTTGAGCTCTGGTGTTCGCTCCTGCCCCTTGTCCACCAGTTTTGCCATGGCCCACAGCAGGTTGGCGATACCCTGAGCATTAAACAGGTCTTTCTGTGTGTTCACGTGGAACAACAGCGCGGCCACGGCCTCGTTGAGCTCTTGTGTTCGCTTCTGCCCGTTGTCCGCCAGTTTAGCCATGGCCCATAGCAGGTTGGCGACTCCCTGGGCATCAATGTCCCTGGCTTGAGGTTTTTGGTTGCAGATAAATATTATTGCATCCAGTAGCGTTGACAATAAGTTAGCTTGAGTAAGCTTTACACGCTCATCCATGGGGTTATGAAGGGTAAAAACACCCGCTGAAGTCAATGAATGAAGTGTTGTCGTCAGGCTTCGCCAATTCCA
>NZ_PJPV01000187.1 GCF_002864045.1 Endozoicomonas acroporae
GAAGTTAGCTGTCTGTGCAGTCACGAAGGGCAACAGCGTGGCCACGGCCTTGTTGAGCGCTGGTGTCTGCTCCTGCCCGTTGTCCACCAGCTTTGCCATGGCCCACAGCAGGTTGGCGATATGCTGAGGAATAAATTGGTTTTTCTTTGCGTTCACGTGGGGCAACAGTGTGGCCACAGCCTCTTTGAGCCCTGGTGTCCGCTCCTGTCCGTTGTCCACCAGTTTCGCCATGGCCCACAGCAGGTTGGCGATATGCTGAGGAATAAATTGGTCTTTCTGTGCGTTCACGAAGGGCAACAGCACGGCCACGGCCCCTTTAAGCCCTGGGGTCTGCTCCTGCCCGTTGTCCACCAGTTTCGCCATGGCCCACAACAGGTTGGCAATTTCCTGTGGTTTAAAGTTGGCTTTTTGTGCGTTCACGTCGGGCAATAGTCTGGCCACGGCCTCATTGAGCCCTGGTGTCCGCTCCTGCCCGTTGTCTACCAGTTTTGCCATGGCCCACAGCAGGTTGGTGATCCCCTGGGCGTTAAATTGGTCTTTCTGTGCGTTAACGTGGAACAACAGCGCGGCCACGGCCTCGTTGAGCTCTTGTGTTCGCTTCTGCCCGTTGTCCGCCAGTTTAGCCATGGCCCATAGCAGGTTGGCGACTCCCTGGGCATCAATGTCCCTGGCTTGAGGTTTTTGGTTGCAGATAAATATTATTGCATCCAGTAGCGTTGACAATAAGTTAGCTTGAGTAAGCTTTACACGCTCATCCATGGGGTTATGAAGGGTAAAAACACCCGCTGAAGTCAATGAATGAAGTGTTGTCGTCAGGCTTCGCCAATTCCAACTCCGTGTTGCGGTAAAATTTTGCAGCAAGCGCAGCAGCAGGCTTTGTTCCGCTTGATTTAACGGTCTTTTAGCAGCTGACGTGTATTTTTTAATTGAACTGGCATATCGACCGTGATCTCTCCCATCATAGCGATGACCGAAACGATCCGATTTACTCACCAGATCATCCATTATTTCCTGTTTGATGAGCGCATTAAAATCTTGAGCAGGGTTTACTGAACGGTACTGTAGATGTTGAGAAGAGCGTGTGAAAGAAGAATGGTAAAATTCATTACGCACTTGGGCAGTGCGGGAGGGGGTATCCCATTGTCTGACTGTGGCATATCCATATCGTCCACGCCGTGAAGAAGACGCCTGGTCATCCGGTTGGTTGTAATCATTGCCTGATCTTGCGTATTGACCATTGATACCAGCAGAGCTTCTATCCATAACTATATTTCATTAATTCATGAGAATATAAAAAGCAGACTGCTGTTCTGTTCAGAAGTTCATTTTGCAGGGATGTGGAAACGGTTCCTGGATCGAAGGGAGGGGATTACTGGCTGCTTTTTTCTTCCTCTTGGCTGGTTTTCCGGTTTGTTCTTCTAACTGGTTTTCGGCGGTTAAGTAACCATGATTTGACGGTTGCCTGCCTTTATCCGCAGTAACGTATGAATCATCTGCCCACTTTCTTTTCAGTGATACAGAGCCATGCCCCTGTGGCGGGATGCCTATCCTGGTCTTTATTTGATCAATGTATGGTTTCAT
>NZ_PJPV01000188.1 GCF_002864045.1 Endozoicomonas acroporae
TGTAAATGTTGAGAAGAACGTGTGCCAGAAGAATGGTAAAATTCATTGCGACCCGGCGGAGTGCGGGGGGGATTATCCCATGGTCTGACTGTGGCATGTCTATACCGCCCACGCCCTGAAGAAGGGGCGTGGTTATTCGCTTGGTTGTAATTATTACCTGATCTTGTGTATTTACCACTGATACCAGCAGATCTTCTATCCATAATTATATTTCATTAATTCATGAGAATATAAAAAGCAGACTTCGGCTCTGTTCAGAAGTTCATTTTGCTGAACGGTTTATAAACGCAAGTGGTTGGAGGAGAACATCTACTCTGAATTGTGAAAACGGTTCCTGAGTCACGATAGCAGGGAGACGATTACTGGCTGTTTGTTCTCTTCTTTATTTGATCAATAAATGGTTTCATTAAACTCTGGTTCCAAAGCCTGTTAACCGGGATTTCAATGACCTCAAATCCTGATTTCTGCAGCAGTGCGATTTTCAGCAGCGTCGAACCCTTCCTGGTTTTGAAATCACCACCCACGTAATGAGACGGTCCCTGAACTTCAATCACCATGTTGTGATCTGGCAGTAACAGGTCAACCGGAGGTAATGAGTTCAAACTCTTTTCTTCTTCGATCTTCAAAGAGGGCATACATGATTGGAGTTGATCGCGGAAGTCGGATTGAGGTTTTGATATGATTGTCTGGTGATGGCGGACGACCGGACACGGTCTGCCAAGCCAACTGGCGGCCATAACCATGATGGATTGATCATCTTCATTATCTGGCGAGGTATTTTCCAGGCGAGTCAACAGGTCATCCATGTGTTTTTCAAGCACATTATGTTTATTGGTTTTGGAGACCAGAGACAACCTGGCACAGCATACCATTACTCCCCAGAGAGATATCAATATCTCTTCCTGAGAAAAAGGCAGGTTCTTACTGATTCGATAGACAAGCGATTCGAACGTAGAGGTCGCCAGGTTCAGCTCAATAAGTTCACCCAGTTTGGCCGTGGCCCAAAGCAGGTTGGTGATTTCATGTTGGTTAAAATTAGTTTTCTGTGTGTTCACGTGGTGCAACAGCACGGCTATGGCCTCGTTGAGTTCTGGTGTCTGCTCCTGCCCGTTGTCTACCAGTTTCGCCGTGGCCCACAGCAGGTTAGCGATATGCTGAGGAATAAATTGGTCTTTCTGTGCGTTCACGTGGGGTAACAGCGCTGCCACGGCCTCGTTGAGTTCTGGTGTCCGGTCATGCCCGCTGCCCACCAGTTTCGCCATGGCCCAGAGCAGAATAGCGATTTCCTGAGGTTTAAAGTTAGCTTTCTGTCTATTCACGAAGGGCAACAGCGCGGCCACGGTCTCTTTGAGCCCTGGTGCCTGGTCTTGCCCGTTGTCCACCAGTTTCGCCATGGCCCACAACAGGTTAGTGATTTCCTGTGGTTTAAAGTTAGCTTTCTGTGTATTCACGAAGGGCAGCAGCGCGGCCACGGCCTCTTTGAGTCCTGGTGTTCTCCACTCCTGTCCGCTCTCCACCAGTTTCGCCATGGCCCACAGCAGGTTGGAGATTTCCTGTGGTTTATAGTTAGCTTTCTGTGCGTTCACTTGGGGCAACAGCACGGCCACTGCCTTGTTGAGACTTGGTGTCCGCTCCAGCCCTTTGCCTTCCAGTTTCGCCATGGCCCATAGCAGGTTGGCGATATGCTGAGGAATAAATTGGTCTTTCTGTGCGTTCACGTGGGGCAACAGCGCAGCCACGGCCTCGTTGAACTCTGGCGTCTGCTCCTGCCCGTTGTCCACCAGTTTCGCCGTGGCCCACAGCAGGTTGGCGATTTCCTGTGGTTTAAAGTTAGCTCTCTGTCGGTTCACGTGGGGCAACAGAGCGGCCACGGCCTCGTTGAGCTCTGGCGTCTGCTCCTGCCCGTTGTCCACCAGTTTCGCCATGGCCCACAGCAGGTTGGTGATTTCCTGTGGTTTAAAGTTAGCTTTCTGTCGGTTCACATGGGGCAACAAAGCGGCCACGGCCTCTTTGAACCCTGGTGTCTGCTCCTGCCCGTTGTCTACGAGCTTCGCCATGGCCCACAGCAGGTTGGCGATCCCCTGTGGTTTAAAGTTTGCTTTCTGCGCGATCACATGGGGTAACAGCGCGGCCACGGCCTCGTTTAACTCTGGCGTCCGCTCCTGCCCGTTGTCCACCAGTTTCGCCATGGCCCACAGCAGGTTGGCGAAATGCTGAGGAATAAATTGGTTTTTCTGTGCGTTCACGTGAGGCAATAGTGCGGCCACGGCCTCTTTGAACTCTGGTGTCTGCTCCTGCCCGTTGTCCACCAGCTTCGCCATGGCCCACAGCAAGTTGGCGATCCCCTGTTGTTTAAAGTTGGCTTTCTGTGTGTTCACGTGGGGCAAAAGCGCAGCAACGGCCTTGTTTAACTCTGGCGTCTGCCCGTTGTCCATCAGTTTCGCCATGGCCCACAGCAGGTTGGCAATGCCCCGGGCATCAATATCCCTGGCTTGAGGTTTTTGGTTGCACTTGACTATTATTGCATCAAATAGCGTTGACAATAAGCTGACTTGAGTAAGCTTAACAAGCTCATCCATGGGGTTATGAGGGGTAAAAACACCCGCTGACGTCAATGAATGAAGTGTTGTCGTCAGGCTTCGCCAATCCCAACGCCGTGTTGGGGTAAAATTTTGCAGCATACGTATCAGCTGGCTTTGTTCCGCCCGGTTTAACGGTCTTTTAGCAGCTGACGTGTATTTTTTAATTAAACTGGCATATTGCCCGTGATTTCTCCCATCATAGCGATGACCGAAATGATCCGATTTACTCACCAGATCATCCATTATTTTCTGTTTGATGAGGGCATTAAAATCTTGAGCAGGGTTTACTGAACGGCCCTGTAAATGTTGAGAAGAACGTGTGCCAGAAGAATGGTAACATTCATTGCGATCCGGTGCAGTGCGGGGGGGATTATCCCATGGTCTGACTGTGGCAT
>NZ_PJPV01000189.1 GCF_002864045.1 Endozoicomonas acroporae
GCATCAGCTGGCTTTGTTCCGCTCGATTTAACGGTCTTTTAGCAGTTGACGTGTATTTTTTAATTGAACTGGCATATAGGCCGTGATCTCTCCCATCATAGCGATGACCGAAACGGTGCGATTTACTCACCAGGCCATCCATTATTTCCTGTTGGGTGAGCGCATTAAAATCTTGAACAGGATTTACTGAACGGCGCAGTAGATAGTGAGAAGAGTATGCGCTAGAAGATTGGTAAAATTCATTACGCCTTGGGACTGTGCGGGGGGGAGGATCCCATTGTCTGACTGTGGTATGTCTATATCGTCCGCGCCTTGCAGAAGCGGCATGGTCATTCGGTTGGTTGTAATCATTATTTGATCTTGTGTATTGACCACTGATACCAGCAGAGCTTCTATCCATAATTATATTTCATTAATTCATGAAAATATAAAAAGCAGACTGCTGTTTTGTTCGAAAGTTCATTTTGCTGCAACGTCTATAAACGTAAACGGTTGGGGAAACACATCTACTCCTGATGCCATCAACCCGTTATTTTCAAATCATCCGGGGCAACAGGTGTTCAACACTGGCATTCCTTCCCGGCATGTGAAAACGGATCTTGAGTCATGATAGGAGGAAGGCGATTACTGGCTGTTTGTTTTCTTTCTCTTTGCCGGTTTACCGGTTTGCTCCTTTGAATGTTCTTCGGCAGTTAAGTAACCGTGATCTGAGGGTTGCCTGCCTTTATCAGCAGTAACGTATGCCGCATCTGCCCGCCTTCTTTTAAGTGATACAGAGCCATGCCCCGGTGGTTGGAAGCCTATCCTGGTCTTTATTTGATCAATGTATGGTTTCATTAAATCCTGATTGCAAAGCCTGTTAACCGGAATTTCAATGACCTCAAATCCTGCTTTTTGCAACAGTGCGATTTTCAGCAGAGTCGAACCATTCCTGGTTTTGAAATCACCACCCACATAATGTGAAGGACCCTGAACTTCAATCACCATGTTGTGATCTGGCAGTAGCAGGTCAACCGGAGGCAATGAGTTCAGACTCTTTTCTTCTTCAATCTGCAAAGAGGGAAAGCATGATTGGAGTTGATTGCGGAAGTCGGATTGACGTTTTGAAACGATTGTCTGGTAATGGGGGATGACCGGACACGCTCTGCCAAGCCAACTTGCGGCTTGGGCAATGGTGCGTTGATCCTCTTCATTGTGCAGGAATGTAATTTCCAGACGGGTAAACAGGTCATCAATGTGCTTTTCAAACACGTGATTTTTATTGGCATTGGACACCAGAAACAACCTGGCACAGCATACCATTACTCCCCAGAGGGACATCAATACCTCTTGCTGAGAGAACTGAGTATTACCACTGATTTGGTAGACCAGCGATTTGAACGTGGATGTTGCCACGTCCAGCTCAATGAGTTCGCCCAGTTTCGCCATGGCCCACAGCAGGTTGGCGATATTCTGGGGAATAAATTGGTCTTTGTTTGCGTTCACCTGAGTCAACAGCGCGGCCACGGTCTCGTTGAGTTCTGGTGTCTGCTCCAGCCCGTTGTCCATCAGTTTCGCCATGGCCCACAGCAGGTTGGCGATATGCAGGGGAATAAATTGGTCTTTCTGTGCGTTGACGTGGGGCAACAGCGCGGCCACGGCCTCGTTGAGCTTTGGTATCCGCTCCTGACCGTTGTCCACCAGTTTTGCTAAGGCCCACAGCAGGTTAGCGATTTCCTGTGGTTTAAAGTGAGCTTTCTGAATGTTCACGTGGGGTAGCAGGGCGACCATAGCCTTTTTGAGTACTGGTGTCCGTTTCTGCCCGTTGTCTACCAGTTTCGCTAAGGCCCACAGCAGGTTAGCGATTTCCTGTGGTTTAAAGTGGGCTTTTTGTGCGTTCACGTGGGGCAACAACGCGGCCAAGGACTCTTTGAGCCCTGGTGTCTGCTCCTGGCCGTTGTTCACCAGTTTCGCCATGGCCCAAAGCAGGTTGGCGATAGCCTGTGGTGTAAAGTCAGCTTTCTGTGCGTTCACTTGGGGCAACAGTGCGGCCACTGCCTCTTTGAGCCCTGGTGCCCGCTCCCGCCCGCTGCCCACCAGTTTCGCCATGGCCCAAACCAGGTTGGCAATACCCTGTGGTGTAAAGTTAGCTTTCTGTGCGTTCACGTGTGGTAACAGCGCGGCTACGGCTTCGTTGAGCTCTGGTGTCTGCTCCTGCCCATTGTCCACCAGTTTCGCTATGGCCCACAGCAGGTTGGCAATATGCTGAGGAATAAATTGGTTTTTCTGTGCGCTCACTTGGTGTAACAGTGTGGCCATGGTCTCTTTGAGAGCCGGTGTCCACTCCTGCCCGTTGTCCACCAGTTTCGCCATGGTCCACAGCAGGTTGGTGATTTCCTGTGGTGTAAAGTTCGCTTTCTGTGCGTTCACGTGGGGCAACAGCGCGGCCACGGCCTCGTTGAGTTCTGGCGTCTGTTCCTGCCCGTTGTCCACCAGTTTTGCCATGGCCCACAGCAGGTTGGCAATATGCTGAGGAATAAATTGGTCTTTCTGTGCGCTCACGTGTGACATCAGCGCGGCCACAGCCATGTTGAGCTCTGGTGTCTGCTCTTGCCCATTGTCCACCAGTTTCGCTATAGCCCACAACAGGTTGGCGACACCCTGGGCATCAATATCCCTGGCGTGAGGTTTTTGGTTGCACTTGAATATTATTGCATCAAGTAGCGTTGACAATAAGGCAGCCTGAGTACGCTTGACACGCTCATCCATGGGGTTATGAGGGGTAAAAACACCGGCTGAAGTAAATGAGTGAAATGTTGTCGTCAGGCTTAGCCAATTCCAGCTTGGCGTTGCGGTAAAATTTTGCAGGAAACTGATCAGCTGGCTTTGTTCAGTTCGATTTAACGGTCTTTTAGCAGCTGACGTGTATTTTTTAATTGAGCTGGCATATTGACCGTGATTTCTCCCATCATAGCGATGACCGAAACGATCCGATGTACTCACCAGACCAGCCATTGTTTCCCGTTTGATGAGAGCATTAAAATCTTGAGCAGAGTTTACCGAACGCCGTAGTAGATATTGAGAAGAGCGTGCAGCAGAGGAATGGTAAAATTCATTGCGCCCCGGGGTAGTGCGGAGGGGATTATCCCGCTGTCTTACTGGGCCATGTCTATATTGCACACGCCTTGAAGAAGTAGCATGGCCATTCGTTCGGTTGTAATCA
Organism: Endozoicomonas acroporae; assembly: GCF_002864045.1. Lineage (GTDB taxonomy): Bacteria > Pseudomonadota > Gammaproteobacteria > Pseudomonadales > Endozoicomonadaceae > Endozoicomonas > Endozoicomonas acroporae. Next base: position 3,203 of record NZ_PJPV01000189.1, read on the forward strand.
TTATCTGATCTTGTGTATTGACCACTGATACCAGCAGAGCTTCTATCCATAATTATATTTCATTAATTCATGTAAATATAAAAAGCAGAGTGTGGTTCTTTTCAGAAGTTCATTTTGCTGGAATGTTTGTAAACGTAAACGGTTGGGGAAGCACATCTAATCCTGATGCCACCAATCCATTATTTTCAAGTTACCCGGGACGAGATGCATAGGCAACAAGTGTTCTACACCCGCATTCTTTCCCGGAATGTGAAAAAGGTTATTGAGTCATGATGGGAGGAAGGCGATTACTGGCTGTTTGTTTTCTTCCTTTTTGCCGGTTTACCGGTTTGCTCCTTTGAATGTTCTTCGGCGGTCAAGTAACCATGATCTGAGGGTTGCCTGTCATCAGCAGTAACGTATGCCGCATCTGCCCAACTTCTTTTAAGTGGTACAGAGCCATGCCCCTGTGGCGGGAAGCCTATCCTGGTCTTTATTTGATCAATGTATTGTTTCATTAAATCCTGATTCCAAAGCCTGTTAACCGGAATTTCAATGACCTCAAATCCTGCTTTTTGCAACAGTGCGATTTTCAGCAGAGTCGAACCCGTCCTGGTTTTGAAATCACCACCCACGTAATGAGAAGGGCCCTGAACTTCAATAACAATGTTGTGATCTGTCAGAAGCAGGTCAACCGGGGTAATGAGTTCAGCCTCTTTTCTTCTTCGATCTTCAAAGATGGAATAGATGATTGGAGTTGATCGTGGAAGTCGGCTTGGGTTTTTGAAATGTTTGTGTGGTAATGGCGAACGATCGGACAGGTTCTGCCAAGCCAACTGGCAGCCATGGTAATGATGGATTGTTCCTCTTCATTGTCTGGCGATGTATTTTCCAGACGAGTGAACAAGTCATCCATGTGCTTTTCAAGCCAGTTGTTGTTATTGGAGTTCAGAGACAATCTGGCACAGCAAACCATTACTCCCCAGAGAGACATCAACAGGTCTTGCTGTGAGAGCTGAGGGTTTTCACTGATTCGGTAAACAAGCGATTCAAACATAGAGGTCGCCAGGTTCAGCTCAACGAACTCACCCAGTTTCGCCATGGCCCACAGCAGGTTGGTGGTATGCTGCGGAATAAATTGGCCTTTCTGTATGTTCACATGGGGTAAAAGCGTGGCCAGGGCTTCCTTGAAGCCTCGTGCCTGCTCCTGTCCGTTGTCTACCAGCTTCGCCATGGCCCACAGCAGGTTGGCGATTCCCTGGGCGGTAAAGTTAGCTTTCTGCACATTTACGTGGGGCAATAGCGCGGCCACGACTGCGTTGAATTCTGGTGTCCGCTCCTGTCCGTAGTCCGCCAGTTTCGCCATGGCCCACAGCAGGTTGACGATATGCTGAGGAATAAATTGTTTTTTCTGTGGGTTCACGTGGGGCAATAGCGCGGCCACGGCCCCGTTGAACGTTGGTGTCTGCTCCTGCCCGTTATCCACCAGTTTCGCCAAGGCCCACAGCAGGTTGGCAACACCCTGGGCAGCAATATCCCTGGCGTGAGATGCCTGGTTGCACTTGAATATTATTGCATCAAGTAGCGTTGACAATAAGGCAGCCTGAGTACGCTTGACACGCACATCCATGGGGTTATGAGGGGTAAAAACACCCGCTGAAGTAAATGAATGCAGTGTGGTCGCCAGACTTCGCCAATTCCAGCTTCGTGTTGCTTTAAAATTTTGCAGCAAACGTATCAGCTGGCTTTGTTCAGCTCGATTTAACGGTCTTTTAGCAGCTGATGTGTATTTTTTAATTGAACTGGCATATCGCCCGTGATGTCTCCCATCATAGCGTTGACCGATCCGATCAGATTGATTCACCAGAACATCCATTATTTCCTGTTTGATGAGGTTATTAAAATCCTGAGTGCGGTTTACTGAACGGCGCTGTAGATGTTGAAAAGAGCAGGCGGCAGAAGAATAGTAAGATTCATTACGCCCCGGGGCTGTGCGGGGGGGATGGCACCATTGTCTGACTGTGGCATGTCTATATCGCCCACGGCTTGAAGAAGCGGCATGATCCTTCGGTTGGTTGTCATCATTACCTGATCTTGGGTATTGACCACTGATACCCGCAGAGCTTCTATCCATTATTATATTTCATTAATTCATGAAAATATGAGAAGCAGACTGCTGTTTTGTTCAAAAGTTCATTTTACTGGAATGGCTATAGACGAAACGGTTGAGTATGCGCATCTACTCCTGATGCCACCAATTCGATATTTTCAAATCATCCGGGGTGAGATGCATGGGTAACAAGTGTTCAACGCTGGCACTCCTTCCCTGAAATGTGAAAATGGTGCTTGAGTCATGACGGTAGGGAAGAGCTTACTGGCTGTTTTTTTGCCTTTTTCTACCTGGTTTGCCTGTTTGCTCCCCTGAATGTTCTTCGACAGTCAAGTAACCGTGATCTGAGGGTTGCCTGCCGTTATCAGCAGTAACGTATGTCGCATCTGCCCAGCTTCTTTTAAGTGATACAGAGCCGTGCTCCTGTGGCGGGATGCCTATCCTGGTCTTTATTTGATCAATACATGGTTTCATTAAATCCTGACTCAAGAGCATGGTAATCGGAATTTCAATGACCTCAAATCCTGATTTTTGCAACAATGCTATTTTAAGCAGAGTCGAACCCTTCCTGGTTTTGAAATCACCACCTACGTAATGAAACGGTCCCTGAATTTCAATCACCATGTTGTGATCTGGCAGTAGCAGGTCAACCGGAGGTAATGAGTTCAGATTCTTTTCTTCTTCAATCCGCAAAGATGGAATGCATGATTGGAGTTGATCGCGGAAGTCGACCTGGGTTTTTGAAATGTTTGTCGGGTAATGGGGGACGACTGGACACGTTCTGCCAAGCCAAACGGCGGCCTGGGCAAGGATGGATTGATCACGTTCATTGTCCGGGAATGTATTTTCCAGGCGAGTAAACAGGTCATTCATGTGCTTTTCAAGCACATTAATGTTGTTGGTATTGGAGGCCAGAGACAATCTGGCACAGCATACCATGACTCCCCAGAGAGACATCGATATGTCTGGCTGAGAGAGCTGAGGGTTGTTACTGACTCGGTAGACAAGCGATTCGAACGTGGAGGTAACCACGTTCAGCTCAATGAGTTCCCCCATTTTTGCCATGGCCCACAGCAGGTTGGCGATGCCCTGGGAAGTAAATTGGTCTTTCTGTGCGTTCACGTGGTGCAACAGCACGGTCATGGCCTCGTTGAGTTCTGGTGTCTGCTCTTGCCCGCTGTCCACCAGTTTTGCCATGGCCCAGAGCAGATTGACGATTTCCTGTGGTTTAAAGTTAGCTCTCTGTGGGTTCACGTGAGGCAGCAGCCCGAGCACGGCCTCATTGAACTCTGTTGTCCGCTCCTGCCCGTTGTCCAACAGTTTCCCCATGGCCCACAGCAGATTGGCGATACCCTGTGCTGTAAAGTTGGCTTTCTGTGCGTTCACTTGGGGCAGCAGCCCGAGCACGGCCTCATTGAACACTGTTGTCCGCTCCTTGCCGTTGTCCACCATTTTCGCCATTGCCCACAGCAGGTTGGTGATACCCTGAGGTGTAAAGTTGGTTTTCTGTGCGTTCACAAGGAACAACAGCGCGGCCACGGCTTCTTTGAGTTCTGGTGTCTGCTCCTGCCCGTTGTCTACTAGTTTCGCTATGGCCCACAGCAGGTTGGCGATTTCCTGAGGTTTAAAGTTGGTTTTCTGTGCGTTCACGAAGAGCAACAGTGCGGCCACGGTCTGTTTGAACCCTGGTGTCTGCTCCTGCCCGTTGTCCACCAGTTTCGCCATGGCCCACAGCAGGTTGGCGATATGCTGAGGGATAAGTTGATCTTTCTTGGCGTTCAGGTAGGGCAACAGCGCGGCCACGGCCTCGTTGAGCCCAAGTGACCGCTCCCGCTCACTGTCCATCAGTTTGGCCATGGCCCACAGCAGGTTGGCGAGACCCTGAGGTTTAAAGTTAGCTCTCTGCGCCTTCACGTGGGACAAAAGTGCTGCCACAGTCTCGTTGAGCCCTGGTGTCTGCTCCAGTTCGCTGTCTACCACTTTCACGATGGCCCACAACAGGTTGGCGATTTCCCGTGGTTTAAAGTTAGCTATCTGTGCGTTTACGTAGGGCAACAACACGGCTACAGCCACTTTTAGTTCTGGTGCGCGCTCATGCCCTTTATCCACCAGTTTCGCCATGGCCCACAGCAGGTTGACGATTTCCTGTGGGTTAAAGTTAGCTTTCTGTGCGTTCATGTGTGGCAACAGCGCGGCCACGGCCTCTTTGAGTTCTGGTGTATGCTCCTGCCCTTTGTCCACCAGTTTCGCCACGGCCCACAGCAGGTTGGCAATATGCTGAGGAATAAATTGGCTTTTCTGTGCATTCACGAGGGGTAACAGCACGGCCACGGCCTCTTTCAACTCTGGTGTCTGCTCCTGCCCGTTGTCTACCAGTTTCGCCATGGCCCACAGCAGGTTGGCGATACCCTGGGCATTAAATTGGTCTTTCTTTGCGTTCACGAAGGGAAAAAGCACGGCTACGGCCTCGTTGAACTCTGGTGTCTGCTCCTGCCCGTTGTCCACCAGTTTCGCTATGGCCCACAGCAGGTTGGTGATACCCTGTGGTTTAAAATTAGCTTTCTGTGCGTTCACGTAGGGCAAAAGTGCGGCCACGGCCTCTTCGAGTTCTGGTGTTCGCTCCTGCCCGTTGTCCACCAGTTTCGCCATGGCCCAGAGCAGGTTGACGATTTCCTGGGGTTTAAAGTTAGCTGTTTGTACGTTCACTTGGGGCAACAGCGCAGACACGGCCTTTTTGAGCTCTGGTGTCCGCTCCTGCCCGTTGTCTACCAGTTTCGCCATGGCCCATAGCAGGTTGGTGATTTCCTGTGGTTTAAAGTGAGCTTTCTGTATGTTCACGTGGGGCAACAGCGCGACCACGGTCTCTTTGAATTCTGGTGTCTGCTCCTTCCTGTTGTCTACCAGTTTCGCCATGGCCCACAGCAGGTTGGCGATACCCTGAGCATTAAAGTGGAATT